>NZ_MJGM01000024.1:0-45289 GCF_001864905.1 Curtobacterium sp. MCBA15_007
GCGAGACCCCGAACCCGGCGGAGACCCCCGAACACGGCACAGCGCACAGCCACGAGGCGGAGTTCGCCCGGACCGGCGGGCATGGCCGGGAGGGTGATAGTCCTCACAGCTGCCGAGGCGCGAGGCCCGGATCTCCGCGGATCGAGCCCGGGTCACCCGCGTTCGGGGGGCACCTGTCTATGTGTTCCTGATCGATACGATCCGGAAGCCATGTGAGCCGGGGTGCTCGGTGGTCGATCATCATCGAGCAGGGGGACAGGTGCGCAGAGCATCCGCTTTCATCGTCGCGACCACGTTGCAGGAGCGTGACGCGTGAGCCGGCATCGCGCACGTCGGCGAACGAAGCAGCAGGCGATCCTCCGAACCGGAGTCGCAACCGTCGCTGCCGGAGCGCTCATCGTCACCGCGCTGGTGTTCATCCGCACGGGTGAACTGCCGGTCGTCGCAGACCTCGGTAAGCCGGTCACCGGCCACTCGGCTCCGAAGGTCGAAGCAGAAGCGAAGTCCGCGTCGTGGAACTCGCAGACGACGAAGACCAGGCATCTGCCGAAGCGCACCTGGAACCTCGAACTCGATCGCTCCGGAGCGGACGATGACGCCTCCTCCGCTGCCGTGGGAGCAACCTCCGCGCGACGTGCCGGGGCGTGGACTGCCGTCGGTGACACGTCGATCTCCGTCGCGTCCGCGACCTCGAGCGGCGCCTCGTCGAAGGGTGCGATCCGCGATGTCACGGTAGCGGTTCGTTCGCAAGCCGCTGCGAAGAAGCAGCACCTGCAGGGGGTCGTGCTGACCCTGCGCCGATCGGACGGTTCCTCGAAGCGGGCACCCGTCGCTGTGCGCATCCCCAAGAAGCTGCTGGCCCAGCAGTTCGGAGCGGACTACGCAGCACGCACCCGCTGGGTGCAGATCGACGGCAAGCGGAAGTACTCGCAGACCACAGCGACACCGGTCGCGACCAAGACGACCGCCTCGGCCATCACACTGACGCCCTTCGTCTCGTCGCGGATGATGACGCTCGCTGCGACGACGGCGGCGACGTCATCGTCGGGGACAGGGTCGTTCTCGGCATCGTCGCTGAAGGAGTCGGGCAAGTGGGACGTCTCCGCGCAGACCGGTGACTTCTCGTGGGAGTACCCGATCACGGTTCCTCCCGCTCCGGGGGGACCGTCGCCGTCGCTCGCGCTCACCTACGACTCCCAGTCCATCGACGGTGAGACCGGATCGACGAACAACCAGCCTTCGGCCATCGGCGACGGCTGGGAGCTCGGCGGCGGTGGATTCATCGAACGGCAGTACGTCTCTTGCTCGCTCGACGACGGTGCGAGCGGCCCGGTCAAGACCTCCGGTGACGAGTGTTGGAAGGCCGACAACGCCACCCTCTCGCTCGGCGGACACAGCGCGCAGCTCGTGCGCGACTCCGCGAGTGGGGTCTGGAAGATGTCGTCCGACGACGGCTCACGGATCGAACACCTCGTCGGCACTGCAGCCGGGTGCTCGGCGAACGGGACGCACGACGCCGATTGCTGGCGGGTGACCACCACCGACGGAACGCAGTACTACTTCGGCAAGAACCAGCTCCCCGGCTGGGCGAGCGGAAAGCCCACGACGAACTCGACCTGGACCGTTCCGGTGTTCGGCAACGACGCGGGCGAACCCTGCCACGCCTCGACGTTCGCGGCCTCGTCCTGCATGCAGGGGTGGCGCTGGAACCTCGACTACGTCGTCGACGTGCACGGCAACGCTGAGGCGCTGTACTACGACGCCGAGACGAACAGCTACGCGAAGAACGGTGCCACGACGACGTCGTACACGCGCGGTGGTCAGCTGGACCACATCGACTACGGCCTGACACCGTCCACCGTCTACGCGGCCAGTGCGGCCGTGGGCAGAGTCGCCTTCGGCTACGACGCGTACGGGCGATGCAGTGACACCACCCACGCCAACTGCACGAAGGAGGACCTCTCCGCAGCCGCGACCAAGCCCGCGAAACCCGCTTCGTACCCTGACGTCCCCTGGGACCAGTTCTGCACGTCCGCGTGCACCGCGAACAAGGCGCCGACCTTCTGGACGGACGGCATGCTCAACACCATCACGGCGTCGGTGAAGTCGGGTTCGAGCTACGCGGCCGTCGACAAGTGGACCCTCTCGCACTCGTTCCCCGCGCCCGGCGACGGCACGACGGCTGCCCTCTGGATGACGCAGGTGCAGCACACGGGCTACCAGGGCAGCGCATCCGCTTCGACCCCTCCGGTGAAGTTCAACGGTGTGCGTATGCAGAACCGTGTCTGGGCGGTCGACGGGCTCGCACCCCTCGACAAGCTCCGGATCTCGTCCATCACTGCCGAGACGGGCGCGGTCACCTCGGTGAACTACTCGGCACAGGACTGCACGGCGGCAGAAGCCGACGCCATCGAGAAGGGCGCCGCGACGAACTCCCGGCGGTGCTACCCGCAGTGGTGGTCGCCGGACATCACGCCGCCACAGGAGCCGAAACTCGACCTCTTCCACAAGTACGTCGTCATGAGCGTCGTCGACGACCCGAGGACCGGCGGCGGCGCGGATCGGCCGGTCGAGACGTCCTACGTCTACACGGGCACCCCGGCGTGGCGGTACAACTCGTCGCCGACCGTGCCCGTGAAGAAGCGGACGTGGTCGCTCTACGCCGGCTACGACACCGTCGAGGTCCACACCGGCAGCGCTTCCGATCCCGCTGCTCAGGGCGACACGGAGTACACGTTCTACCGAGGGCTCGACGGCGATCGCGCCGGGACCTCCGGAGGGCAGAAGTCCGTCGACGTCAGCGGAGCTCCGGGGGTCACCGACTCCGCATGGCTCGCAGGCCAGACCCGTCGCACGGTGGTGCGCAACGGTGTCGGTGGCGCGGTCGTGTCGGACACGGAGTCCACGCCGTGGGTCGGGGATGTCGAGGCAGACGACGGATCGGACACCGCGCGCATGGTGCGTGACGGCTCGGAACGGATGTCCGAACCGCTCGCGAACGGCGGCACCCGCACGAGGACGACGGTGACGACGTCGAACGATGACGGCAACCCGACGCAGGTGGCAGTGTCTTCGTCGGACGCCGGATCGACCTGCACCACGACGTCGTACGTGCCGAACAACACCTCGGCTTGGATCATCGGGCTGCCGCTCGAGCAGAAGAGCGTCGGCACAGCATGCGGCGGTGGCGTTCCCGCTCCGAGAGATGTCGTCTCGGACCAACGCACCAGCTACGACGGCGCGGCCATCGGGGCGACCCCCACCAAGGGTGATCCGACCCAGGTCCAGCAGGTGACGGGTTTCTCGGGGAGCGATCCCGTTTGGACGACGACGGCGACGAAGAGCTACGACGCGATCGGCCGTGAGCTCTCCAGCAAGGACGCGCTCGGGCGTGCGACGACGACGTCCTACTCGCCGTCGACGGGTGGCCCGGTGACGTCGACCACGAGCGTGAACCCGAAGGGGTGGAAATCCACGGCGGTCACCGACCCCGGGCGCGGGTCAGTGACGTCCTTCACCGACTTCGACGGCAGCGTCACGACGGCGGACTACGACGCGCTCGGGCGGCGTGCCAAGGTGTGGCTCCCGGGTCACGCCAAGGCGGACAACCCCGCCGCGCCGAACTACGCCTTCGCGTACACGGAGACGCCGACCGCTCCGCTCGCGGTGGCGACCACGACGCTGAACTCCACGGGGACGACGACCGGCTACGTCCTCTCTGACGGGCTCGGCCGGCAGGTCCAGAGCCAGGACCCGTCCGGTGCAGGCGGCAGCATCGTGACCGACGTCGGGTACGACGACCAAGGCCGGTCGGTGAGCCAGAACAACGCCTACTGGGCGAGCGGCACCACGCCGTCGGCCACCCTGTTCGTACCGGTCAGTCAGCAGCAGGTCCAGTCGAGCGAGGACACGTCGTACGACGCGGTCGGACGTCCCACCGCGGTCATCGCGAGGAGCTACGCCAAGGAGCGGTTCCGTGCGACGACGCGGTACCTCGGTGCCGACGAGGTCGATGTCGTGCCGCCCTCCGGAGGCACCCCTTCGAGCACGTTCTCCAACTCGATCGGGCAGAAGACCGTCCTCCGGCAGTACCTCGGAGGTGTCATCGGCGCATCGGCTCCGCACCAGGACACGACCTACGGGTACGACGCCCGCGGTGACCTCACGTCGATGATCGACCCCGCGGGGAACAAGTGGTCGTGGACGTACGACGTGACCGGCAAGGCGGTGGCCAAGACCGATCCTGATGCCGGGACGACCACCTCCGTCTTCGACGCCGTCGGCAACGAGACCAGCACGACGGACGCCCGAGGAGTGACACTCGCCACGAGCTACGACGAGCTCAACCGCGCGACAGCGCTCCGGACCGGCTCATCCACGGGACCGCTGGTGTCGTCGTGGTCCTTCGACACGGTCAAGGTGGGCCAGCTCAGTTCCGCGACACGCTACGTCGGTTCGACTGCGAGCACCCCCGGCATCGCCTACACGACCTCCGTCACGGGGTACGACGGCGGCAACCGGCCGACCGGGCAGACCCTCTCCATCCCGGACGGCGCTCCGGCGTTCGCGGGGACGAGCTACACCACGAAGACCGCGTACACCGCGGACGGGAGCGTCGGCTCGTACACGACGCCTGCCATCGGAGGCCTCGCCGCCGAACGCCTGTCCTACACCTACAACGCGCTCGGTGAGGTCTCGAGCCTGAGCGGTATCAAGAGCTACGCGGGACTCACCTACGACGCGCTGAACCGTCTGACCCAGACGACCCGGGACGGCACCGTGCCGAACACCTCGTCGTACACGCGCGATCCGCTGACCGGTGACGTCATCGGCATCCAAGACCAGACCGGGACCGGCTCCTCGACCGTGACCCAGGCGAAGCGGACCTACACGCGGAACGACGTCGGTGCGGTCACGTCCGCTTCGACCGTCGGTGCCGCCGGGGCCGAGACGCAGTGCTACAAGTACGACTCGCTCCTCGAGTTGACCAGTGCATGGACGCCGAGTGGTTCGGACTGTGCAGCGTCGCCGACGGCGCAGGCCCTCGGCGGTCCGTCCCCGTACTGGGTCGACTACTCCTACGACAAGGCGACCGGCAACCGCACCAGTGCGACAACCCACGGGGTCGGTGGCACGGCCGATGAAGTCGACACGTACCACTACGGCGCTCCGGGGAGCGCGAGGCCGCACGCCGTGCAGTCGGTGGACAAGCAGGTCGGGGGTGAGACGACGTCGGAAGGGTTCGAGTACGACGCCGCGGGCGACACGACCGCTCGCGGGACCGCTGCCCTCGAGTACGACGCGACCGCGAAGGTGACGAGTATCTCCGACGGGGCGCAGTCGCAGTCGACCGTGTACGACGCCTCGGGCAGCCAGCTGCTGCAGGTCGACCCGAAGGACGGCGCGACGCTCTTCCTGGGCGACATCGAACTGCATCAGGCGAACGGGTCGAGCACCACGACCGCAACGCGCACGTACTCCATCGCGGGAACAGCGGTTGCCGAGCGCGACGCGACCGCTCTGACCAACACGGTGTACGCACTTGACACCGACGTGGACGGCACCGTCGACCTCGAGACGAACGTGCTGACCGGCGAAGTGACCCGTCGGTGGTTCACACCGTTCGGTGAGCAGCGAGGAGGTGCGAGCAGCTGGACGTCGAACCACGGCTTCCTCAATCAGTCGGCATCGAGTTTCACGGACCTGACCCACCTCGGTGCCCGTGCGTACGACCCGTCCCTCGGGAGGTTCCTGTCCGTCGACTCGGTCCTGAACCCGGACCAACCGCAGCAGAACAACGGGTACAGCTACAGCGGCAACAATCCGGTCTCGAACCCCGATGTCAGCGGCATGTGCCCGGCGTGGCTCTGCGCGCTCACGAAGGCGATCAACAAGATCGTGAAGGCCGTGCGAACGATCGTCTCGGCGATCAACAACTGGCTGCGTCCGTCGACACGGCCGGCGCCGGTGCACGCTGCGTCGTACGGGCCCTGGTCCGGCCACTACGCCACCGCCGCGTCGTCACGTGCTCCGACCTGCACGTGGGGTGCGACGTGTGGCATCGGGATCTCGCCACCCCCGCCGAAGAAGTCCAATGCGACGACACCCGAGAAGTGGGTGATCTTCGGGTCTGCAGCCGCCCTCGGAGTGGTGTTCCTCGCTTGCTTGCTCATCACCGAGGGACTGTGCGGGTTCGCCGCTCCTGAGTTCGGTGCAGCTGAAGCCGGCGTCCTGGCGGGCGATGTCGCTGCGGCGAGCACCGTCGAAGGAGGCGCGGCTGCCGGTGCCGGAGCAGCGGAGGCCGGCGCTGCAGAAGCCGGGGAAGGGTGGGTGCTGCCGAAGGTCGGCTCCAGCGGCGGTCCCACGGCGGGCAAGGTCTTCCCGAAGTCGGTGAAGCAAGCCGCGAAGGCGGAGAACCCCGATTCGACCTGTGTCTTCTGTCGCATGAAGACCGACAAACCGCAGATCGACCACGCGCAGCCGCGGGCCAAGGGTGGGAACGCCACGCTCGACAACGCTCAGCTGTCCTGTGGGTTCTGCAACGCCTCCAAGGGAGCGCGTGAATGGCCCGTCAACGCACCTCCTGGATACAGTGGGGCGTGGCCGCCGCCGTGGCGGTACACGGGAGGCTCTCATTAGCGAAGTGATCGACCCGAACGAATGGGTGTTGCATCCGAAGAGTGCGTGGAGCGAGCGCGCCGACTTCGTCGCGAACGTCACGATCGGTGACGAGACCGATGAGCTCAAGTACGAGCAACTCGCGTTCGAGCAACTCGGCGGTGACAGGTACCGGTTGTGCTCCGTGCCGTTCTTCGCCTACGGGCTGCACTTGGGTGATGAGGTGGAACTCGAGCGTCGACCCGTAGTCGGACTGACCCCCAGCCGGGTCGTCACACGGAGCGACTACTGGGTCCTCCGCGCGTTCGTCGAGCCGGGCGAGTCCGCTCAGCGGCTGGAGCGACTTCTGCGGGAACATGACGCGGCGGTGGAGGTCCGCGGTCGTCTCGTCGCGTTCGCAGTCCGCCTGTCGAGCCTCGAGGCGGTGCGCCGACAGTTGGACGAGATCGAGCAAGCTCCGGACTTCTCCTACGAAACCGGTTGGAACTGAAGCCCGCCGTCTGACGGACCGGAGGCGCGGTGCCAGCCGGCACCGCGCCTCCCGTCCGGGGTGGGGCCGCGTCAGCTCGCGGTGTCCTCGAGCGCGTCGAGCTCGGCCACGTCCTCGGCGGCCAGCACGAAGTCGACGTCGGCGTTCTCGGCGATGCGCGACGGGGTCGTGGACTTCGGGAGCGGCAGGACGTCCTTCTCGAGCAGGTAGCGGATGGCGACCTGGGCGACGGTCTTGTCGTACTTCGCCGCGATCTCGGCGATCTGCTCGTTCTCGAGCAGGCCGCCGGTGGCGAGCGGCGAGTAGCCCTCGGTCAGGATGTCGTGCTCGCGGTCGAAGGCGGTCGTCTCGTCCTGGGTGTTGCCGATGAACCAGCGGATCTGGTTGGCGTGCGGGACGACGTCCGTGCGGCCGAGCAGGTCCTCGAGGTCGGCGACGGCGAAGTTCGAGACACCGATGCTCTTGGTGCGGCCGGCGTCGTAGAGCTCCTCGAAGACCTTCCAGACCTCGACGTTGCCGTCGCGGTGGTCGGAGCCCATGTCGCTCCAGGGCCACGGCGCGTGGATCAGGTACAGGTCGACGTGTCCGAGGTCGAGGTTGTTGCTCGACTCCTCGAAGGCGTCGCGGGCGTCCGAGGCCGTCTTGATCTCGGCCGGCAGCTTCGTGGTGATGAAGAGTTCGTCGCGGGGGATGCCGCTGTCGCGGACGGCCTCGCCGACGCTCGCCTCGTTGCCGTACGCCAGGGCGGTGTCGATGTGGCGGTAGCCGAGCTCGAGGGCGGTCTTCGTGGCGTCGTACGCGTCGGTGCCGGACGGGATCTGCCACGTGCCGAAGCCGATCTTCGGGATGTGCAGACCGTTGGACAGGGTGAACGTGTCGATGAGTGCGGGCATGCAGCGGACAGTACGCCGGTCGGGTTCAGCCACGGTCACGGTGCGGAACGCGGGTGTCCTCGGGCTTGCGCGCACTCGGGGAGGAAGTGCCGGTACTCCTCCTTGCGGGCAGCGGTGCTCACTGCGCCGTCGAAGTCGGTCTCCGGAACAACCCCGACCGCGACGTCCCCGTGGCCAATCCCATCGCAGACGGCGACGATGACGCCGTCCGCTCCGTCGGCCTGAGACAGTGTCGCTGGGCGATGGAGCACCTGTGGAGACAGGTCGTACCAGACGAACGCGTCACCGTCCGGGACGAGGGCACCGGCTTCGGTGACCGTCATCCCGACCGTGACGTCCGCGTGGGCCGGGTGACCTGCTGTGGAACATCCCGCCAGCAGCAAGGCGGCGACGGCAATGCTGGTCACTCTGATGCTCAGGCGCAGGGCGAACATCGGTCAGCGGTACCGGATGATGTCGCACGTCACGCGTGCACTGCCCGGGTTGAAGGCGTACAACCAGCCGGAACGACCGGTGACGTAGTCCTTCCCAGCGCCGGTCATGTGCTTCTCGATCTTGTACTTGTAGCGGTTCCCGACCGGGTAGGCGACGAGCATCCTTCCCTTGGGGACACGCTGCCTGCTGCAGGTCACCGAGACGCTCTGTGTGCGGGAAGCGCTGAAGTTGAGCTTGCCCGCGGCCCACTTCCTCGTCGCACCGAACTCCAGACCGATCGTTCGTGTTGCTGCGCGGCCCTTCGTGAGGCCGCAGTTCATCGAGGACGTGCGGGACCCGCAGGATGCGAGGATCTGCGAACCGGTGTGGTGGGACTTCTTCGACTTGTTGACCACCTTGTTGTAGTACCCCCACGCGGCTCGAGGCTCGCGCGGTTGCGTCGCTTCGGCTGCGGTGCCGCTGGCGAGCAACAGAGAGATGGTGGCGGCAGCTACGAGGGCGCTCTTGACGGAGGTCTTCATGAACGTCGAGCCTGGCGGAGAACCAATGAAATATGTAGAACATCAAACTTCGATGCGAAGTCGTTACCTGGCCTCCGACGCCAGCAAGGGCGTTCCGGGTTGCATGGCGCGCACCTCGAACGGACGGAAGGACGCCCGCATGCCCCTGAGCCCCACCGTGCACGACCGGAAGACCGGTGTCACCCCACACGGAGAGCCCGGCGGCTTCGAGCTCGCCCTGCTCGACCGCGGTGCCGCCGTGCTGCAGACCTCGGCACCGCTGCGGGGCTTCGACGTCTACGTGGTCGGGTTCCACTGCGTGAAGGGCGAGCCCGACGTGCAGATGGAGGCGCACCACTTCTGCAAGGTGGTGAACGCCGAGATGCTGCAGTGCGTGCTCTTCGACGCGGACGACGGGCGCTCCTGACGGCAGCCGACGCTTGAATAGGCATACCTTTCAAGCCCCCGGCAGGTCGGTTGCGGACCACACGACGGACGGGAGGCCCGTGGCAGTGTCGCCACGGGCCTCCCGTCCGGTGTGTGCTGCGGTTCAGCGCGCGGTGCGCGTGCCGATCCGCGGCAGGACGAAACCGAGCACGATCATCGCGACGGCGAGGAAGGCGTGCAGCACGTTGTCTGCGCTGTTCAGCGGCACGAAGTTCGCGCCACCGGCCATGCCCGCGGTGAAGAGCCCGTAGACGAAGAGCACCGCGTAGACGATGCCGCCGGCGACGAGGTACAGGCGCGCCGAGGCTGCACGGCGGGCGGCGAGCAGCCCGACGATGCCGAAGAGCAGGTGCACGATGTTGTGCAGGACGGACACCTGGAACAGGCCCAGGAGCAGGGCCATGGAGCCGTGGCCGGCCACGGACATCGAGCCCATGTCCATGGTGAGTCCGGGGATGAACCCGGCGATGCCGACGATCAGGAAGACGACACCGAAGACGAACGCGCCCCGCTGGGTCCACGTCGAGCCGGAGCCGGTGCGTGCGGTTGCTGCGCTGCTGGTCATGATCAGCCCTCTTTTCTGTACGCGCCGCAGTGTGCGGCACACATGACATTCGGAGCGCTTCTACGGTCGGTTTGCAGGTCAGGGGTGCGAAAGGCTGCGATAGCCGATTCACGCACCGGCAGCGCCCGCGATCTGCCCTCCATCCTCTCGGGAAGTGCCCGGTGCGCGTGCAGGAAGGCGCGCCAAGATGAAGTCGGCCAAGTGGCCAAGTCGTTCGACCCGAGGAGTCACCATGGAGACCGTCGTCCGAGCAGCAGGACCCGCCGAACTCGAGGCGGCCGCAGCCGTCCTGGCCGAGGCCTTCGCCGACGACCCGGTGCTCGCCGAGTTCCGGCCGCCCCGATCCGGCGAGGACCGTCCCGCCGTGCTGGCCCGCCTCTTCGCGGCCCTCATCCGCTCGGTGCCGACGACCGGTCGTCGGGTGGACGTCGCCACGATCGGTGACCGCGTGGTCGGCGCCGCGTTCTGGCAGGCGCCCGGTCGGCACACCGGCGGCTTCGGCGCCTTCGTTCGACAGGTGCCCGAGTTTCTCCGGACGCTCGGGATCCGCGGTGCGCTCCGCGCCGTGACGCACCTGCGCCGCATGGAGCGCGCCCGCCCGATGACCCCGCACTGGTACCTCACCGAGATCGGGGTGTCGGCCGCCGCGCGGGGTCGTGGCGTCGGTGGCCTGCTGCTCGGGCACGCACTCGAACGCGCCGACCGGTCGTCCCGGGGCGCCTACCTGGAGTCGTCCACCCCGGTGAACCGCCGGCTGTACCGACGGCACGGGTTCGCCGACGGCGCGCCGATCGCGGGGTTCCGCGCGGCGACCCCGATCAGCATGTGGCGTCCGGCCGCCGGCTGACCCGACGCCGGGGGACACCGACCCTGTACCGGCGTGCACGAGCCCTGCCTACCGTCCACGGCACACCACGACGAGAGGAAACACCATGGCAAGTGGAGTCGCAGCAGTCTGGGTCCCGGTCAGCGACATGGAGCGCGCCGTCGCGTTCTACCGCGACACGCTCGGTCTCACCGTCAAGGACCAGTCCGACGACTGGAGCGAGATCGACGCCGGTGGTCTGATGATCGGCCTGAACGGACGCGAGTCCGCCAGCCAGGCGAGCGACGGCGGCGCCGTCGTGTCGTTCCAGCCGGACGGCAGCATCGAGGACGAGGTCGCCTCGCTCAAGGAGCGCGGCGCGGACATCCAGGGCGAGATCAGCGAGCACCCGTGGGGCAAGATCATCCCCTTCAAGGACAGCGAAGGCAACGACCTGCAGCTCTACTCGCCGCCGCAGGGCTGACCCAGCCGGGTGCGGAACGCACCCGAGGACGGACGGGAGGCCCGTGGCGACGCCGCCACGGGCCTCCCGTCCGCTTCGTGGCCGACTACGCGGACCCGCGCCAGACGACCTCCGTCGGCAACAGCAGACCGCGTGGGCCGTCGTCGGTGCCGCCGATCTGCTCGAGGACCTGGTGTGCCGCCTGCTCGCCGAGCAGGCGCGCTGGCTGCCGCACCGTCGACAGCTGCGGGTCGCACCGCAGCGCCCAGGCGCTGTCGTCGAACCCGACCACACCGACGTCCGACGGCACGCTCCGGCCGCTGCGCTGCAGGACGTCCATCGCACCGGCGGCGACGGCGTCGGACGCAGCGAACACCCCGTCGATGTCCGGGGCTCGCTCGAGCAGCTCGCGCATGCCCTCGGCGCCGGCGGTGTAGCTGAACAGGGGGTTCCGGGCGACGAGGTCGGGGTCGAAGCGCTCGCCGAGTGCCGCGGTGAACCCCGCCAGGCGGTCCTGGCCGGAGTCGCGGTCGAGCCCGGACGCGAGCATCCCGATCCGGCGTCGACCGGTGTCGACAAGGCGCCGGGTGATCTGCTCGGCTGCGGCGCGGTTGTCGATGCCGATGTACGAGATGTTCGCGGCGTCGGACGGGTGCCCGACGAAGCACGCGGGCATGCCGATCTCCTCGATCGCGCCGGTGATCGGGTCGCCGTCGCGGGCGGACAGCACGATGGCGCCGTCGACGAACCCGCCGCGCAGGTACTCGACCACGCGCTCGCTGTCGCGGGCGGAGTCGACCATGATCGTGACGAGCTGCTGGTCGGCGTCGGACAGCACGGCGTTCGTGCCGATCAGGATGTTGCCGATGTTGGGGTCGTCGAGCACCACGACCGAGGGTTCGTGGACGATGAGCGCGATCGCCCCGGAACGCCGGGTGACCAGGCTGCGGGCGGCGGCGCTGCGCACGTAGCCGACGCGTCGGACGGCGTCCTGCACGGCCTCGCGCGCCTTCGGTGACACGTACGGCTCGTCGTTGAGCACCCGTGAGACGGTGCCGCGCGACATCCCCGCTTCGTCGGCGACGTCCTGGATCGTGGCGCGCTGACGAGCGGATCGGACCTCGGACATGGGGCAACCATATCCGGCGCTGAGGAGCCCTCGGAACGCCTCGCAGTTGACAGGGTGCAGCCGCTGGTGTTTGATCTGGGAGCGCTCCCAGAAACCTCCGGCCCTGATCCCCGGTGCGGCCTGGGAGCGCTCCCAGAACACTGGGTGGCCTTCGCCGTCGAAGGGGTCGCACGCGACCGAGGCGGCGGGTCGCCCCGATCAGCGAGGATCCCCGTGACGACCACCACCCTGCCGACGACCGCCACCGGCGCGCTCGGCCTCGGCTCGACGGGCCTCGCGTTCGGGTGCGACTACAACCCCGAGCAGTGGGACCCCGAGGTGTGGGTCGAGGACGTCCGGCTCATGCGCGAGGCCGGCGTGAACCTCGTCGCGATCAACGTCTTCGGCTGGTCGCACGTCGAACCCCGGCAGGGTGAGTACGACTTCGCCGCGCTCGACACCGTCATCGAACTGCTGCACGGCGCGGGCATCGGGGTCGACCTGGGCACCGGCACCGCCTCGACGCCGCCGTGGCTCACCACCCGCCACCCCGAGGTCCTGCCCGTCGTCGCCGACGGCACGACCCGCTGGCCCGGTGGCCGCCAGGCGTTCTGCCCGAGCTCCCCGGTCTACCGTGAGCACGCCCTCGCCCTGGTCCGCGCCACCGCCGAGCGCTACGGCGACCACCCCGCCGTGCGGCTCTGGCACGTGTCGAACGAGCTCGGCTGCCACAACGCGCACTGCTACTGCGACGTCTCCGCCCAGGCGTTCCGCGGCTGGCTGCAGGCTCGGTACGGCACGGTCGACGCGCTGAACGCAGCCTGGGGCACCTCGTTCTGGAGCCAGCGCTACTCGGCGTGGGAGCAGGTGCTGCCGCCCCGCGCGACGCTGTCGTTCACGAACCCGGCACAGACCATCGACTTCGACCGGTTCTCGTCCGACGAGCTCCTCGGCCACCACCGCGCCGAGGCCGCCGTCCTGCGCGAGCTGAGCGACAAGCCCGTCACGACGAACTTCATGGTCGCCGCGCACATCACGGCGCTCGACTACTGGTCGTGGGCCGGCGACATGGACGTCATCGCGAACGACCACTACCTGGACCACCGCCTGCCCCGGCCGCACGTCGAGCTCGCCTTCGCCGCCGACACCACCCGTGGCCTGGCCGGCGGCGCCCCGTGGCTGCTCATGGAGCACTCGACCGGTGCCGTGAACTGGCAGCCGCACAACGTCGCGAAGGCCCCGGGGGAGATGCTCCGGAACACCGCGGCGCACATCGCCCGCGGTGCCGACGGGGTCTGCTTCTTCCAGTGGCGCGCGTCCGTGCAGGGCAGCGAGAAGTTCCACTCGGCGCTGCTGCCGCACGCCGGCACCGAGTCGACGACGTGGCACGACGTGGTCGCGCTCGGCGCCCTGGTCGAGCGGCTCGGCGAACTGCGGGGGTCGCGCGTGGTCGCCGACGTGGCGCTCGTCTTCAGCTGGGAGAACCAGTGGGCCGCCGACCTGGAGGCCCACCCCAGCACCGCGCTCCGCTACCTGGAGCAGGTCCACGCGTTCCACGCCGCGCTGTGGGACCTCGGCGTGACCGTCGACGTCGTCGCCCCCGGAGCACCCCTCGACGGGTACGCGCTCGTCGTCGTCCCCGAGCTGTACCTGGTGCGCGACGAGCACGCGGCCGTCATCGCCGACCACGTCGCCGCTGGCGGGCACGCCGTCGTCAGCTGCTTCAGCGGCATCGTCGACGAGCGCGACCGGGTCCGCACCGGCGGCTACCCGGGCGCCTTCCGCGACCTGCTCGGCGTGCGGGTGGACGAGTTCCTGCCGCTCGCCGCCGACGCCACGATCGCGCTGTCCGACGGCACGACCGGCAGCGTCTGGTCCGAGCCGGTCGAGCTGCGCGGCGCGACGAGCGTCGTCGACTACGCCGAGGGCTCCCTCGCCGGGCGCCCCGCCGTGACCCGTAACGAGCACGGCGCCGGCACCGCCTGGTACACGTCCACGGTCCTCGACGCCGCAGCGCTGGGCGGGTTCGTCCACCGCGTGCTCGACGAGGCCGGGGTGCACGCCGACCCCGCCGTCCGCCCAGGGCTCGAGGTCGTCCGTCGCCGCGACGACACCCACGAGTGGGTGTTCCTGCTGAACCACTCCGACCGCACCGTCGAGCACCACGAGGCCGGCCACGAACTCGTCGCCGACCGCCCCGTCACCGGCACCACCGCCATCGCCCCAGGCGGGACCCAGATCATCCGCACCGACAGGAACCGCTCATGACCACCACCGCACAGTCGCCCAGCGCGACCCGACGACGCCGGGGCGGCGGGTTCCGCTACCGCCGCGCGATCGCGATCTTCGTCCTGCCGTTCGCCGTCCTGTTCACGGCGTTCTACCTGGTCCCCATCCTCTACGCCGTGTGGGAGTCGCTGCAGAAGATCGAGCGGCAGGGCACGTTCGGCGCCCCGACGCAGGTCTTCGGCGGCCTGAGCCAGTACGCCCTGGTGTTCCAGGACGGCGAGTTCTGGAGCTCGGTGCTCCGCGTGCTGCTGTTCGGTGTTGTGCAGGTGCCGGTGATGCTCGGGCTCGCGCTCCTGTTCGCCCTGCTGCTCGACTCCCCGCTGCTGCGCGGCAAGCGGTTCTTCCGCCTGGCGTTCTTCGCGCCGTACGCGGTGCCCGGCGTCATCGCCGCGATCATGTGGGGCTACCTCTACGCCCCCGACCTGTCGCCGTTCTCCGCGGTGACCTCGCGGGTCGACCTGCTCGGCGGCAGCACCGTGCTGTGGGCGGTCGCCAACGTCGTGACCTGGGTCTACGTCGGCTACAACATGCTCATCATCTACTCGTCGCTCCTCGCGATCCCCGCCGAGGTGTACGAGGCGGCGAAGCTCGACGGTGCGTCCCAGCTCCGGATCGCCCTGTCGATCAAGATCCCGCTCGTCGTGCCGGCGATCGTCCTCACCGCGGTGTTCTCCGTCATCGGCACCCTGCAGCTGCTGACCGAGCCGACCGTCTTCCGGCAGTTCACCTCGACCATCTCGTCGACGTTCACGCCGAACATGCTCGTCTACTCGACGTCCTCGGTGCCGAACTTCAACCTCGCCGCGGCGTTCTCGGTCGTCCTCGCCGTCGCCACGTTCGTCCTGTCGATCGGGTTCCTCCGACTGACCCAGCGGAAGGCCGCCCAGTGACCGTCAACGCCTCGTCCCCAGGTGACCTCGTCCGCGACGTCGGCCGACCGCTCGAGCCGAACCGGGCCTCCCGTCCGCGCCAGCGCGGAGCGCGCGGTCCCCGTGAGAGCGTCATCTCGCGCAGCGCCGCGATGATCGTGATGGGGGTCTTCACCCTCTACTTCCTGCTGCCGATCTTCTGGCTGCTGGTCTCGTCCACCAAGACCGCCGCGAACTTCAACTCGACGTTCTCGCTGTGGTTCAGCGCCACCTCGGTGCAGGACTTCTTCGGCAACCTCGTCGAGCTGTTCACGCGGCAGGACGGCATCTACCTGCGCTGGCTGCTGAACAGCATCGCCTACGCCGGGGTCGCCGGGCTGCTCGGCACCGTGCTCTCCGCGATGTGCGGGTACGCCCTGGCGAAGTACCGGTTCCGTGGCCGCGAGGTCCTGTTCAACGTGTTCCTCGGCGGCGTGCTCGTGCCGGCGACCGCGCTGGCCCTGCCGCTGTTCCTCATCTTCAGCCAGGTCGACCTGACCGACACGTTCTGGTCGGTGTTCCTGCCGAGCATCGTCAGCCCGTTCGGCGTCTACCTGTCACGGTTGTTCGCGGCGTCGAGCGTGCCCGACGAGATCATCGAGGCCGCCCGCATCGACGGTTCCGGCGAGGTCCGCACGTTCTTCACCGTGGCCGTGCGGCTCATGTCGCCCGCGCTCGTGACGATCTTCCTGTTCCAGTTCGTCGCCGTCTGGAACAACTTCTTCCTGCCGCTCGTGATGCTCCGCGACTCGTCGCTGTTCCCCGTCACCCTCGGCCTCTACACGTGGAACTCGAGCGTGAACCAGTACCCGGACCTGCGCACCCTCGTGCTCATCGGGTCGTTCGTCTCGATCATCCCGCTGCTCGTCGCCTTCCTGAGCCTGCAGCGCTTCTGGCGCTCCGGCCTGGGCTCCGGCGGCCTGAAGTAGCCCCCGACCCGCACCCCTTCCCGCACCAGCTCTCCCCACACCACATCCGAACGGAAACAGCATGAAGACAACGAAGTTCCTCAGCGTCGCCGCGATCGCCGTGGCCGCCACCGTGGCCCTCGCCGGCTGCAGCACCGGCGGCAGCAGCAACGGCGGCGGGTCCGGCACCGCGGCCGCCAGCTGCAAGCCCTCGGGCGGCAAGGTCACCCTCGACTTCACGACCTGGGTGCCGAACATGGACAAGGTCGTCGCGATCTGGAACAAGGCCAACCCGGACATCCAGGTCAAGGTCTCGATCGTCGCGAACGGCAACAGCGGCACCTACCAGAACTTCTTCAACCAGCTGAAGGCCAAGCAGGCGCCGGACATCGGGCAGGTCGAGTACGACACCCTGCCGGCGTTCCGCGTGCAGGGCGGCCTGGAGGACATCGGCGCGTGCTCCGGCATCAGCGACGCGAAGAAGGACTTCTCCGACGGCCTGTGGAACCAGGTCACCTTCGGCGAGGGGAAGTCGGTCTACGCCGTGCCGCAGGACTCCGGTCCGATGGCCCTGTACTACCGCAAGGACCTGTTCGAGAAGGCCGGCCTCGACGCCCCGAAGACGTGGGAGGAGTACGCCGAGGACGCCGTGAAGATCAAGAAGCTCGGCGGCAACATCACCAACTTCGCCAAGGGCGACGTCAACCAGTTCGCCGGGCTCGTCTCGCAGGCCGGAGGCCAGTGGTTCGAGAACTCGGGCCAGGACTGGAAGGTCAACCTGGACGACGCCGCGTCGAAGAAGGTCGCCGACTACTGGCAGGACCTGATCGACAAGAAGCTCGTGAACACCCTGCCGAGCTTCACCGACCAGTGGAACAACGCCTACGACAGCGGCAAGGACTGGACCTGGGTCTCCGCGGTCTGGGGTGCGAACACCATCTCGAGCGGTGCCCCGTCGACCTCGGGCAAGTGGGCCGTCGCCCCGATGCCGCAGTGGAAGTCCGGCGAGACCAAGTCGGCCGCCTGGGGCGGTTCGTCGAACGTCGTCTTCGCGGGCAGCAAGCACCCGGCCGAGGCATCGAAGTTCCTGGTCTGGCTGAACACCTCGACCGAGGCGCTCTCCGCACTGAACAAGGAGGCCAACCTGTACCCGGCCTCGACCACCGGCGCCGAGCTGCCGGCCCTGACCCAGGGGCTCGACTTCTACGGTGGCCAGAAGATCTACGAGGAGTTCGCCACCGCTGCGAAGGACATCCAGCCCTTCACCTGGGGTCCGACGATGACGCAGACCTACTCGGACGTCTCCGACGGCTTCGGGCAGGCCGCGTCCGGCTCGGGCACGCTGAGCGAGGCGCTCGAGTCCGGGCAGTCCAAGACCATCGCGGCACTCAAGGCGCAGTCGATCCCGGTCAAGGGCTGACACAAGGCGGCTGACGTCGCGCGGTCCACGCGCTGACGGCGGACAGGAGGCCCGTGGCGGGATCGCCACGGGCCTCCTGTTGCGTCTCGGGGTCGTGTTCCGGACCCCGTCGCTCGTTCGCTCGTCGCTACGCGACCGCGATCTCGTTGGGCACGCCCGGCAGCTCGTCGCTCGAGGCGATCACCTTGCCGGTGGTCAGGTCGACCGCGTGGATCCTCTGCTCGGCGGGGTCGGTGACGTAGGCGACGTCACCGGCGACCTTCAGGGCGGGGTGGGCGTCCTGCCACTCGGCCGGGCCGTCCCACGCGTCGATCACCGGGTACGACTCGAGCGGCTCGCCGGTCGTCTCGTCGAAGGTGTGCAGGGCACCGTCGTCGCCGAGCACGACCGCCTCGTCGCCGGGGCCGCGGGCCAGGTCGCGGAAGGTGAAGCCGACGCCGTCGGGCATGTCCGCGACGGTGTACTTCCCCGAGGCCGCGTCGATCAGGGCGATCTGGTCGAGCAGGTAGCCCTCGCTGTCGGGGTCGTCGTTGTAGTCGCCGACGGCGACGGACGAGTCCTCGGTGGTGAACAGGTTGCCGGTGCGGCCGTACTCGGTCGGGGCGTCGATCTTCTCGAACGTGCCGTCGTCGTAGACCAGGGCGCCGTCGGTGCAGCCGAACACCGCGACCTCACCCTTGACGGCACCCTCACCGTGGACGTCGGGGCACTGCTCGGACCGGGCGATCTCCTCGCCGTCGGCGTCCAGGGCGCGCACGCCGGAGCGGCTCTCCTCGGTGCCGATGGTGGTCAGGAGCGTGCCGTCCTCGAGCTCGATCGCGACGCCGTGGTGGGCGGCCTCGGACTTCGTCGTCTCGACCTCGGGCAGGTCGGCGCCGTCGAGCTCGGTGTGGTCGAACGTCGTCACGTCCCCGGTGCCGTCGGCGAACAGGGCGGTGCGGTCGCCGTGGACGACCGCGTGGCCGCCGGTGTCGGCGGGGAACACCGCGTCGGTCAGGGCCGGCTCGGCCTGGGTGTCGAGGACCCGGAAGCCCTCGGGCACGGTGACGAGCACGTGGCGTCCGTCACCGGCCGGGTTGACCCGGGTGAAGCCGTCGATCGGGTCGTCGGCCACCACCTGCAGGTCCTGGTCGAGGACGAGCAGTCCTCCGTCGTAGGTCAGGGTGATGCGGGTCCCGTCGGCCTTCGGGGTGTCCGTGGTGTCGGACCCGGCGTCGGTGTCCGTGGCGCACCCGGTCAGGGCCAGGGCGGCCGCACCGAGCAGGGCGGCGGGCCACACGGCCCGGAGCGTCTTCGTGTTCGTCATGTCGCTCACTGTATTGATTCTCATTCTCATTTACCAGTCGACAGGCCGTCGACGATGGCCTCGGTGTTCGAGCGCATCATGCCGAGGTAGGTGGAGGCGTCGCCGTCCTCGGTGAGGGACTCCGTCGCGAGCGGGCGGATCTCGACGTGCAGGTCGACCTCTTCCGCGAGCACCTCGGCCAGCCGTGCGGGTTGCGAGGCGTCGGCGAAGATCGTCCGGACGCCCGCTTCGTCGATGGCGTCGGCCAGGTCGCGCAGGTCGGCGGCGCTCGGGGAGGCCAGGGTCGTCCCGCTCGGGATCACCGCCCCGACGACCCGGAAGCCGTAGTGGTCGGCCAGGTACCCGAACACGTGGTGGTTCGTGACGAGCGCCCGGCGTTCCTCGGGCACGGTGCGGAACGCGGTCGTCATCGTGTCGTCCAGGTCGCGGAGCTCGTCCAGGTAGGCGTCCGTGCCGGCCGGTTCGATCCCGGCGTCGCGGAGGTCCTGGTCGAGGGCCTCGACGACGTCGACCATCCGGGCCGGGTCGGTCCAGAAGTGCGGGTCGGGGCCGCTGTCGTCCTCGGTGGTCCACTCGAGCGGGTCGAACGCGTCCCCGGCGGTGGAGACCGGCACGCCGTCCTCGGCCGCCGCCCTGACGTGCCGGGCGACCCCTTCTTCGAGCCCGAGCCCGTTCTCGACCACCAGGTCGGCGCTCCGGAGCCGTGCGGCCTGCTGCGCGGAGACCTCGAACGAGTGCGGGTCGGCGCCCGGCGGCATGAGGACCATGACGTCGGCCCGGTCCCCGACCACTTCGCTGACGACGTCGCCGAGGATGTTCGTCGTCACCGCGACGAGGGGGCGGTCGGAGCCGACGGTGGTGCACCCCGTGGCGACGAGGGCGAGCGCTGCGGCGACGAGGCCCGCGGTCAGGGCCCTGGTGCGCGTCACAGTCCGGCCTCGGCGAAGGCGACTGGGGCGACGGGGAGCTCGATCGTGCGGGCGACCCGGGCCCCGTCTGCGAAGTCGATCTCGTGCACGGTGCCGTCCGCGGGGTCGGCCAGGTAGGCGCGCTGGGCATCGAGCTGCAGCAGCGGGGCGTCGTCGTCGGGGCTGGCGTCGACCAGTGCCTTCGTCGTGGCGACCTTCCCCGTCGAGGCGGTCACGACCACCACCCGGCCGGAGTCGTCGACGCCGACCACGTGCTCGTCCTCGTCGTCCACCGCGACCACGGCGCGCAGGGGCCGCTCGGTCGGCACGAGGCGCCAGGAACCCTGTCGCGCGTCGAGCAGCCAGAACCCGGTGGTGCCCGCCAGCCCGGCGACGGTGGGTCGGCCGGCACGTGCGGCGAAGGCCGTCGGCCGCTCGGCACCGTCGGGCAGGTCGACGAACGACGTCTCGCCGGCGTCGTCCACCACGACCGCCCCGTCGGCACAGCCCACGACTGCGCCGGCGCGGGTGACGATCCCGCCGGCGGGGTCGGTGCAGGCCTGGGTGTCGGTGTCGGTGGCGTTCGTCGCCTCGCCGTCGGCGTCGAGCACGCGGACCCGGTCGCCGTCGGCCGCCACGAGATGCTCGCCCATCGGCAGCAGGACGCGCGCGTCGATCCGTGCGGTCTCGTCGACCTCGCCCTGTCCCAGTGCCTCGCGGTCGAGCACGACCGCCTCGGCTCGGTCCGGCCAGGTGATCGTCGTCATGGTCTCGGACGAGTGCACCGCGACCCGGCCGCCGCCGTCGATCGTGCCCACCACCCGCGGCTCGGCGGCGTAGTAGTGCGTGTGGTCGCCGTGGTCGACGGTCCAGGACCCGCCGTCGACGATCGTCGTGCGGTCGGCGTCGCTCGTCACGAGGAAACGGCCGTCGGTCGCCGAGTGCTCCGGTGCGTCCACGGTGTCGAGCTCGGTGGTCTCCTCGGTGAGCAGGTCGTGCAGCGCGGTCGCGCCGGATGCCGACACGGCCAGGAGGCGCACCTGGGGTTCCTGGGACTCGCTCGCGCCCGCCACGTAGCCGTGGGGACGGGCGGTGCCGGTCGAGCCATCGGCCGACGGGGCGCCCGTGGAACAGGCGGTGACGGTGAGGGCCAGGCCGGTGGCGAGGCCGATGGTGGACAGGATGCGCGCGGGGGCGCGGTTGGTGGTCGAGTGCTTCATGCTCCCTCTCGAGACGGTACGGCGGATCGTGGTGCTGCCGGCGCGGCCGCGCGCGCCGGTGTCGGGATCGGGGTGCGCCGCAGGACGACGGCGGCCAGGGCGCGCGAGACCACGACGCCGCCGACGGCGACCGCGGCGATGCTCGCGCCGGCGGCGGTGCCGGCGTGCCAGGAGACGAGGAGTCCGACGAGCACGGCGGCCGCACCGATGCCGGCGCCGAGGAGCATCGTCGAGGCCACGTGCCGGGTCCACGCGCGGGCAGCGGCGGCGGGCGCGAGCAGCAGGCCCACGACGAGCAGGGTGCCGACCGCCCGGTACGAGGCGACGACCGCCAGGGTGACGAGCCCGATGAGCACGACCTCGGCCAGGCGCGGGTGCAGGCCGAGCGTCGTGGCCTTGCGGGTGTCGAACGCCAGCGCGGTGAACGGCCGGTGGAACGCCACGGCGACGGCCAGGGCGACGGCCGCGGCGATCGCGAGGCCGCCGACGTCCGCCCGGGTGACGGCGAGGACGTCCCCGAACAGGATCGCGGTGACGTCGGTGGCGAACGACCGCGACGACGACACGATGATCACGCCGAGTGCGAGCATCCCGACGAAGAGCAGGCCGATCGAGGTGTCGTACGACAGTCGGGCGCGACGACGCAGCGCTCCGACACCGAGCACCATGACGCCCGCGCTCACCGCGGCGCCGAGCACCGGCGGGACCCCGGTCAGGGTGGCGATCGCGACGCCGGGCAGCATGCCGTGCGAGAGCGCCTCGCCCAGGAACGCCATGCCGCGCACCAGCACCCACGTGCCGACGACGGCGCACAGGACCGCCGCCAGGGAGCCGCCGACCAGGGCGCGCACCATGAAGTCGACGGAGAACGGATCGGTCAGCCAGGTCACGGTCCGAGACGCTACATGAAAACGAGTATCGATACTGATAGCGTGCTCAGGTGCCTGCGACCGAGCCGACCGACCCCGCCGATCCCCGATCTGCCGTCCACCTGGACCGGGTGACGGCCGTCCTCGGCGACCGGACCGTCCTCGACGGTGTGGACGCGGTCTTCCCCGCCGGGGTCGTCACCGCGCTCACCGGGCCGAACGGATCCGGCAAGTCGACGCTGCTCGACGTGGTCGCGGACGTCGTGCGGCCGACCGCCGGGCGGGTGACGGGCCTCCCGTCCGACGGTGTCGCCTACGTGACCCAGTCCGTGCCGCCGACCACGCTCCCGCTCACCGTCCGCGCGGCCGTCACGATGGGGCGGTGGCGGCACCGCGCGTGGTGGCGGCCGCTCGGACGCGCTGACCGAGCGGTCGTCGACGCGCAGCTCGAGCGGATGGCGATCACGGACCTTGCCGACCGGCCGGTCGAGGAGCTCTCCGGCGGGCAGCGGCAGCGGACGCTCGTCGCGCTCGGGCTGGCGCAGCGGGCGGGGGTGCTGCTGGTCGACGAACCGACCGCCGGGGTCGATGCTGAGTCGGCGGCGCTCGTGGTGGCGGCGCTCGCCGACGAGGCCGCAGCCGGTGTCGTGGTCGTGCACGCGGCCCACGACCCGGCGGTGATCGCCGCAGCCGACCGCATCGTCGCGCTGACCTGACCCTGCCCGTGGGGGCGATTCCGCAAAACACCGGTGTTCGCCTGTCGAACCGCTGTCTGCGCGTGTTCAGCGCGCGAACACCGGTGTCTTGCGGACGCCGGAGCAGGTGACGGTGTCGATCTCAGAATACGGGCACCAGATTTTCTGAGATGATGGCTTATGTCAGAAAATCTGACGGACCGAGTCTGGTTTCAGGGAGTGATCGTGACCACGTGGCCCGCGCTGCAGTACGAGGAACTCGACTGGGAGCGCCGCGACGCCGACTACGGTCCGCGGGCGGCTCGACGCGGCACGGTTCGGGAATCGTACGCTGCAGCGGTTCCGCCCGCGATCGCGGGACTCCCGATCGAGCTGAGCGACGACGTGGCGACCCTCGTTGACGAAGCCTCGACCGCGCTCGTGCGGTTCGACAGTGAACTCGGTGGTGAGGTGGCTTCGTTCGCCTCGCTCCTGCTGCGCTCGGAAGCAGCAGCATCGTCGCAGATCGAGCACCTCACGGCGAGCGCTCGGCAGGTGTTCGCCGCTGAGATCGGTGCCCCCGGCAAGCGCAACGCCACCGCGATCGTCTCGAACACGCGCGCGATGCGGACCGCGATCGAACTGTCCGATCAATTGACTTCCGACACCGTGCTCGCGATGCACGAGGTCCTGCTCGAACACGACCCCCATCACGATGCTGGAGCGTTCCGGCGTGAACCCGTGTGGATCGGCACCGACGGTCGCAGCCCGGTCGGAGCCGACTTCGTCGCCCCGGCATGGGAACGGGTTCCGGGACTGGTCGACGACGTCATGGCCTTCGCGCGGCGACTGGACCTGCCCCGGCTGGCGCAGGTCGCCGTGGCCCACGCGCAGTTCGAGACCATCCACCCGTTCACCGACGGCAACGGTCGCACCGGGCGTGCACTGTTGCAGGCCATGCTGCGGTCGAACGAGTTGACGCGCAACGTGACGGTCCCGGTCTCGGCAGGCCTCCTGATCGACACTGCGGGCTACGTCGATGCGCTGACGGCGTACCGCCGTGGCGACGTCGAGCCGATCATCCGGCGGGTGGCCGAAGCCGCGTTCGCCGCGATCGGGAACGCGACGGAGCTCGTCGAGGACATCCGACGGATCCGGAGGAGCTGGCAGGACCGGATCGAGGCTCGACGAGACTCCGGCGTCTGGGACGCGCTCGACGTGGTCGCACGGCAGCCCGTGTTGAACGCGACGGTGCTCGCCGCCGAGATGGGTGTCGTGACGAGGAACGTGTACCCGCACCTCCAGAAGCTCGTCGACGCCGGCATCCTGCTGTCGAAGAACGAGTACCGGCACGGCGTCCTGTACCGCAACGACGAAGTGCTCTCGGCGCTCGACGCGTTCGCCGCGCGGTCCGGTCGCCGGGGGTGACGCGGGCTCAGGCGGTCAGGGGCCGCTGAACACCGGTGTTCGTCGTTCGAACCGCGGTCTGCGGGTGTGCAACCGGCGAACACCGGTGTCTTGCGGGCCCAGAACGGGTCAGGCGTCGAGCGCGCGCCGTGCGGCGGTGACGACTTCGGCGTCGGTGACGAAGTGCGCGGAACCGTCGTCGCCGGCGCCCATCGGCACCCCGGCGTGCGTGCTGCCGGCGGCTGGGCGCTTGGCCGACAGGTGCACCGCGGCGGCTCCGGTGGCGAGCAGCGCACGGACGTCGGCGGGGGTGACGCCGGCGCCGGCCATCACCTGCACGGGCCCGGCTGCCACGACCATGCGCGCGATCGTCTCGGCACCGGCGACCGCGGTGGGGGCGGCGCCCGAGGTCAGGACGCGGGTGAACCCGAGCGCGGCGAGCGATCCGGCGGCGGCAACGGGGTCGATCGCGTGGTCGATCGCCCGGTGCAGGGTGATCTCGGCGGTGGTGCTGACCGAGCGGGCGGCGTCCACGAAGCGGCGGAGGGCGTCCTCGTCCAGGGTCCGGTCGGGGCGCAGGGCTCCGACCACGACGCCGGCGGCCCCGGAGCGCAGGACCGTGCGGACCTCGCGCACCATGAGCTCGACCTCGTCGGGGGAGTGCACGAACCCGCCCGGGCGGCAGCGGACCAGCGCGTGCGCCGGGATCCCGGTCTCGTGGGTCGTCTCGACCAGGGCCTGGGACGGGGTGAGCCCGCCGAGCTCGAGACCGACGCAGAGTTCGACGCGGTCGGCGCCGCCGTCCCGCGCGGTGATCGCGCCGGCCGGTGAGGTGACGGCGATCTCGAGTGCGGCGGTGGTGCTCATGCAGGGGCTCCGAGCGGTTCGTTGGAGGCGGGGACGATGCGGGCGCGGAGGTCCGGTGCCGTCGGGAACACTCGATCGTAGGGGAACATCGGGCGCTCGATCCTGTGGTGCCCGAGGCGCAGCAGGTCCTGGTCGACGCCGCCCGGGGTGAGCGCGAGCATCCAGTCGGCGGACATGTCGAACAGCTCCGGCTCGAGGTACCCGATCTTCACGATGACGACGTCCGCCTGCCGCGGCGCCAGGTCGAGGTCGGTGAAGTCGTGCTCGTGGTGGTACGGCTTCCGCAGCTTCGTCAGGATCGCGAACACGCTGCCGACCTGCAGCACGACCTCGGTCTCGGCGTCCCGGTCGCCCTGCTTGATCGCGTGCACCCGACCGGTCATCGTGATCGGACCCGCGTGCACGTGGTCGACCGTCGCACCGGCGGTCACGGTGATCGTCGCACCGACGCCGGCTTCCACCGCGGCGGCGACGGCGGCCGCGCCGGGCACGCTCGCGTAGATGACGGTGGGGCCCGACGGGTCCTGGAACTCCGGACGGGCGAGCACCTGCGTCAGCCCCCACGTCATGTCCCCGGAGCCGCCCGCCGTGGGGTTGTCGCCCGAGTCCGAGACGAAGTACGGCTTCGCGGCGCCAGGGGCGAGCGCGGCGTCGAGGCACTCCTCGAACGTGCCGGTGGGTGCGACGAAGACGAAGTCCTCGCGGGCATCCCAGAACGCCGCTGCGAGCCGCTCGGCGCCGGCGGCGACGGCTGCCTCGTCCCACCCGGTGACGACGGTCACGGCCTGGTCGCGGGGCTGGTCGGCCCAGGCGTACCCGACCCAGATCGCGGCGTCGAGCACCCCCTCGGTCTGCTCGACGAGCGGGACCTGCGCGTACAGGGACTTCGCCGGCTCGAGCCGGGTCGAGGTCTGCTCGCCGGGCAGCAGGACGGGGATCGGGATCCAGGCCTTCACGGGGCGCTGCGCACCGACGGGCCGTTCGGTCAGCACGTCGACGAGGTTCCGGACGGCGCGCTCCTTCGTCTCGAGGGTGTCCTCGTGCGGGGCCATCCGGTAGCAGGTGACGAGGTCGACCTGGTGGGCGAGCTCGCGCGTGACGTTGCCGTGCAGGTCCATCGACGCGGACACGATGACGTCGGGGCCGACGACCTGGCGGATGCGACCGAGCAGGTCCGTCTCGGCGTCGTCGAGCCCCTCGACCACCATCGCGCCGTGGATGTCGTACCAGAGGCCGTCGACCGGCCCCATCGCACCCAGCCGCTCGACGATCTCGTCGGCCAGCGCGTCGTACGACGCCCGGTCGACGATCCCGCCGGGCAGTGCGTGCCCGATGAGCGCACCGCGGAAGTCCGCACGGTCGGCCATGGTCGCCAGGAACGGGTAGCGGGTGACGGCCTCGTCGCCGCGGTCCGGGTGGAACGCGGGGGCGTGGGTCCGGGTCGGGGTGAACGTCGAGGTCTCGATGGCCAGGCCGGCGATGGCGATGACCGGGCGACCGGCGCTGGCGGGGGAGGCGGGGACGGCGGGGGTGACGGGACCGGTCTCAGACACGGACGCTCCTGTTCCTGGTGGTGGACTGGGGGATGGGCGCGGAGAGCTCCTCGAGCGAGGCGGCGAGGCCCCGCTGCAGGGCGAACTGCCCGGCGCCGACGAGGCCGGCGTCGGCGCCGAGCGACACCGGCTCGATCGCCAGGTGCTGGGTCATCAGCGGGTGGCAGCTCTCGTAGAGCTGGCTCCGCACGGCGGCGATGAAGGGGTCGAGGGTCGACAGGATGCCGCCGAGGTAGACGGCGTCCGGGTTGAAGAAGTTCACGTTGGCGGCGAGCACCTCGCCCAGGTACTTGCCCGCCATCCGCACGGCGCGGGTCGCCTCGGGGTGCGCGTCCGAGGCGAGCCGCACGACGTCGGCGGTCGAGGCGACGTCGACCCCGGCGTTCGACAGGATGCGGACCAGGGCGGCGCCGGACGCCACCGTCTCGAGGCACCCGGTGTTGCCGCACGAGCACGGGGTGTCCCCGGCGGCGTCGATCCGCACGTGCGTGATGTCCCCGGCCGCGCCGGTCGACCCGCGGTAGAGCCGGCCGTCGATGACGATGCCCGCGCCGATCGCCGAGCCCGCCTTGATCGTGATGGTCTGGCGTCGAGCCGGGTCCTGCACGGTCTGCTCGCCCGCCGCCATGCAGTTCGCGTCGTTGTCGACGATCGCCGGCAGCCCGAACCGCTCGCTCAGCCAGGCGGCCACGGGGAACCCGTTCCACCCCGGCATCCGGCTCGGCAGGTCGACGACGCCGGCGACGACGTCGACGGGCCCGGGCAGGCTGAGCCCGACGCCCCGCAGCCCTTCGCGACCACGGTCGTCGGCGAGCCGCTCGAGCAACGCGGCCAGCCGCTGGAGCCCGGCGGTCGGACCGTCGGAGAGCGCGAACGGGACGTTCGCGACCGACTCGAGCGCGCCTCCCGGCAGCACCACGCCGATGCGCGCGTGCCCGCCGCCGACGTCCGCGGCGACCGCGTACTCGTCGACGCCGCCGATGCGGAGCACCTTGCGGGGGCGGCCGCCGGTGGAGACGTCGGTGCCCTCCTCGGCGAGGATCCCGTGTTCCAGGAGTTGGCCGACGACGTGCGAGACGGTCGACGGGGCGGCCCCGAGCACCTTCGCGATCTCGGTCCGGCTGGCGGCCTGCCCCGAAGCGACGAGCTCGAGGACGCGGGCGCTGAGATCGGCCACGACTTTCTCCAATCCGGACGGAACACCGGCGGCTGCCGGCGGAACGGGAACACGACACGGGTGGATGCCCGGTTCTTCGGCGAGCCTACGGGGCGGATCGAGCGGTCCACCCTTTCCACCGTTCCGCAGTAACGCAGTTTTTACATCGAGATGTTTGTTTTTCCAATGGCTTTGGTCCTTGACTGTCCTCGTGCCGCTCGGCACCTCGTGCTCCACTCCCCGAAGTCCCTCGCACAAGGAGACACCGCATGTCCAAGCCCCGTCGCTGGGCGCTCCTCACCGGAGCTGCGATCGCCGTGAGCGCGCTGCTCGCCGGCTGTTCCGGAGGCGGCAACGCCTCGCCGGGATCGACCGACGAGATCGACTACGCGCTCCCCGCCAACTTCACGCCGAACTGGATCCTGCCGATCGGCACCGCCGCGCACCTCAACACGAACAACGGCTCCATCGCCCAGTCGCTGTACGAACCGCTCGTCGCGTACGACGGCTCCACCGGCAAGATCGCGTGGAACAAGGCCGGCTCCGTCGCCACCGACGCGAAGTTCGCCGACGACGGCAAGAGCGTCACGATGACGCTCGGCGACCGGCACTGGTCCGACGGCGAGGCGATCACGAGCCGCGACGTCGAGTTCTGGTTCAACCTGATCAAGGCCAACAAGGCGCAGTGGGGCGGGTACTCCAAGGGCAAGGCGCCGGACAACTGGACCTCGTTCAAGGCCGTC
The DNA here is from genome assembly GCF_001864905.1 of Curtobacterium sp. MCBA15_007. NCBI lineage: Bacteria > Bacillati > Actinomycetota > Actinomycetes > Micrococcales > Microbacteriaceae > Curtobacterium > Curtobacterium sp. MCBA15_007. The sequence goes on from NZ_MJGM01000024.1 coordinate 28,553, forward strand.
GACGACACGCACTTCACCATCACGTTCGACAAGGCGTACAACTCGGACTGGATGCTCGCCAACCAGCTGAGCAACATCATCCCGCTGCCGCAGCACGCCTGGGACAAGACCAGCGCGAGCGCGAAGGTCACCGACGCCGACGAGACCCCCGCCGGCGCGAAGCAGGTCTGGAAGTACCTGAACACCGCCGCCGGCAAGATCAGCGACTACGCCAGCGACCCCCTGTGGAAGACGATCTCGGGCCCCTACGGCGTCAAGACCTTCACCACGGCCGGCAACGTCACCCTCGTCGCCAACAAGAAGTACGACGGCGGTCAGAAGCCCGCCATCACCACGGTCAACCTGCTCCCCTTCACCACGGCCGACGCCGAGGTGAACGCGGTCCGCTCGGGCGAGGTCGACTACGGCTACATCAACGCCACCGACATGGACCAGGAGTCCTCCTTCACGGCGAAGGGCTACTCCGTGGAGCCCTGGACCGGCTGGGCCATCACGTACATGCCGTACAACTTCAACAACCCGACCATGGGCGCCGTCTTCAAGCAGCTGTACGCCCGGCAGGCCGTCCAGATGTCGATCGACCAGAAGTCGCTGTCGAAGGTCGTCTTCAACGGCACCGCGACCTCGACCTACGGTCCCGTCCCGCAGGCGCAGGAGTCCGACTACGTCTCCGACGTGCAGAAGTCGAACCCGTACCCGTTCAGCACCTCGAAGGCCAAGGACCTGCTCACCAGCCACGGCTGGGAGGAGCAGGGCGGCACGATGGTCTGCACCGACCCGGGCACCTCGGCCAGCCAGTGCGGCGAGGGTGTCAAGCAAGGCACGAAGTTCTCGATGCAGGTGCTGTCGCAGTCCGGTTCGACCGTGACCGACAACATGATGAGCGCGATCCAGTCCTCGCTCGCGAAGACCGGCATCGACTTCACCATCAAGACCGCGCCGGTGTCGAGCGTGCTGTCGCAGACCCCCACCTGCACCTCGGACGAGGCCAGCTGCGACTGGGACCTGTCGTTCTTCGGCACCGCGGGCAGCTGGTACTTCCCGGCCTACCCGACCGGTGAGTCGCTCTTCCAGACCGGCGGTTCGGCGAACTTCGGCAGCTACTCGAACAAGCAGGTCGACGACCTGATCGACGCGACCACCACCTCGACCGACGCCACCGCCGTGCAGGACTACAGCGCCGCGGTCGCGAAGGACCTGCCGGTGATCTGGCTGCCGAGCCCCGACTACCAGATCTCGGTCGTCAAGAAGGGCCTGTCCGGGTTCGACCAGGACTCGCTCGCCAACTTCCACCCGGCCCAGTGGAAGTGGACCAAGTAGGTCGCTGACGCGACCACGGCCAGGAGGCGCGGTGCGGGCACGACCCGCACCGCGCCTCCGCCCCGGCTCACGCAAGAACCGACCATCGGAACCCGCATGACCACAGCTCTCTACCTCACCAGGCGCGTCCTGCAGGCGCTCGCGGTGATCCTCATCGTCACCGTCGTGGTGTTCTGCCTGTTGCACGCGCTGCCCGGCGGCCCCGCCCGCGGCGTGCTCGGCGTCTCCGCGACGCCCACGCAGATCGCCCAGTTCAACCAAGCGCAGGGGCTCGACCAGCCGCTGCCCGTCCAGTACCTGCGGTTCCTCGGTCGTCTGCTCACCGGCGACCTCGGCACCTCGTACACGCTCAACGAGCCGGTCTCGCAGCTCATCGCCGAGCGCCTGCCGAAGACCCTCGTGCTCACCGGCATCTCCGCGGTGCTCGGACTCGTCGTCGCGATCCCGGTCGGCATGCTCCAGGCGGCCCGCCGCAACGGTGCGGTCGACTACGCCGCCACCGCCCTGGCGTTCGTCTTCTACTCGACGCCGGCGTTCTTCCTCGGCCTCGTCCTGATCATCGTGTTCAGCCAGCAGCTGCCGTGGCTGCCGTCCCAGGCACCGAGCGGCAACACCCTGGCCGAGGTGTTCCAGGACCCGGCCGGACTCGTGCTGCCCGTGGTGACCGGAGCCCTGGCGATGATCGCGGTGTTCAGTCGGTACATGCGCGCCTCGACGCTCGAGAACCTGCAGGAGGACTACGTCCGCACCGCCCGTGCCGGCGGCGCCTCGACCGCGACGATCCTGCGGCGGCACGTCTTCCGCAACTCGCTCACCCCGGTCGTGGCGATGCTCGGGTACTACCTGCCGGTGCTGTTCGGCGGCGCCCTGGTGACCGAGCAGCTGTTCAACTACCCCGGCATGGGGCTGCTGTTCTGGAACGCCGCGCAGTCCTCCGACTACCCGACGCTGCTCGGCTGCGTGCTCGTCATCTCCATCGCGACCGTCATCGGCACCCTGCTCGCCGACGTCGCGCAGTCCCTGATCGATCCCCGAGTGAAGGCGAGCCGCGCATGACCGCCGTCCAGATGGCCCCCGAAGCCCCGGGCGCCCCCGTCACCGTCGCGGCCACCGGGTTCCGGCTCGCCGCCCGCCGGTTCCGGAGCAACACCCTCGCCGTGATCGGCCTCGCCCTGATCGTCGTCATCGTGCTGTTCTGCTTCGTCGGCCCGTTCCTGTACCCGACCGACCAGACGCACACGATGCTCGAGCAGGCCAACCAGGGCCCGAGCGCCGCGCACTGGCTCGGCACCGACGCCGTCGGCCACGACGTCCTCGGCCGCCTGATGTACGGCGGCAAGGTCTCCCTGATGGTCGGCATCGCCGCCGGGGTCCTGGCCACCGTCGTCGGCACCCTGTGGGGCTCCGTCGCCGGGTACGTCGGCGGCTGGGTCGACGCCCTGATGATGCGCGTCGTCGACGCCGGCATCGCGATCCCGGCGCTGTTCATCCTGCTCGTCATCTCGGCGATCACGAACCCCGGCGTCGGCGGCCTCATCGTCATCCTCGGTCTGGTGTCGTGGCTCGTGCCGTCCCGCCTGATCCGCGCCGAGACCCTGACGCTCAAGAACCGCGACTACGTCCTGACCCTGCGCGCGATCGGCGGCTCGCACGCCCGCGCGATCGGCAAGCACCTGCTGCCGAACTCGGTGTCGACGATCGTCGTCGCGGCGACGTTCCAGGTCGCCGACGCGATCCTGCTGGTCGCCTACGTCTCGTACCTCGGGCTCGGCGTGCAGCCGCCCGCGACGGACTGGGGCGGCATGCTCTCGGCGGGACTCACCGCCGCGTACTCCGGACACTGGTGGCTCATCGTGCCGCCGGGTCTGGCCGTGATCCTGGTCGTCTGCGCGTTCAACGCGGTGGGCGACGGACTGCGGGACGCCTTCGACGTGCGGGGCCGCTGATGACCAACGAACCGATCCTGCGGACGACCGACCTCGGCGTCTCCTTCAGCACCGAGTCCGGCACCGTCGACGCCGTGCGGGGGGTGTCCCTGTCGGTCGCCCCCGGCGAGACCCTCGCCCTGGTCGGCGAGTCCGGCTCCGGCAAGTCGACGGTCGCCCTCGCGGCGATGGGCTTGCTCTCCGGGAACGCGACGGCATCGGGCAGCGCCGTCGTCGCCGGGCACGAGGTCGTCGGGGCAGCCGAGCCCGAACTCCGGGCACTGCGCGGCTCGACGGTGTCGATGGTCTTCCAGGAGCCCGCGACCGCCCTCGACCCGCTCACCCGCGTCGGCGCCCAGATCGCCGAGGTGATCCGGAACCACCGTGACGTCTCCGCGTCCGCCGCCGCGGCCGAGGCCGTCGACCTGCTCCGCCGCGTCGGCATCCCCGACCCCGAGTCGCGCACCCGGTCGTTCCCGTTCCAGCTGTCCGGTGGGCAGCGCCAGCGCGTGGTCATCGCGATGGCGATCGCGAACGCACCGAAGCTGCTCATCGCGGACGAGCCGACCACCGCGCTCGACGTGACCGTCCAGGCCGAGATCCTCGAGCTCCTGCGCGCGCTCGCCGTCGAGACCGGCACCGGCGTGCTGCTGGTCACGCACAACATGGGCGTCGTGGCGGACTTCGCCGACCGGGTCGCGGTCATGCTCCAGGGCGAGATCGTCGAGACCGGCGGGGTCGAGGACGTCCTGCTCCGCCCGGAGCACGAGTACACCAAGCGGCTCCTCGCCGCGGTGCCGCGGCTCGAGACACCGGCGTCGGCATCCGACGCCGCCGAGTCGGCGAGACGCCTCCAGATCCGGGGGCGTGACGCGGAGACGCCGGCGTCTTCCGAGCTGGGTGCGTCGGGTGCGGCGGACGGGAGGCCCGGTGCGGCCCCGGTGGTCGACCTGCGGGACGTCTCGGTGACGTTCGGGCGCGGGGCGCGCGCCGTCCACGCGCTCGCCGGCATCGACATCACGGTGCACGCCGGTGAGACCGTCGGTCTGGTCGGCGAGTCCGGTTCGGGCAAGTCGACCGCGGCCCGGGTGGCGCTCGGTCTGATCAAGCCGACGTCCGGCACGGTGTCGCTGTTCGGGCAGGACCTGCGGACGGCCAAGGGGCGCGACCGCCGTGCCCTCCGGTCCGGCATCGGCGTGGTGCTGCAGGACCCGGTGGCGTCCCTCGACGCCCGGATGTCCGTGGCCGAGTGCATCGCGGAGCCCCTGGCCGTGCACCGTCGCGGGATGTCCTCGGCCGACCGGCGTCGCCGCATCGACGAGGTGCTCGACGCCGTCCGGCTGCCGCGGACCCTGGCATCCCGGGCCCCGCGTGAGCTCTCCGGTGGGCAGCGCCAGCGGGTCTCGCTCGCCCGGGCGCTGGTGCTCGAGCCGCGGCTGCTCGTCGCCGACGAACCGACCTCGGCGCTCGACGTCAGCGTGCAGGAGACCGTGCTCGAGGTGCTCGGCGAGCTGCAGGACGACCTCGGGTTCGCGTGCCTGTTCGTCTCGCACGACCTGGCCGTCGTGCAGCACTTCGCCGAGCGTGTCGTGGTGATGCGCCAGGGCGTCGTCGAGGAGCAGGGCACCACCGGCACCACGCTCCTGCACCCCACCACCGACTACACCCGACGCCTGCTCGCCGCGGTGCCGGTGCCCGACCCCGTGCTGCAACGACAGCGCCGGGCCGCGCGCCTCGCCTCGCTCGCGGCGGTGACCGCGTGAGCCGGGTCCTGGCCGGGGTCGACATCGGCGGGACGAACACCAAGGTCGTCCTGACCACGCACGACCTCGAGGTCATCGACCGGGTCGACCTGCCGACGCCCGCCCACGCGGGCGGGGCAGCGATCGTGACGGCCGCCCTCGGGGCGGTGACGGGTCTGCTCGAGACGCACCGGGCCTCCCTTGCGGGTGTCGGGGTGGGCGCGGCCGGTGTCGTCGACCGGGCCACGGGGACCGTGCTGGTCACCGGCAACTCGTTCACCGGCTGGGCCGGGTACGGCGTGACGCGGGCCGTCACCGACGCGCTCGGCGTGCCCGCGACCCTGGACAACGACGTGAACGCGTTCCTGCTCGGCGAGATCGCGACCGGCGCGGTGGTGGGGGAGTCCGACGTGCTCGGCATGACCCTCGGCACCGGGGTCGGCGGCGCCCTCGTGCTCGACGGACGGCTCTTCGCCGGCCCGCGCGGCGCCGCCGGCGAGATCGGCCACGTCCCCGGGTTCGGCGACGCCCGCTGCACCTGCGGGCAGACCGGGCACCTGGAGACCATCGCGGGCGCCCGCGGCATCGCCGACCGCTACGCCGAGCGCTCCGGGCGCACGCTCTCGGCACGGGACGTCGCCGTCGCAGCGCGCGGCGGCGACGCCGACGCGGCCGCCGTCTTCGCCACCGCGGGATGGGGTCTCGCCCGTGCCGCGCTGCTGACCGCGGGGATCCTCGACGTCACCACCGTCCTGATCGGCGGCGGCATCGCACGGTCGTGGGACCTGCTCCAGCCCGCCATCTCGGCGGCGATCGACGCGGAACCGCCCGTCAGCGGAGCGACGATCCGGCTCGCACAGTCGACGCTCGGGGCTGATGCCGTGGCCCTCGGGGCAGCGGCGCAGGTGCGGGCCCGGGTGCTGGAGCCGGAGACCGCGTAGCGGGGGAAGGCCGGGTCAGGGCACCCAGACGACGATGCCGCGCAGGTCGTGCAGCACCGCGGCGAGGCCGGCGCGCAGTCCGCGAGCGGCACGGTCCTCGGTGAAGGTGCCGGGGTCGTAGTGGCTCGACGGACCGAGGCCCTCGCCACGGAACCCGCCGCCCGTCCAGTCCGCCGCCGTGACGTTCGACGTCGGCTCCGCGATCTCGGCACCGACGACCAGGAACTGCTGGTGGAGCGCGGTCGGTGAGACGGCCGCGAGCGGGTCGACCATGTGGTTGCCGACGGTGATGACGAGGTCGGGCTCGGCGTCGACGGCGCGCAGGACCGCGGCGATCCGGTCGTCGGCGTCCTTCGCCGAGACCGGGGTGACGGTGACGTCCTCGTCCGACGCCCACGAGTCGACGGCGTCGAGCAGGGTCCGGGTCGGGGCGTCCGCGGCGTCCCCCGCGTCGGAGAGCAGCACGACGTCGTAGCCCGCGGGAGCGTGCACGCCGGACCACGAACCCGGCTCGGGGTGGATGGTGGCCTCGGGTGCCGGGGGCTGGTCCGGATCGGAGAACCCGGTGCCCAGGAGGCCGGCGGACGCGTGCGCCGAGGCGTTCGCCGTCGGGCCGGGGCCGGTGCCGGTGCCGGTGCCGCCGGTGGTGCCGTCCGACGCCCGGGAGCAGCCGGCCAGCAGGGTGGCGCCGGCCGCGGCGAGGGCGACGGCGGTCAACAGGGAGGTCGTCCGGGTGGCTGGGCGGATCACGGCACCATGCAAGCACGCCCGACGGCCGCTCCGGGCCGGTCGGGGGACCTGTCCAACACCCGTCCCGTTGCTGGTCACCGGTTGTTCACCTTCCGGTCGTCTGTGAGCCGGATCGTCTGCGCGTGCCCTCCGGAACCACCGCCGCGCTCCTGCGCGCCCGCCCCGTCCACTCGTCTTCCCCGACCGCGCTGACTGCGCTGGCCGCACGGGTCGCCGCCGCGCTCGTGCTGCTCGGGGTGGTCGTGATCAGCGTGCTCGGGGGAGCCGCACCGGCGTCGGCGCACGGCTTCAGCTCGGTCGTGTACGCCGACGTGACGTCCACGAAGCCGACGGTCGTGCGGGCGGAGCTCGGGCTCGAGTACGACCTGATGCTCGTCTCGGTGGCCACGAGCGAGCACGACGACGCGCTGCACGAGCAAGGGCAGCGCGCCTGGGACGACGGGGACTTCCCGGGGATGGTGACGGCCGCCGAGGCGCACACCGACGCGATCGGGGAGTACGTGTTCGACCGGTTCACGGTGACCGGAGCCGGTGGGCGGGCCTGCACGGGCACCCTCGACCCCACGGTCACGGTCGACCTGCGGGACGAGGTGCCGTACGCCCACGTCACCGCCGACTTCACCTGCCCGGAGGCGTCCGAGACGCAGTCGGGACACGTGGTGTCGTCGACGCTGTTCCCCGACGACGAGTCCTTCGTCCGCGACACCAAGACGATCGTCACGTACGACGTCGACGACCGCGCGGGATCGGCCACCCTCGACGCCTCGCAGCGCACGTTCTCCACCGAACAGTCGGCGGGGGAGCGCTTCTGGGAGTTCTTCCGCCTGGGCGCCGAACACCTGCTGACCGGCATCGACCACATCCTGTTCCTCGTCGCGCTCATCGCCGGGTCGCGTCGCCTGCGCGAGGTCGTCTACACGGCGTCCGCGTTCACGATCGCGCACTCGATCACGTTCATCCTCGCCGCGCTCGGTGTGGTCAGCCCACCCGCGATCGTCGTCGAGCCGCTCATCGCCCTGTCGATCGCCGCGGTCGCCGGCTGGTACCTGTGGCGGCTCTGGCGACGCCGGTCGCGGGCCGACGAACTGGTGGTCGGCGAACACGGACACTTCTCGCTCGACCGCGCCGGCTGGACCCGGCTGGCCGTCGTCTTCGCCTTCGGACTCATCCACGGGCTCGGGTTCGCCGGTGCCCTGGGCATCCACGAGGCGTTCTCGTGGCAGCTGCTCGTCTCGCTCCTCGTCTTCAACGTCGGCATCGAGGCCGTGCAGCTCGCGATCATCGTCATCGTGTTCCCGCCGCTCTCGCTGCTGCGGCGGAAGGCGCACCGGGTGTCGCTCTGGGTGACGGGCGCGGTGACCGCCGGGGTCTTCGTGATGGGGATGATCTGGTTCGTCGAACGGCTGGCCGCGGGCTGACCGGGCCCGTCGTCCCGGGGGCGTTCGACGTCCGTTCCTGAACAACGATGAACCGTCACTCAGCGTTTACCAAGACGTTTTGCAGGGCGTGCAGAGTCTTCCGTGCTGCACCATCCCACGTCTGAGAAACGGACCCACATGAGTCTCCTGTCCGGCGCCACTACCCGGCGCAGAACCACCACCCTCCGCGTCTGCGGAGCCGTCCTCGGGGCCGCGCTCATCGCCGGTGCCTCGATGGTCGGCACGAACGCCGCCACCGCGGCGACGAACACCCCCACCACCAACATCTCCACCGGTGGCCCGATCCACATCCTGCTCGGCGTCGGCGCGACCGAGAGCCAGCGCATCGCCTCGTGGTACTTCCCCACGAACGTCGCGCAGTCCGTCGAGATCCAGAAGACCGCGTCCATGACGGACGGGGTCTTCACCGACGCCAAGAAGACGATCGACGCCTCGGAGGCCGTGAACACCGCCGCCGACACGAGCGCGACCGACTCGAACACCAAGGGCATCGCGGGCATCGCCGCCCAGTCGGGCTACATCAACGCCCACGCGGCGATCTCGGACCTCGAGCCGAACACCTCGTACACGTACCACGTCGGTGCGGCGGACGGCTCGGCCTGGTCCGCGTCGTACACCTTCACCACGAAGAGCTTCTCCGGCGACTTCGACTTCCTGTTCTTCGGTGACCCGCAGATCGGTTCGTCCGGCTTCACCGACGACGACGGCGCCGGCTGGGCGGACACGCTCGAGTACGCCACGTCGACCGAGCCGGACGCCGAGCTCCTGGTCTCCGGTGGCGACCAGGTCGAGCACGCCAACAACGAGTACGAGTGGGGCGCGTTCGCGGACAGCAGCGACGTGCTGAAGCGCTACCCGTGGGCCTCGACCATCGGCAACCACGACGTCGGCGGCAAGGCCTACGAGCAGCACAACCAGGTGCCGAACTCCCTCAAGGTGCCGGACTTCTACCCGGGCGGCAACACGACCGCGAACTCGGGTGGCGACTACTGGTACATGTACAAGGGCGTCCTGTTCATCGACATCAACTCGAACGCCTACGCGGCCGGTTCGGACGCTGCCCACGTGAACTACGTGCGCGACGTCATCAACCGCTACGGCGACGACGCGAAGTGGACCACGCTGGTCTACCACCACTCGATCTACTCGCCGGCCGACCACGCGAACGACCGTGACAACCAGCAGCGCCGGTTCGACTTCACGCGTTCGTTCTCGGACATGGGCGTCGACCTCGTCCTGCAGGGCCACGACCACTCCTACTCGCGCAGCTACGCGATCAAGAACGGCAAGAAGGCCAACGTCAACGAGCAGCCCGCTGCTCCCGAGGTCTTCTCCGGCCCCGGCGGTGTCATCTACATGACGGCGAACTCGGCCTCCGGCTCGAAGTACTACGACCTCACCACCCCGGACGCCACCCAGGGCGGCTACGGCGCGGACCCGCTCGACCCCACCGGTCAGCGTCACTTCGCCAACTCGGTCGAGAACCAGGAACACGTCCGCACCTTCGTGAAGGTCTCGGTCACCGACGACAAGCTCGCCGTCGAGAACATCCGCGCCAGCGACTGCACCACCCGCAACTCGGCGGTGCAGCACGGCAAGGTCGACAGCTGCGGCGTGACCCTCCAGCCGACGGCCACCGCCGACCCGGCCGCGATCGGTTCGACGGTCGACAGGTTCGACCTGCACGCCACGCTGCCGACGACGACCACCACGCTCTCCGCGTCGGCCGCCGAGCAGACCTACCGCACCGCGAAGCCGGCCACGGTCACCGCGACCATCGCCGGTGGCATCGGCACCCAGCAGGGCACGGTGACGTTCAAGGACGGCAGCAAGGTCCTCGGCACCGCCCCGGTCAAGGACGGCGCGGCCAGCATGACGCTGCCGAGCACGCTCGCCATCGGGAAGCACTCGGTGACGGCCTCGTTCGTCAACGCGGACCCGGTCTACTCGGGAACGAACTCGAAGACCGCGAAGGCCATGACGGTCTCCGTCGAGAAGGCCCCGTCGCGCACCGCCGTCAAGTACAGCGGTGGCAAGGCGACCGTCCAGGTGAAGGCCACCGGCTTCAGCGTCGACGGCACCGCACGGATCTACCAGGGCTCGAAGCGCCTCGCCACCGTCACGGTGCAGGACGGCGTGGTCACGTCGAAGCTCCCGCTGAAGAAGGGCGCGCACAACCTGCACGCCGTCTTCGCCGGGACCTCGGAGCTCACCACGAGCACCAGCCCGACCATCACGGTCGTCGTCAAGTAACACCCGGCACCAGCGAGGGCCCCGCGATCTCGATCGCGGGGCCCTTCGCCGTGTGGCACGGGGGGTGGGCGACCTGCCCAACCCGAGGACAGGCGCCGCACCGGCTGACGGGAGACCCGAACTCCCTACCCGGCCGCCGCTGGTGCGAGCGACCGGTCAACCTGTGGTGATCATGCGCTCGCGTCCCCCGATCCGGCTGGGATCCGGGCCGATTGTCAGGCTTCGACCGGATGTGCAGACATTCCTAGGTCCTGGCTGTGGAGAAGCGCATACTTCGAGTCTCCGAGAATGCGCGCTCGTCGCCGACGTCACCCCGCCTCTCCCAGCAGGAAGAGACGGCCATGCACGCTCTCCACCGCCGACGGGGCTCCCTCCTCGTCGTCTCGGCCGCGGCCGTCGCAGCGTTGATCACCCTCGGCACCGGCGGCGGAGCATCAGCCGCCACGGTCATCGACGGTCCCGTCAACCTCGGCACAGCATCGACCTACGGCGTCCTCGGCGCCAGTGCGGTCACGAACACCGGCCCCTCCGTGGTCAACGGCGACCTCGGCCTGTCGCCGGGCACGTCGATCACCGGCTTCGGCGGTGCACCGAACGGCGTCGTCAACGGCACCACGCACCAGACCGACGCCGCAGCCGCACAGGCCCAGCGCGACACCACCACCGCCTACAACGTCGCCGCGTCGCTCTCCCCGACCCAGACCGGTCTGACCGAGCTGAACGGTCTCTCGCTCTCGCCGGGTGTGTACTCCGGTGGCGCGCTCGCCCTGGCGAACAACGGCGCACTGACCCTGGCCGGCAGCGCGGACTCCGTGTGGGTGTTCCAGGCCGCGTCGACCCTGACCATCGGGTCCGCCAGCCGGATCACGATCACCGGTGGCGCCAGCTCGTGCAACGTCTTCTGGCAGGTCGGCAGCTCGGCCACCGTCGGCACCGGCGCGCAGTTCCAGGGCACCGTCCTGGCACAGCGGTCCGTGACCGCCACCACCGGCGCGACCGTGCAGGGCCGACTGCTGGCCCGCACCGGCGCGGTGACCCTCGACACCAACACGATCACCGCCTCGAACGGTTGCCCCGCCCCGGGCACCCCGTCCGAGTCGCCGACCATCACCTCGGGCACCCCGTCCGACGGCACCGTGGACGTGCCCTACTCGTCCACCGTCACCGCGACCGGCACCCCGAACCCGACCTTCACCGCCACGGGCCTGCCCGACGGCCTGACGATCAACAGCACCACGGGCGTCATCTCGGGTACCCCGACCACCCCGGGTACCTCGACCGTGACGATCACCGCGTCCAACGGGACCAGCCCGGACGACACCCAGACGGTCACCATCACGGTCCGTGCCCCGGCACCGGTGCCCACCGCGACACCCAGCCCGACCGCTCCGGCCGTGGTGCCCACCGACACCCCGACCGGCCCCGCGGGCGCCGGCGGTGGCGGCGGAACCGACCAGCCAACCGGTCAGCTCGCCTTCACCGGATCGGACCCGACCATCCCGCTGAGCATCGCCGCAGCCCTGCTCGCCGCTGGCGCCACGCTCATGGTCCTGCTGCGTCGTCGCCGCCGCACCGTCGGCCGCATCTGATCCACCCGCACCACCGACGGCCCCGCGACCCTGGTCGCGGGGCCGTCTGCGTGCCGTCACCGGACTCGCGAACGGTCCACGTGCCCGACCGCGCGGGGGCATGCCGACCGACGGCGTCGTCGACGACGTGCCACGGGCCTCCCGGCTCGTCGAGGACGACCCGGTCGTCGCATCCGTGAGGACCCTCAGGTACTGAGCCGTCACGTCATCCTCCAGGACGATCCGGTGCCAACAGCTGTCTCCCTACTGTTGGCGACGGAGCGTGCGGTGGCGCATGCCCGTCGCACCAGGGGAGATCCGACGTGAACCGTTCGCCGAGACGCCGTTCCACCATCGCGCTGCAGATCGCGTGTTCGACACTCATCGCCGGGGCGCTCGCCGTCTCCGGCACGATCGCGGCACTGCCCGCGACCGCAGCACCGGGCGACGGGCCCACCGCCGCGACGGGGACGACCACGATCACGACCCCGGGCACGCCCGTCGCGCAGGGCGAGGACTGGACCGTGACGCCCACCGACGGCGGGTACACCGTCGTCCTGACCCTCGCCGAGCCCCTGCCGATCCGCGCAGCGGCACCGGTCCTGCTGGTCGACGGCACGGACATCGGCGTGGCGCAGACGAGCCTCGACCAGCGGCAGCTGACGGTCACCACGACCGACCCCACGGTCGCCGACGCCCGCAGCGTCGAACTCGGATGGTCGGGTGCGACCGACCTGCAGGGCAACCGCCAGTCGGCGACCGCACCGCAGACGGTGGCGCCGCGCGAGGCCCCGGCACCCCTGACCGACGACCCCGCTGCAGCGGGCCAGTACGCGGTCACCCGGGCCGACTACGACCTGGGCAACGAGGCCGAGACGATCAAGGGCTTCGGCCGCAAGGGCGAGATGCGTGCCGCGGTCTTCGTCCCGGAGGACGCCCCGGGCAAGCGCCCCGTCGTCGTGTTCCTGCACGGCCGCCACGAGGCCTGCGTCGGCGGCACCGAGAACCCCAGGGCGTGGCCGTGCGGGAAGGGCCAGACGGACATCCCGAGCTACCTCGGCTACAACGCCGCGGCGACCGCGCTCGCCAGCCACGGCAACGTCGTCGTGTCGATCTCCGCGAACGCGATCAACGCCCTCGACGGCAGCTACTCGGACGACGGCGGAGCGGTGGCCCGCGGCCAGCTCGTCCTCGACCACCTCAGCCTGCTCCAGCGCGCCGACGCCGGGCAGGAACCCCGCCTGTCACCGCTGCTGACCGGCAAGCTCGACCTGCAGCACGTCGGGCTGATGGGGCACTCGCGCGGCGGTGACGGCGTGGTCCGAGCGGCCCTGCTCAACATGCAGCGCACCAGCCCCTTCGGCATCCGTGCCGTCCTGCCCCTGGCGCCGACCGACTTCGGGCGCATGACCCTGCCGGACACGAACACGGCGGTGGTGCTGCCGTACTGCGACGGTGACGTGTCCGACCTGCAGGGCCAGCACTTCTACGACGACTCCCGCACGGCCTTCGGGGACGACGTGCTGCGCTCCTCGGTCCTGGTGATGGGCGCGAACCACAACTTCTTCAACACGACGTGGACCCCGGGCAAGTACGCGAAGGCGTCGTCGGACGACTGGTACGACGAGTCCGACGCGGTCTGCGGCGCGAAGGCGAAGCACACCACCCGACTGTCGTCCGACCAGCAGTACGCCGTCGGCACGAGCCTGATCAGCGGGTTCTTCCGCCTGACGCTCGACGGTGAGCAGCAGTTCCTGCCGATGTTCGACGGCACCGACCGGCAGCCCGCCGCCCTGGGCGCGGCGGACATCCGGGTGACGGCCTCGCAGCCCGGCGCGAGCCGACGTGACCTGGCCCTGTTCGACACGACGAACCCGGCGGTCACCACCACCGGTGCCCTGACGGCGAAGACCTGCGCGAGCACCGACAACCTGCCCGCGAAGCAGACGCTGCCGGCGTGCGTCTCGATCACTTCGAACGCCCCGGACTACACGCCCGCGTTCCTGGCCTCCTCGGTGCCGGCGACCCCGGCCCTGCACGTCACGCCCACCAAGGCGGCGACCGGCGGACAGGTGCACGTCCCGGTGGCCCCGACGGCCGGTGACTTCACCGGGTTCCAGGCGCTGTCGCTCCGGCTCACCCCGGACGACACGGCGACGACGAACGCCGACGTCTCGATCAGCCTCCGCGACGCCACCGGTGCCGTGGCGACCCGACGCGTGTCGGACACCAGCCGTGCCGGTCAGCTGCTCCCCGGTACCCGGACAGCGCCGCGCAAGACGATCCTGCAGCAGGCACGCATCCCGCTCGACGCGTTCACCGGCATCGACCTGGCGTCGGTGCGCGAGGTGACGATCGACGTCCCGCAGAAGAACAGCGGGATGCTGCTGAGCGACCTCTCGCTCCTGCCCGCAGCGACCCTCGGTACCCCGGTGGTCACGAACCGTCCCACCGCCCGCATCGCCGACCGCTTCGTCGACGAGGGGCGCACCCGCACGGTCGTCCGGGCAGCGGTCGTGCTCTCGCGGCCGGCCGAACAGGCGACGACGGTCTCCTTCGACCTCGACCAGGCGTCGGACAACCGCATCCGTCCGGCGATGCAGGCCGTCACGTTCCAGCCGGGCGAGGTCTGCCGCGCGGTCGCCGTGTCGGTGAACGGCGACCGCACCCCGTCGTTCTCGCGGACGGCGGACTACCCGATGACGCTCAGCAACACCCAGGGCGGCTCGGTGATCGGCGACTCGATCGGCACCATGCGCATCCGCGAGGACGACGGCGTGCGCGCCGTGAACGGACGCGTGACCGCATCCGCTCCGGCGGTCGGTACCCCGGGCGACGCGTGTGCCGAGGCCCAGGCGACGAGCACCCCGATCGCGGTGACGCCGGCGAGCAGCCGGAAGGGTGCCAAGGTCGCGATCTCGGCGACGGGCTTCCGCGCCGGCGAGTCGGTCACCGTCAGCATCGACGGCGGCCGGGCCACCCGCACGACGGCCAACGCAGCCGGCAAGGTCCGCCTGAAGGTCACGAAGACCGTGGCGGCGCTGGCACCGGGCACGCACGTGGTGCACGCCCGTGGCTACGGCTCGGACCAGCGGGCTCGGGGCACCTTCACGACGACGAAGTAGCCGTGCACGGTCCGGCACCGGTCATCGCGCGCGCCACCACGGCTGACGCGCGCGAGATCGGTGCGTTCCAGGCGCGCTGCTGGGAGCAGACGTACCGCGGGGTGGTGCCGGACGCCTTCCTCGACGGAACGGCTGGTGCCGACCGCGCCGCGCGCTGGGCGGAGCGGATCCGGACACGCACCCGCGGGGTGCTCACCGCGCGGGCCGACGACGGGACCCTGCTCGGCGTCGCGAGCACCGAGCGCCGAGCGGACCCGGCCGGCGGGCTCCCCGAGCTCCAACTCGTCACCCTGTACGTCGACCGGGGTGCGCACGGCACCGGTGTCGCCGCCCTGCTCCTCGACGCGGCCATCGGCGACGAGGACGCACACCTGCTCGTCTTCGCGGCGAACACCCGTGCGCGCCGGTTCTACGCCAAGCACGGCTTCGTGCCGGAGGGTCCGCGACTGACCGACCCCGGGACGGGGCTCGACGAGGAACGGTGGGTCCGGAGGCGGCCCGTGTGAACCCTCAGGGCGCTCAGGACGCTCCGGCGGCCACGAGGTCGGCGAGCGGGACGTCGTCGCGTGCCACGTCGGCGGCGACCTGGCTCAGGGACCGCTGGGTGGCACGTGCGTAGCGACGGATCATGCCGAACGCCTGCTCGACGTCGACCCCGGCCGCACGTGCGAGGTACCCCTTGGCCTGCTCGATGGCGACCCGGCTGTCGAGGGCACGCTGGAGCTGCTCCGC
Organism: Curtobacterium sp. MCBA15_007; assembly: GCF_001864905.1. Lineage (NCBI taxonomy): Bacteria > Bacillati > Actinomycetota > Actinomycetes > Micrococcales > Microbacteriaceae > Curtobacterium > Curtobacterium sp. MCBA15_007. The sequence continues at coordinate 44,348 of NZ_MJGM01000024.1, forward strand.
GGTGAGGGTCGCGTGCTCGAGGGTCCGTTGCTGCAACAGGCTGATCGTCGCGACGTCGGCGAGGGCCTGGGCGGCTCGGGCATCGGCTCCGTTCAGCGCCCCTTCCGTCTCGCGGAACAGGTTCAGCGACCCGACGGTGGTGTCCCGCAGCCGGAGCGGGATGGCGTGGACGCCCGCGTAGCCACGCGCCCGCGACGCCTCGGCGAACCGCGGCCAGTGCTGCCGCAGGTCGTCGGCGTTCTCCGACGTCACCAACCGGCCGGTGGTCACGGCGGTGATGCAGGGCCCCTCGCCGGCGTTGAGCTGGAGCAGGCCGATGAAGCTGCTGCGCTCGCTCGTCGAGGCGACGACCCGCAGCTCGTCGTGCTTGTCGAGCAGGTGGATGGCGCCCGCGGCGGCGTCGAACAGCTCGACGGCCCGGTCGACCAGCGTCTGCAGCACGTCGACCACGTCGTAGTCCGCCACCAGAGAGTCGGTGAGGGTCACGAACGTCTCGACCAGTCGTGCTTCGCGTACCTCGGTCATGTGGGGAACGGTCCTTCCGTCGAGCAGGCGGGACAACCGTAGTCGAGCGGCGGACACGCGGACCTGTGGCTTGCACCCGGGAGCGTGACGGCTCTAGCGTTGGACCAGCAGCCCCAGACCCCGGCCGCCGGAACGTTCCTCCATTCCGATGACGACCAGGGAACCCATGACCACGCAGCACGCCGGTACCAGCCCGCAGCGGGAGACCAGCTCGAAACCCCTCTCCAGCGGCTTCCGGAAGACCGGTTCCCCGGCCGGACCACGGACCGGTGGCACCTCGTCGTACTCCGCGCTGCTGGCACAGGTGAAGGAAGCCGGGCTGCTCCGTCGCCGTCGGGGCTTCTACTGGGCGCTGTTCACCGCACTCGTCGTCGCCACGGCCGCGTGCTGGGTCGTCTTCGCGTTCCTGGGTGACTC
>NZ_MJGM01000024.1:45979-66815 GCF_001864905.1 Curtobacterium sp. MCBA15_007
AAGGACCCGGACATCGCCCCCGACGCGATCCGCTTCCTGCCCGAGGACGCAGCGGCCGTCAAGAACGGGCCGCTCCGGGTGTTCGTGCAGAACCAGGGCTGGTTGTTCTTCCCGCTGCTCACGCTCGAGGGCATCAACCTGCACCGGGCCGCCGTCATGTCGGTGCTCCGCGGGACGGGCGGACGCAGCGACGTCCGGGGGCGCGTCCTCGAGGGCATCCTGCTGGTGGCGCGGTTCGCGATCTACCTGACGGTGGTGTTCTGGTTCCTGCCGTTCGGGATGGCGTGTGCGTTCCTCGGGGTGCAGCTGGCCGTGTTCGGCGTGATGATGGGTGCTTCGTTCGCCCCGAACCACAAGGGCATGCCGACCATCGCCCACGACGCGAAGGTCGACTTCTTCTCCCGCCAGGTGCGGACCTCGCGCAACATCCGTGGCGGCTGGTGGGTGTCGTTCCTGATGGGTGGGCTGAACTACCAGGTCGAGCACCACCTGTTCCCGTCGATGCCGCGTCCGGCGTTGAAGCAGGCCCGCCTGCTGGTGCGGGACCACTGCGACACCCTCGACGTGCCCTACACGGAGACCACGTTGCTGCGTTCGTACGGCATCGTCGTGCGGTACCTCAACCGTGTCGGCCTCGCCGCCCGTGACCCCTTCGTCTGCCCCATGGTGACCGAGCTCCGGATCCACTGACACGGCCACCCCACCCCACCCGACGCCCACCCCGCCCCGCACCACACCCCACCGAAGGAACCACCACCGTGAAGACCGTCATCGTCCTCGTCGTCATCTGGGCCGTCCTGTCCATCGTCGGCTTCGCCCTGAAGGGCCTGCTCTGGCTCGGCATCATCGGCATCGTCCTGCTGCTCGGCACGATCGTCTTCGGCGCCGTCCGCCGCAGCGGCAACAAGGCTCGCAACGCCGGCCGGACCAACTAGTCCGCCACTGGCGAAGCGCACCACCAGCAGGAACCCCCGCACCGACCGCATGCCGACGCCCCCGAACGAACCCGGCCCGCTGCGCGCCGCCGTGGTCGTGAACCCGACCAAGATCGACGCGGCCCGGCTCCGGGCCGTGCTCCGCACCGAGGAGCGCGCGCACGGATGGGACGAGTCGCTCTGGCTCACCACCAGCGCCGACGACGACGGACGCGCGGCCGCCAGGGCGGCGTGCGCGGCACACCCGAGCGTCGTCCTGGTCGCCGGCGGCGACGGCACGCTCCGGATCGTCGCCGAGGAGCTCCGCGGCACCGGGATCCCGGTGGCGCTCCTCCCGAGCGGCACCGGCAACCTGTTCGCGCGCAACCTCGGCCTGCCCCTCGGCGACCTCCAGCGGTCCGTCCGTGCGGGCCTCACCGGGGTCGACCGCCCGATCGACGTCGGACTGGCCGACCTGACCGACCCGGCCGGCGTCACCACGTCCCACGCGTTCCTGGTGATGACCGGCATCGGCCTCGACGCGAGCATGGCGGCGGACACGAACGCCTGGGTCAAGAAGCGCCTGGGGTGGGTGGCCTACTCCGACCCCATCGCCCGGTCCGTCATCGGCAACCGGCAGATCCCGGTGCACTACGGGATCGACGACGCCCCGCTCCGCAGCATGAGCGCGCACACGATCATCGTCGGGAACTGCGGCACGCTGACCGCCGGCATCCTGCTGCTGCCCGCGGCGCGACCGGACGACGGGGTCCTCGACGCCGTGGCGTTCCGGCCCGCCGGGTGGTTCGGGTGGACGAAGGTCGGGTACGCCCTGACGCTCAACCGGTTCTTCTCGCGCACCCGGTTCGGGCGGCTCCTGGCCCGGGTCCTGCCGACGTCACGTGCGCTCCGGTACACCCGGGCGCGGACGCTCCGGCTGACCGTCGACACCCCCGAGCGCGTGCAGCTCGACGGCGATGCGTTCGGCGAGGTGGTCGCGGTGACGCTCACCACCGACCACCACGGCCTGGTGCTGCGGACGGAGCCGGACGGGCCGCGGACCCGACGGGCCTAGCCGGTGCTGCCGAGGTCGGCGCCCCGGTGCACGACGTCCTCGGCCAGCGCGCAGAGGCTGCGGCCGGCGTCGGCCGCAGCACGTCGCAGCAGCTGGAACGCCTCGTCCATCCGGATGCCCCGCCGGTAGGCGAGCGCACCCTTCGCCTGCTCGACGAGCACCCGCGCCCCGAGGGCGTCCTCGACCCGGTCCTCGATCGTGACGGGGCCACCACGGTCCCGCTGGCGCACGAGGGCAGCCGAAGCGGCGTCGGCGAGCAGTTGGATCAGCACGACGTCCTCGTCGCTGTGCCCGCGGGTGTGGTCGGCGAAGACGCACAGCGAGCCGATCGTCCGGTCCCGCAACCGGATCGGCTCGGCGAACGTGCCCTGCAGCCCACGGTCACGCATCGTCGTCACGAATGCCGGCCACTCCGACTCGTGCGTCGACACGTCGGCCACGTCGACGGTCGTGCCGGTCCGGTAGCAGTCGAGGCACGAGCCCTCCTCCGTCCCGAGCTGGGCTTCTTCGGCCTCGCTGCTGCGCTCACTCGTCGAGGCCAGGACCTGCAGTGTGCCGAACCGGTCCGCGATGACGATGCCTGCCTCGATCGCCGAGGTCGCCTCGACGCACGCCGCGATGACGCGGTCCACGGCGTCGAGCACGTCGAGACCCGGCTCCAAGACCCGCGCGACCCGGTCCGGGAAGGCGGTCTCGTCACTCGTCGTCATGCACCCGACGCTACGACGAGACCGTTGGCGCACCGCCCAGCCAGTTCGCGTACCGGACGACCGGTACCGGCCTGCGAGGACACGATCGACGCCCGCGTCCGTCGAAGTGCGGACTGGTGCGAACCCTGAGCAAGGGGCAAGGATGGCGCATCAGTTGCACAACGCAACTGGTAGGTGCTTCACCGACAGAGGAGTCGTCATGAAGAAGTCCATCGCAGCCGCGTTCGCCGCGGTCGCCGTCATCACCGCCGGCGTGTTCGCCGCTTCGCCCGCGTCCGCGCTGCCCGTCAGCACGAAGGTCGTCGGCGGCGAGAAGGCCCCCACCACCTCGTGGGCCGTGCAGCTCGAAGCATCCGGCGGCTCCATCCCCTCGGGGTACGTCAGCAACTGCACCGGCGAGCAGCTCAACGCCTCGTGGGTCCTCACCGCCCGGCACTGCATCGACGGGATCGGCGCGATGCGGGTCTACCACTCCAACTCCACCGTCAACCGCGGCACGGCCGTCTCGGTCGACCGCATCAGCACCTCGCCCGCCGGAGACATCGCGCTCGTGCACCTGCGGACCGCCTACCCGCTGTCCACCTACGCACCCCTCGACCTCACCGCGACCGCCAAGTCGAGCGGCACCGGCACCATCCAGGGCTACGGCCTGCGGGCCAACGCCACCCAGTCCGACGGCCTGTACCAGGCCACCGTCTCGCTCACCGGCGCGAGCACCGACGCCTTCAGCGGTCGGGCCCAGCACCTCACCGGCGTGACCGGTGCCTCGAACCACGGCGACTCGGGCGGCCCGCTGCTCGTCAACGGCAAGGTCGTCGCCGTCTGCTCCACCGGCGACAGCGCCGACCCCGGCGCCAACACCAAGGCCGGCTCCAACTACGCCCTGCTGTCGCAGGCCTCGTCCTGGATCAAGACCACGGCCGGCGTCTGAACCAGCTGACCCACTGGAGGCGCGGTGCCAGCTGGCACCGCGCCTCCAGTGGCGTCCACACCCGTCTTCAGGGCGCGGGGTCGCCTGCGCCCGCCAGCTGCCAGCTGAGCGCCCGTCCGGGGCACGACGACGACAGTGGGGCCATGAGCCAGTACGAGAAGCGCGATCCGAACACCCTCTACCCGGCACCGCCGTACCCGAAGCAGGAACAGTCGCTGCCGGGCGCCGCGTGGAAGATGGAACCGAAGCCCGACCACGGCGAGGACAGCTACGTCGGGCTCGGCCGCCTGAAGGGGTACCGCGGCATCGTCACCGGTGCCGACTCCGGTATCGGCCGTGCCGCCGCCATCGCCCTGTCACGCGAAGGCGCGGACCTGGTGCTCTCCTACCTGCCGGACGAGCAGGAGGACGCGGAACAGGTCCGCGACCTGCTCGAGTCCGAGGGCCGTCGGGCCGTGCTGTTCCCCGGGGACATCTCCGACGAGCAGTACTGCACGGACCTGGTGCAGAAGAGCGTCGACGAGTTCGGCGGCCTCGACACCCTGGTGATGGTCGCGGGCCGCATGGAGAGCAACGACGACATCCTCACGCTCGACACCTCGATGTTCGACTCCACCTTCAAGACCAACATCTACTCGCTGTTCTGGCTGAGCAAGGCCGCCGTGCCGCACCTCGAGCCCGGGTCGACCATCGTGACGACCGGTTCGATCCAGGCGTCCACGCCGTCCCCGGACAAGATCGACTACGCGGTGTCGAAGGGTGCGATCAAGCTCTTCACCGAGGCCGTCGCGCAGCAGCTCGCGCCGAAGGGCATCCGGGTCAACTCCGTCGCGCCCGGCCCGGTGTGGACGCCGCTGCAGCCGGGTTCCGACGACGCCGAGACGGTGTCGCACTTCGGCGAGAGCTCGCCGTTCGGCCGTCCCGGTCAGCCCGCCGAGCTCGGTGCCGCCTACGTGCACCTGGTCAGCCCGGAGTCGAGCTACCAGTCCGGGTCGACGATCACGATCGCCGGTGGGACGCCGGCATTCTGACCTGGCGTTCTTGCGTTCGAGGAAGGGGACCACGTGTCCGGAGTGACGCACACCGTGCTGGTCGAGTGGGACGGGGCGGACCGTTCCGCCGAGGCCTCGGCCCTGTCGCGTGCGCACCTGCCACGGGTCGAGGGGGTCGAGTCGGTGCAGTCCGGCACCAGCGTGAGCACCGAGGGACTGGAGGGCGGGTTCCACTGGATGCTCGTCGTCCGCTTCCGTGATCGTGCCGCGCTCGCCGGGTACCTGCCGCACCCGGAGCACCGGCCGGTGGCGGACTTCATCGGGGCGGCGAGTGCGCGGGTCGTCGTGTTCGACGTCGAGGACGCCGACTGATCACCGCGCCGGAAGCTGTGTAACGCTCTGGTTGCGATGGCGACCGAGGGGTTCCGTTCCCCGTGGAGGCTCGAAGTACGGTGGATCGGCCATCGCAACGGCGCGGGGGTCACCGGTCGGCGCCGCTTCGTCGCGCCCACGCCGGTCGGGTCCCCGCCTGCGGGCGGGGACCCGTTCGACGTCCACCCACGGAAGGACCAGACGATGATCGGCAACCAGACCCTGTGAACAGCACCATCCGGACCGCCGGCGTGACCCTCGGACTCCTCGCGGCGGCGACGCTGACCGCGTGTTCCGGGCCGTCCGCTCCGACGCCGACCCGGACCGTGACCGCGACGGTGACGCCGACCCCGACGGCCGACCCCGGCACCCCGACGCCCACGCCGTCCCCGACTGCGACGGGAACGGCGTTCGACCTGTCGGACCCGGCAACCTGGACCATCTCCACGAAGGAGGTCGGGCCGATCGCGCTGGGCGGCGAGGTGGAGGGGGAGATCGACGACCTGGCAGCCGCCTACACCCGGAGCACGGATGCGTGTCCGGCCAGCCCGGAGACGACGTTCTGGAACCGAGATGACGCTCCCGGCCTCATCGTCATCCCCCGCGACGGCAAGGTCGTGGGCGTGACCATCGGTGGGCTGGGGCCGGATCCGGTGACGACGAACTCGCCCGAGACCGACGCCGGGATCGGCATCGGCACGCCCCTGACCGAGGTGCGCTCCGCGTACCCGGACCTGCAGTACACCGGCACCTACGGTGAGGACCAGGGACCGTACTCGATGTGGAGCGTGCAGGCCGACGGACGCTACATGACGTTCCAGCTCGGGACGGACGGCGCCACCGTGGGCGCGATCTGGGTGGGGTCGACCGCGATGTTGCCGTACGAGTACTGCGCCTGAGGTACCCGGGGCCCGGAGCATCGCTGCTGGCAGGATGACGTGCATGGCCAGCGCAGTCCGTCTCATCCGGTCCGACGTCCTGAGCGATGTGGCGCAGTACGCGTACGCGTCGACCGTGCCGAGCGGGACGCGGCTCGTGTTCCTCGCCGGGGCCTGCCCGCTCGCCCCTGATGGGTCGACCGTCGCGGTCGGGGACTACGCGGGCCAGGCCGCCAGGTGCATCGAGACGATGCAGGAGGCGTTGCGTGCCGCTGGTGCGTCCATCCAGGACGTCGTGAGCACGCGAGTGCTCGTGGCGTCCTCGCGGCAGCCCGACCTCGTCACCGCATGGGACGTTGTCCGCGACGCCTTCGGCACGCACGACGTGCCGAGCACCCTGCTCGGGGTCACGGTGCTCGGCTACGACGACCAGCTGGTCGAGATCGAGGCGGTCGCGGCGGTCCCGGACGATCTGCCCGTGTGACGGTGCAGAGCGCTCCGGGGACCACCTGGACTGCCCGATCCGGTCCGTCGGTGTCCGGCCTGGTGCTCCGGCCGGCCTCAGAAGCCGGGACCGGCTTTGACCAGGGCGATGCCGACTCCGACGAGTGCGAGGACGATGCCGGCGGCGAACGTGCGCGGGGACGGCTTCTCCCCGCGGAGCCGGGCCACGACGGGGCCGAGGAGGGCGAGCCGGACCACGAGGTACGCGATCGCGAGGATCTCGGCCACCAGCCCGGACGCGCCGGTCAGCCAGGCGTAGGCGAGGACGGCCGCCGGGACGAGACCGGAGGTGAGGACGGGCAGCGAGTCGCGCAGCTCGGCTCCGATGGTCTCCCCGGCGAGCCGTTGGTCACTCCGCGCACGGCGGCCGACCAACTCGGCGAAGGTGTGCGCCAGGAAGGTCGAGAACGCGGTGGCGAGGACGTACCAGAGCCCCCGACCACTCGCGGCGGTGTCCGGGACCATCGGTGCGATCGTGCCCAGGATCACGATGTTCCCGTAGACGAACGCCGTGATGCGGCTCGAGGCGTCCTCGCGCGACAGACGCTTCCGTGCCGTTGGTCTCGCCGCACGCCCGGTGCCCGGCGTCGTGTCCGGGTCTCCTGCCGAGACGGCGGTGCCGAGGCGTCCGTGCGGGCTCAGTAGTACTCACCCTGTCGGTAGTCCCAGCTGGTGAACGTGTCGGCGAGCAGCCCCATGATCCGGTCGACGTCGAGCCCCTTGCGGATGAGCGTGGGGGCGGGAGTGATCGAGCGCTGTCCGTCCTGCACCGGGATCAGGGTTCCCGAGCTGTCGACCATCGACACCATGACGCCCTGCTCGTAGCGGGTCTCGGTGCTCTTCTCCGGCTGGATGGACGCGACGTAGTCGTCCGCCTCGACGATCACGTCGGCACGTTCGGCGATGCGCTCCCCGATGCCGTCGACGACACCGCGGTTGCCGGTGCCCGACGGGTTGGCGGAGCTCGCGAAGGCGAACTTGCCGTGCTCCGTCCAGAGCTCGCGGGCGGCGAGCTCGCCAGGGACGCCGAACTTGATGACGAAGCAGGACGTGCCGCGGGTGTCCATCATCAGGTCGTCCGAGCCGTCGGTCGGCAGCGCTGCCCTGCCCTGGTCGCTCCAGGGCAGGATGCAGCCGAGCAGGATGTCCTCGTCCCAGCACCGCTGGTACAGGGCGTCGATCTCGGGGGTGAGCTGCGCGATGCTGCGCAGCATCTCGAGCGAGCTCACGAGGACGACGCCGGGCTTGTTCCGGTTGCGCTCCTTGGCGTCGAACTTCCGCTCCAGGCCCGCACGGTCCGAGGTCATCAGGATGTAGCCGACCTTGGTGGGGACCACCGCCAGTCCGCCGTCGTGGAGCAGCGCGTCCACTGCGCTCCGGGGCACGCCGCCGGTCCAGTGCACTCGGTTCATGCTGACCTGCGTGTCGTCGTTCATGCCCGTCCTCGTTCCGCTCTCGATACCAGACGATCGTCTGACAGCGGGAGCCTATGGACGCCGGTCGAGCCGGACAAGGGCGGTGGACGCGACCTGTGGGCCTTCTCCGAAGGGTTCAGGCGGTCTCGCAGCGAAGGGCCGAGGGACCCAGCACGTGTCCTGAGTCCCTCGGTGCTTCGTCAGTGGTGGGTCAGTGCTGCTTCCGCCGACGGGCCTGCAGGGTGATCACACCGACGCCGGTCAGCGCGAGTCCCGCCGCCCACGGCAGCAGGTGTATCGCGTCGCTCCCGGTGTAGGCCAGTCGACCGGTCGGGGTTGCGGCGGCGATGGCGCCCGTCGGAGTGGCGGGGGTCACCACGGTCGAAGCGGTCGGACGGACGTCCACCGTGAACGCCGTCGCGAAGCTGCTCGACGCGACGGTCAGGGCGTGGGTCGACGCGTGCGGGAACGTCACTTCGGCACCTGCCCACGGGTCGGTGTTCGGCACGATGACGTCGGAGGCATGGTCGGACGTCACCGTGAACGGTGCCGGGTAGCCGTCGGCGTCGTCGACCTCGTTGCCGAAACGGTCGACGAGGTTGCCGCTGACCAGCAGGGTGCCGCCCTGGTCGATGGTCGGCTGCCCGCCCTCGAAGCCGGCGCCGAAGACGGTGTACCCGCCGTCGGGGTCGTGGGTGGTCTCGTTCTGGAAGGTCCAGACGGCGCCGTTGCGTTCGATGACCCAGCTCGTGGAGTGCGCGGTGAGGAACGTGTCCTTGTCCTCTGCCGTGACCCGCACGCCGAGTGGTGTCGTCGCGTCCACGGTGATGTTCACGAACTGCGAGGCCGTCGTCGAGCCGGTGGTCGCGTCGATGCGGAACGCGTACGTGCCCGAGTACCTGGTCGTGCCGGACAGCACGCCGGTGGCGTGGTCGAGCGACAGCCCGTAGGGGAGGTAGCTCGATTCGTCCTGGCCGGGCTCGTCGCCGTACGGGTCGTCGAGCGAGTAGTACTCGGCCGAGTACGTCGGCTTCGGGAACCCGTCCGCGGCGAACGTGTGGGCGAAGCGCTCACCGGCCGTCGTCGTCAGCATGACCGGCTCGTCCTCGGTGGACGCATCGGGGAACGACGGTGTCTGGGTGACTGGGGCGGTCGTCGCGGTCGCGGTCTGGCCGTCGTCACCCGTGATCGTGACGGTGATGACCTTGCCCGCGTCGGCAGCGGTGACGACGTACGACCCGGTCGTGACGGGCAGGGCGGTGCCGTCGCTCGTCCATGCGTAGGACAACGTGCCGGTGAAGTCCGTCCCCGTCGCGGTCAGCGTGCTGCCCACGGTCGCGTCCCCGGTGATGGTCGCCCCTGGTGTGGCGGCGGGGTCCGCGGTAGGAGTCGACGTCGCCGGGGCGGTCGGAGTGCTGCTGGGCGCGGTGGTTTCGTCCGCGGGCGCTTCCGTGTCGTCAGCGGCTTCCGGAACGGGCGTGGCAGGAGTCGTCGCCGTGGGCGCGGACTCGGCGGCGTCCGCAACGGTGACGGTGCCCTCGGCGGGGGTGACGTCGGAGCTGGGCGACGTACTCGCCGACGCTTCCGGCAGCTCGGCGGCGGTGGCGGACAGTGCCCCGAAGCCGGTGCTCAGTCCGATGACGGCGATCGTCGCGCCGATCGCGCATGCGCGTCGGAATGATGCAGTGCTGTGTGGCACGGGTTGTCCCCTCGGGTGTGCCGTCCGACAACAGCCGGACGAGTGCGATCGCCGGAAGCCGGCGCTCTCGGATCGTAGCCAACCTGTGAGGCGTCTTTGAGCCGCAGGGTGCGCATCACCCGCGAAGTGGGGGAGCCAGCAACGGCGGATGAATGCGGACATCGCTCGGTCACGGCTGACTGTTTCCCTAAGCTGAAGCAATGTCAGCAGCGCCCGCCGGTTGGTACGACGACAAAGACCCTCGCTTCGTCCGTTACTGGGACGGGCGAGCATGGACCCAACATGTGCAGCCCAAGAAACCTGCTCGAGCAGGCGCCCACCCCACGCCGTCAGCTGCTGCAGAGCCGACGACTCGACGGGCGGCTCGATCCGCTGAACAAGCAGCTGGACCAACTGCCGCTGCGAAGCAGAGCAAGCCGATCGAGAAGCTGTCGAAGCGTGAGGCGCGGGAGCGGCTGATTGCTGCAGAGGCGCGAATCGAGGCGGGCGAAGCCGTCGTGGCGCGGTACCAGATGCGCGCATTTGACGACGTTGACGCGTACCGAATTGAGCAGGAGCGCCAACTCTCCGCGCTTCGTGCGCAGTTCGAGGCTGAGCAGTCCGATGCCCGTGAGTTGCTCGTCAGAGAGCAGTCGGGGGAACGCGAGCGGTTTGCCGCTGAACAGGCAGCTGAGCGCCTGAAGGTGGAGCAAGCCGTGCGGAGCGGGCAGGAACGAGTTCGGGCGGCGGAACAGCAGGCTGAGGAAGCGCGGGCGACCCGTGACGAGCTCAATCGGGGAATCGGTGCACGGAGAACCGAACTGGTGGACCTCACGGCCGCGGTGGAGCTGCAGGCTGTTGGACTGTTCGACTTCGACCACCCAGCAGCATCGTCGACTGAGTTGGCGTCCAAGTTGGAGGCGCTTCGTTACCGCATCAAGAACGCCGTTCGGGACAAGCGTGCGGTGACCACTGCGCCGCGCTTCCGTTTCAACGACTCCGAAGCGCAGGGTCGGAAGTTCATGACCGACATGGCGAAAGTACTCCTGCGTGCGTACAACGCAGAGGCAGAGAACGCGGTCAAGGCAACCCGCGCAGGCAACCTGCACGTCGCCCAGACTCGCCTGAGCCGGGCGGCGGAGCAGATCGCGAAGAGCGGCACGATGATCGATCTGCGAATCGAGCCGAGCTACCACCAGATGCGGCTTGAAGAGATAGCCCTCGCGAACGAGCACCTCCAGGTGGTGCAAGCGGAGAAGGAACGTGAGCGAGAGCGACGAGCCGAACTCCGCGAACAGCAGCGTGCTGCGGCCGAACTGCAGGCTGAGCACGATCGGCTGGAGAAAGAGCGCCAGCACTACCTGGCGACTCTCGCCGCGTTGGAAGCAAACGGTGATGTCGAGGGTGCGGCACGAGTGCAGGCGAGGCTGGCGGATGTCGATCGAGCCATCACTGACGTTGATTACCGAGCTGCCAACGTCCGTGCGGGCTACGTGTACGTGATCTCCAACGTCGGAGCGTTCGGTGAGCGCATGGTGAAGATCGGCATGACTCGTCGTCTGAAGCCGATGGACCGGGTCATCGAGCTCGGTGATGCGTCGGTGCCCTTCCGGTTCGACGTGCACGCTCTGTTCTTCGCAGATGATGCCGTCGGAGTGGAGACGATGTTGCATCAGACCTTCGCAACGCAACGGGTGAACAAGGTCAACCTGCGGCGAGAGTTCTTCTACGTGACACCGGCCGAAGTCCTGGACGCGCTCAAGAGCCACGCCGTCGAGATCGTCGAGTACACGGTTGAACCGGTCGCGGAGGAATTCCGCACGAGTGAGCTCGCGACTGACCTACCGGCCTTGTCCTCGGTCGGAGCCGCAATCGCGAGCGCTGGCACGTTCACATCGAATTAGCGGCCTGACGGGAACCCCGAGTTTCGGCCTGAGACGGTGCGGCTGTTGGTTGTGGACTGCACGTTGCCGCGAGAGGACAACCGAACGACCAAAGCGCCTCCGCGCCACATGGCAGCGGGTTCGAGGTCACTTTGGTCGGGCGAGGCGCACGGAACGCCGCCCGACCCGCCCCCGCCCCCGCCTCACCCCACCAATGACTGCGTCCCCACCACAACAGCCAGCGCCAGCCGCTCCGCATCCACCGACCCGGGCTCCGCCGTGTACGCCAGGATCCGCAGGTCCTCCGGCCCGACGACCAGGGTGTCGCAGTCCAGGGTGAGCAGCCCGACGTCCGGGTGGTCGATCACCTTCCGCCGGGCGGTCTCGCCCGGCGCGGTCGCGCCCGAGTCCCACAGCTCAACGAACCGCGGGCTCGCCGCCCGCAGCTCCCGCACGAGGTGCTGCAGCTGGCGGTCGAGCGGGTAGCGGGCCGCGGTCATCCGGAGCCCCGCCACCAGGTTCGCCTCGAACACCGCCTGCTCCTGTGGTGTGTGCACGGCACGGCTGCCGGAGCCGACCAGGTGCCGCCACGTCGTGTTCCGGTCGTTCCCGCGCAGCGCGTCGACCGGCCCCATCAGTGCGTCGTACGGGGCGTTGGCGACGAGCAGGTTGCCCGCGGCGTCGAGCACCGCGACCGGGGTGTCCGCCAGACGGTCGAGCAGTCGCTGCACGCTCGGCGGGATCCGCGACGGCACCACGTCGGCGCCCGGGACCGCGTGCCCGGCGAGCCGGTAGAGCAGCTCGCGGTCGGCATCGGTGACCCGGAGCGCCCGCACGAGCGCCTCGACGACCTGGGCCGATGGCGAGGTCGCGCGCCCCTGCTCGAGCCGGGTCAGGTAGTCGGCGGAGATCCCCGCGAGCTGTGCCAGCTCTTCTCGACGCAGCCCGGCCGCTCTCCGACGCGGCCCGACGACCACGCCGACGGCATCGGGAGAGACGTGGTCGCGCAGCCGCCGCAGGGTGTGCCCGAAGTCCGTGTCCGCCATGCCCCCAGTCTGCGCGCGCCGAGCGGCCGGGTCCTGGCCCTGCCGGTCCTACGACAACCGGTCGACTCCCTGCGGTCGTCGCCGAGTACGACGCTGGACCCATGACAACGACACTCATCACCGGGGCCACCCGCGGCCTCGGCCGGGAAACCGCCCGTCAGCTCGTCGAGGCGGGCCACTCCGTCTGGATCGGCGCACGGAACGCCGACCAGGGCGCCGCGGTCGCCGCCGAGATCGGCGCCCGCTCCGTCCAGCTCGACGTCCGCGACGACGACTCGGTCGCCGCCGCGTTCGCCCACGTCGACGCGAACGGCGGACTCGACGTGCTGGTCAACAACGCCGGCATCGCCGTCTGGGGGCAGAACGGCCCCGAGGCGCTCGCCGTCTTCGACACGAACGCCGTCGGCACGATCCGCGCGACCGAGGCCGCGCTGCCGCTCCTGCGTCGTTCGGCGAACCCGATCGTGGTGAACCTGTCGAGTGCGCTCGGCTCCTTCACCGCCACCCACGACCCGTCGAAGCCGGCGTCCACCGTTCCTGCCGTGGTCTACGGGGCGTCCAAGGCCGCCGTCTCGATGCTGACGGTGCAGTACGCACGCGTCGTGCCCGAGGTGCACTTCGTCGCGATTGAGCCCGGCTACACGGCCACCGAGTTCGGTGGCATGCCGAACCCGCACGGTCGCCCCGTCGAGGTCAGCGCCGCGACGATCGCGGCCGCCGCGAGCGCGGGCCCGGAGGGCCCCACCGGCGTGTTCCTGGAGGACGGCCAGATGCTCGGGTGGTGACGAAGAGACGGACTGGAGGCTCGTGGCGGCGCCGCCACGAGCCTCCAGTCCGTCATCCGGTCGCGTCTACAGCAGCTGGCGCGCGTTGGTGGACGCGAGGTCCAGCAGCTCGTCGCCGCGACCCGACAGCACCGTGCGGATGGCGTAGAGCGTGAAGCCCTTCGCCTGCTCGAGCGTGACCGCCGGGGGCATGGAGAGCTCCTGGCGGTTCGCGCGGACCGACACGAGTGCGGGGCCGTCGTGCGCGAGCGCGGCGGCCATCGCGTCCTCGAAGTCGTCGGACACGTCGACCTGGAAGCCCTTGATGCCGATCGCCTCGGCGACCGCGGCGAAGTCCGGGTTCTGCAGCTCGGTGCCGTAGTTCACGAAGCCGGCGGCCTTCATCTCGAGCTCGACGAAGTTGAGCGACGAGTTGTCGAAGACCACGATCTTCACGGGCAGCTTGTTCTGCACGATCGTGATGAGCTCGCCGAGGAGCATCGTCAGCCCGCCGTCGCCGGCCAGCGCGATCACCTGCCGGTCCGGGAAGGCGGTCTGCGCACCGATCGCCTGCGGGACGGCGTTCGCCATCGTGCCGTGCACGAACGAGCCGATCAGCCGGCGCTTGCCGTTCATCGTGAGGTAGCGCGACGCCCACACGACAGGGGAGCCGACGTCGGGGATGAAGACGGCGTCCTCGGCGGCGAGCCGGTCGAGCACCCGGGCGACGTACTGCGGGTGCAGGGGCTTCTTCTTCCCTGCGGGGACCGCCAGGTCGTCGAGCTTCTCGCGGGTCTTCCGGTAGTGCTTCAGGGAGTCCTCGAGGTGCTTCGTCGGGTGCGAGCCGGTCAGCAGAGGGATGAGTGCGAGGGCGGTGTCCTTGACGGTGCCGACCAGGCCGATGTCGACCGGGTGCCGACGGCCGAGCTGCGAGCCGCGGATGTCGACCTGCACGTGCTTCGCCTTGGCCGGGAAGAACTGCTGGTACGGGAAGTCGGTGCCGAGCATGAGCACGACGTCGGCGTCCTCCATCGCGCGGTACCCGGAGGCGAAGCCGAGGAGCCCGGTCATCCCGACGTCGTACGGGTTGTCGTGCTCGATGTACTCCTTGCCGCGCAGTGCGTGCACGATCGGGGCCTGCAGGCGCTCGGCCAGGGCGACGACCTCGTCGTGGGCGTCCGCGACGCCGGCTCCGGCCAGGATCGTGATCCGGTCGGCACCGTTCAGCAGGTCGGCGGTGCGCTGCAGCTCGGCCTCGCTCGGCACGATCCGCGGGGTGGTCCGCTCGATGCGGGTGACGCGGTCGTCCTTCGCCTCGGCGAGCAGGACGTCGCCGGGGATCACGAGCACCGCGACGCCGCGCTTCTCGATCGCCTCGCGCATCGCGATCTCGAGCAGGCGGGGCATCTGCACCGGGTCGGCGACGTACTCGACGTAGACGGAGCATTCGCGGAAGAGCTCCTGCGGGTGGGTCTCCTGGAAGTAGCCGGAGCCGATCTCCGCCGTGGGGATGTGCGCGGCGATCGCCAGGACCGGTACCCGAGACCGGTTCGCGTCGTACAGGCCGTTGATCAGGTGCAGGTTGCCGGGCCCGCAGCTGCCGGCGCAGACGGTCAGGTCACCGGTCAGAGCGGCTTCGGCCGAGGCGGCGAACGCAGCAGCCTCCTCGTGACGGACGTGCTCCCACCGCATCGTGCCGTCCTTGCGCAGGGCGTCGGTGAAGCCGTTCAGGGAGTCCCCGGGCAGGCCGTAGACCCGGTGGATGTCGTTGGCGCGGAGGGTGGCGACGATGTTCTCGGCAACGGTTGGCATGCGTCCTGTCTACTCCCGACCGCTGCGCTGAACGCTTTCGGATGATCGTGAGGCTCGCTCGACCCCAGATGCCGAGGTCGGGCTGCGACGATGGTCTGATGACCGACGACGCGCCGCTCCTCCGTCCCCGCCGACGGGAGCCCGCCGCGTACGGGATCCTCGAGCGCTCGCCGTACCCGCTCGTCTCGGTGGCGATCGCCGTCATCGCGGTCGTCGTCATCACCATCGTCGGGTTCACCCTGGGCACGGTGGACCTCGGGCTGTCCAAGGCCCTCAACGCGTTGCACACCGGGTTCATCGGGGCGTTCACCACGGCGGTCTACCACGTGATCAGTCCGGCCCCGGCGATCGGGATCACGGTCGTCGTCGTCGCCGTGATCTGGTGGCGCACGCGCGACCTGCGCCCGGCGCTGGCGTTCGGCGGCACCATCGCGATCACGTGGGTGCCGTCCGCCGTCGTGAAGGAGATCGTGCACCGTGCCCGGCCCGACGTCGCCGTGCTGCCGCACCCGTTCCCGGTGCAGCCCGACCCCGGGTACCCGAGCGGGCACACGGTCTACATCACGGCGTTCGTCATCGCCCTGATCTGGCTGCTCCGCGAGACCCGGTGGCACCGACTCGCACTGACGCTCGGGGTCGTGGCCATCGTGATCGTGTTCTTCGCGGTGTCGATCGACGCGGTGCACTACCCGACCGACGCCGCTGCCTCGATCCTGTGGGCGCTCGCCGTGGCGCCGGGGGTGCGGGTGGTGTGGGTCGACTGGCTCATGCCGCGGGTGCCGTTCCTGCGGCCGCGGCGAGGCTGACGCCGGGCTGGGTCAGCGGGCCGTGCTGGTCCGGCCCCGCGCCGCGAGCAGCGCCACGACGGCCACCACCGCGGCGGCGAGCATCACGATCGCCAACGGTGCCGCGGTGTCCGAGCCGCCGATGCTGACGAGCGGGGACACGAGCGCCGCGAGCCCGAACTGCAGCGCACCGAGCACGGCCGAGGCGCTGCCGGCGGCCGACGGAACCGCACCGAGGGCGAGCGCCGTGGCGTTGCCGAGCACCAGGCCGAGCGAGCCCACCGCGGTGAACAGCGGCACGGCGAGCCAGATGACCGGCGCCCCGGAGACGACGAGCAGCGCGAACGCGACGGTCGACGCGAGCACCAGCACGATGCCGAGCGACAGCACCCCGGTGACCGAACGGGTCGCGGTGAGCTTGGCGGACAGGATGCTGACGCCCATCAGCGCCAGGGCGTTCAGCCCGAAGGCCAGGCCGTAGCCGACCGTGCCGAAGCCGATCATGTCCTGGTACAGGAACGGTGATGCGGAGATGTAGGCCATCATCACGGCGAACGCGAAGCCGAACACGGCCGTGTAGCCGAGGAACGTGCGGGAACGCAGGGCTCGGAGTGCCGAGCCCGAGCCGCGGCGTTCCTCGCGCAGGGTGTCGCGGTGTTCCTTCAGGTGGGTCTCCCGGATCACGGCGAGGACCGCGACGAGCATGACGACGGACAGGCCGAGCACGATCGAGAGCAGGCCGCGCCAGCCGATCGGGCCGGTGAGCAGGCCGCCGAGCAGCGGTGCGACGACCGGGGCGACCCCGCCGACGATCATCATGAGCGAGAACGCCCGGGCGGCGGACTTGCCCGTCGCCAGGTCGGAGATGACCGCACGGCTGATCACCATGCCGGCCGCACCGCCGAGGCCCTGCAGCAGGCGGGCGGCGATGAGCACGCCGATGTTCGGCGCGAGCACCGCGGCGATGCTGGCGAGCACGCACACGGCGGCGCCGGCGATGAGCGGCGGCACACGGCCGAACCGGTCGGACAGCGGGCCGAACACGAGCTGGCCCGCGGTCACGCCCACCAGGAACGCGGTGAGGGTGAGCTGCACGGCGGTGGCGCTCGCCCCGAGCTCGGTGGTCATCTGCGGGAACGCCGGCAGGTACAGGTCGGTGGCGAAGGGGGCGACGGCACTGAGCAGGCCGAGCACCAGGAGCAGCGCGGTCGTGATGCCCTGCTGCTTGGTCGTGGGTGTCGCGATCGTCGCGCGGATGGTTCCGGTGTCCGTGGTCATTGTTATGAAAGCATAACTCATCGCCGGAGATCGGTACAGTACGGACATGCACTCCGCCGTGTCCGACCACGTCCTCGCCGAGTTCGCGGACGTCCTGCTCCGGATCGCGCGCGACATCGACCCGCACGGCTCGGAGACGCTCGACATCGTGCCGCTGACCGGTACCGAGGCGCTCGTGATGCGCTGGATCAACCGCAACCCGGGCACCTCGCCCAGCACCACCGCCGAGGCGACGGCCCTGCAGCGCAGCAACCTCAGCGTCGCGCTCCGGTCGCTCGTGGCCAAGGGGATGGTCGAGCGGCGCCAGGACCCCGCCGACGCCCGTACCGTGCAGCTGCACTCGACCGCGCTGGCGCAGGAGAGCGTCGACCGGCTCTACCGGCACTGGTCCGGCAAGCTCCGGACGGCACTCGGCGGCGACGAGCGGGGCACGGCCGAGGCCCTCGCGCTGCTGCAGCGGATCGACGACGGACTGCGCGCGGGTTAGGCGACAGCGTCCTCGGCAGCGCCGGCAGCGCCGGCCGCGTCGTCCTCGATCGGCAGCAGTCGGCGTGCGCCGTGCCCCTCGTCGCCCAGGGTGTCGCCCGGGTTCACGACCGAGCAGGCCCCGAGCGAGACGCAGCCGCAGCCGATGCACTGCGTCATCTCCTGCTGCAGGCGCTCGAGCTCCAGCTGGCGGGCCCGCAGTCGTGCGCGCCACCGCTCGTTCAGCCGGTTCCAGTCGCGCAGCGAGGGCATGCGGTCGGCGGGCAGCGCCTCGAACTGCTCGGCGACCTCGCTGAGCGGGATGCCGAGGCGCTTGGCCACCTGGATGATCGCGATCCGCCGTTCGACGTGCCGCGGGTACATCCGCGTGCCACCGTCGGTGCGCTCCGGGTGGATCAGCCCCTTGCGCTCGTAGAAGTGCAGGGCCGAGGCGGCCACGCCCGTGCGGCGCACGATCTCGCCGATGGGCAGCAGGTCGGTGGGACGTGGCGGCTGGATCTCGACCATGGTCGAGATCTTACGGCGGCTCGGACCGGAGGCGCGTGGCGGGCCCGCCACGGGCCTCCAGTCCGTCCGTGGGTCGCGTCTACCGCTGCTGGAACGACTCCCAGAGCAGGAACCCGGTGAACAGCACGAACGGCGTGCAGGCGACGACGTTGAGCCAGCGGTGCTCGACGATCACGGCCGCGAACTCCCGCAGGAACGCGCTCGGGACGTAGTACGCGGCCGTGCGCGCGCCGACGACCTGGGCCGGCAGGTCGAGGCGACGGGCCAGGGTCGCGGCCCGCAGCACGTGGTAGTTGTTCGTGACCACGACCATCTGGCCGTCCCGTCCGGCGGCCGTCTGCACGTCCCGCGAGAACCGCAGGTTCTCGCGGGTGTTCCGGGACGCGGTCTCCGGCACCACGTCGTCCGGGTCGGCGCCGTTCGCCACCAGGTACTCGGCCATCGCGGTGCCCTCGGGGCGGGGTTCGTCGTCGCCCTGCCCGCCGGACGGCACGAGGAGCGGCCGGCGTCCGGCGCTCCGTTCGGCCCGGTAGACGCCGAGCGCCCGGTCGAGCCGGCTCTGCAGCAGCGGTGGGACCTCGCCGTGCACGAGCCCGGAGCCGAGGACGACGATCGTGTCGGGGACGATGCCGTGCCGCGTCCGCCCGTAGACCACCGAGTACAGGGCGAAGGCGACCAGCGACAGGGCGAAGTACCCGCAGACGAACACCATCAGGACGGCGACCGCGATCTTCGTGCCGTCCCAGAGCGTGAAGCCCTCACCGCTCCCCGAGACGAGCAGGGCGATGGCGACCGCCGGCAGCACGAACACGGCCACCCCGGCGGCGAGCGACAGCAGGTTGCCGACGCTGCGGCCCTCGGCCCGGAGCATCTGCAGGCCGTTCGCGACCAGGGCGACCCCGAGCACCACCACGGCGAGCGGCACGAGCAACAGCACCACGGCGACGAGCAGGCTGAACCCGGGGACCACCGCGGTCAGCACGGACACGACCGTCGCGAGCCCGAACAGCACGGCCGCGGTCAGGAACACTCCGTTGCGGAGCATCCGCGGGTCCCGGCTTCGTCCCAGCAGGTACAGCACCAGGAACAGCAGGGCGAAGACGGGAGCGGCCCCCAGCCCGAGCGCCGTCACCCGACCGCGCGGCGGATCAGCTCGGCCACCCGTGCCTCGTCGGCCTCGGAGAACTCCGGGCTGATCGCCCACGACGTCGGCCAGAACGTGCCGTCGTCGAGCGCGGCCGAGTCCTGGAACCCGAGCGTCGCGTACCGGGCCTTGAACTTCGCGGCGTCCTGGAAGAAGAACACCGCCTTGCCGTCGCGCGCGTAGGCGGGCATGCCGTACCAGAGCTTCGGCGCGAGTTCGGGTGCGACCTCGAGCGCGATGCGGTGGATGCGCTCGGCCAGGCCGCGGTCCGGCTGGGGCATCTCGGCGATCTTCGCCTCGACCGCAGCGGCGTCGGCTGCGGCCTTCTCGGCCTTGGTGCCCTTCGTGCTGCGGGTGCGCTTGACCTCGGCGGCGTGCTCCTGCATCGCCGCGCGCTCCTCGTCGGTGAAGGTGGTCTCGGTCTTCGTCGTCCGTGCCATCGTCGTCTCCTCGTGGTCTGGTGCACCCATCATGGGTCCGCGAAGCGAAGCACGCGAGGCCGTGGCCGTCTTCGAGTGCCAGGCTCGTTGCATGACCTACATCGCCAGTGACGACCGCTACGACTCGATGACGTACCGCCGGACCGGCCGCTCGGGCCTCGACCTGCCGTTGCTCT
This sequence comes from Curtobacterium sp. MCBA15_007, assembly GCF_001864905.1. Taxonomy (NCBI): domain Bacteria; kingdom Bacillati; phylum Actinomycetota; class Actinomycetes; order Micrococcales; family Microbacteriaceae; genus Curtobacterium; species Curtobacterium sp. MCBA15_007. The sequence continues at coordinate 65,770 of NZ_MJGM01000024.1, forward strand.
CCCTGGGCTACTGGCACAACTTCGGGGACGACATGCCGTTCGAGAACCAGCGCGCCATCAGCCGTCGGGCCTTCGACCTCGGGATCACCCACCACGACCTCGCGAACAACTACGGCCCGCCGTACGGCGCCGCCGAGGTGAACTTCGGCCGCCTGATGCGTGAGGACTTCCGGCCGTACCGTGATGAGATGGTCGTCTCGACGAAGGCGGGCTGGGACATGTGGCCCGGACCGTACGGGCAGGGCGGCGGCTCGCGCAAGTACGTGCTCGCCTCGCTCGACCAGTCCCTGCAGCGCACGGGCCTGGACTACGTCGACGTCTTCTACTCGCACCGCCTCGACGCGTCGACCCCGCTCGAGGAGACGATGGGCGCCCTGCACACCGCGGTCCAGCAGGGCAAGGCGCTGTACGTCGGGATCTCGTCGTACGACGCCGAGCGCAGTCGGCAGGCAGCCGAGATCCTCCGCGACCTCGGCACCCCGCTCCTCATCCACCAGCCCTCGTACTCGATGCTCAACCGTTGGATCGAGACCGAGGGGCTGCTCGACACGGCCGGCGAACTCGGCTTCGGCGTGATCGGCTTCACCGCCCTCGCGCAGGGGCTGCTGACCGGCAAGTACCTGAACGGTGTGCCCGAGGACTCCCGAGCGGCGGCGGGCAAGTCCCTCGACGCGTCGAGCATCACGCCCGAGGTCGTCGAGCACCTCCGCGCCCTGAACGACGTCGCCGCCGCCCGCGGACAGTCCCTCGCGCAGCTCGCGCTCGCCTGGGCACTCCGCGACGAGCGGGTGACCTCGCTCGTGATCGGTGCGTCGCGGGTTTCGCAGCTCGAGGACAACGTCGCCGCGCTGTCGAACACGTCGTTCACCGACGAGGAGCTCCGCGTCATCGACGAGCACTCCGTCGGCATCACCGACGTCGACCTGTGGGCGGGAGCCCGCGCGGGCGAGGTCTCCTGACCCGAGCGCCGCGCCGCAGCAGTTCCTCGGCGGGTCGCATCTCGTTGCTCGGTCAGCTCAGCTGACTGGTCGCGACACGTCGCGGGT
>NZ_MJGM01000024.1:67593-67755 GCF_001864905.1 Curtobacterium sp. MCBA15_007
CCGACGGGGTGTCGTGACCGCTGCGGGGCCCTGGGCGTGCGGCACGGCGGACGGGAGGCGCGGGGCACGCCGCCACGCGCCTCCCGTCCGCCGTCCGGTCGCGTTCCGTCGTGTTCCGGCGTGTGGCCGGCCCGCGCGGCCCGGTCGCGACACGTCGCGGGT
>NZ_MJGM01000024.1:68581-93568 GCF_001864905.1 Curtobacterium sp. MCBA15_007
CGGGGTGTCGTGACCGGCGGGACCAAGCCCGGCCCGAACTCCTCCGGGGCCCGGACGCCCGCTTGGTACGATGGGCGCTGTTCAGAACACGCAGTGTGTATCTACCGGCCGCCGGCTCCCCGGCGGACAACGGCGGCACCCGATGGGTCCGCCCCCGCCGAACCGGGTCGGGCCGAGAAGGCACAACCCCGATGCTCCAGACCCGTTCCACCAGCGACACCGGCACCACTCCGGCCGCAGCCGACGCCTCACTCGTCTCCCTCGCCGGCCGTTGGTACTTCCCCGTCGCGTTCATCGCCCGGCTCCCGTTCGCCATGATGGTCGTCGGCGTCCTGACACTGGTCGTCGCCACCCGTGACTCCGTCGCCCTCGGTGGCGTCAACTCCGCCGCCGTCGGCATCGGCTCGGCGATCTTCGGCCCGATGGTCGGCGCCGCGGCCGACCGCTTCGGCCAGCGGGCGGTGCTCGTCCCCGTCGGCCTGGTGAACGCGGCGCTGCTCGGGTTCTTCCCGTTCGTCGTCAGCGGCACCGCGCCCGACCTCGCGGTCCTCGCGGTCGCGTTCTGCATCGGTGCGTCGGCCCCGCAGGTCGCCCCGATGTCCCGCACGCGGCTCGTCGCGATCATCGGCCAGCGGATGGCCCCGGCACGGCGCGAGAAGACCCTCAGCGGCACCATGGCCTACGAGTCCGCCGCCGACGAGACCGTCTTCATCATCGGGCCGTTCCTGGTCGGCATCCTCGCCAGCGCGATCGCGCCGTGGGTGGCCGTCGCCGGCGCCTCGGTCCTGACGTTCGTGTTCGTCACCGCATTCGCGCTGCACCCGACCGGCAAGCTCGTGGTCGGCCAGCACGCGGAGCTGACGCAGGCACCCGCGCGGCAGCTCCTGCGCCCGCGACTCGTGGTGGTGGTGGTCGGCATCCTCGGTATCGGCCTGTTCTTCGGCTCGACGCTCACTTCGCTCACCGCGTTCATGGAGACCCACGGCGAGGCCTCGCAGGCCGGTCTGCTCTACGGCCTGATGGGCATCGGGTCCGCCGGGTTGGCGCTCGGGTCGGCGGCGTTCCCCCGGGCGTTCGGCCTCGGTTGGCGCTGGCTCGTCTTCGGTGTCGTGCTCCTCGGCGGTGCGATCGCGTTCGCCAGCGCCGACTCCGTCGTCGCCGCGGGCGTCATCCTCGCGGTCATGGGCATCGGGATCGGGCCGACCCTGGTCGCCCAGTACAGCCTCGGCTCGGACCGGTCACCCGTCGGCCGCTCCGCCACCACCATGACGATCCTCGGGTCCGCGGTCATCGTCGGCCAGTCGATCGCCTCCGCGATCGCGGGTGACGTCGCCGAGCAGCACGGCACCGCAGCGGCGATGCTGCTGCCGGCGGTCTCCGCCGCCATCGTCGTGGTCGCCGCGGTCGGCAACCTGCTGCTGCCCCGCCGGGTCGCGACCGCCTGACGGCGAACGTGACCACCTGACGGACGGGAGGCCCGTGGCGACGCCGCCACGGGCCTCCCGTCCGTCAAGTGCCTGCGTTAGGACTCCGTGTCGTCGACGAGCAGGTCCTCGTGCCGGTAGTCGTCGGCTCGCAGGCCGGCGCGGGCGATCATGTGCGTCGAGACCGGCACCAGGAACAGCTGGAACACCATGATCGGCAGGACGACCCAGAACGCCGTCCACGTCCACACCGCGACGACGATCGCGGCCAGCGCGAGGGCGAGCCCGAGCACCTGCGGCTTCGCCATCGCGTGCAGGCGGACGAGCGGGTCCGGGAACCGGACGATGCCGACCCCTGCCCCGAGCGACAGCAGGGACCCGACGAGCAACAGCCCGACGGCGATCCAGGCCCGGAGGCCGGCGTCGTCGACGAACGACTCGATCATCTCGATCACGACTGGTCCTCCTCGGCGCGCTCGGGTGTGGTGGCGGTCAGGCCCTCGTCGGACGGGTCCGCCGAGGGGGTGACGGCCCGGGCGACAGCGACGGTGGCGAACACGCTCGTGGCCGAGATCACCACGAGCACGGGGATGCCGGTCAGGTCCTGGCGGACGACCATCGCGGCGGCGATCACCACGAGCACGGTCGTCAGCACCATGTCGGAGCCGATCATGCGGTCGAGGATGGTCGGACCGCGCACGATGCGGAACACCGCGAGGGCGAACGTCGCCCCCAGGAGCGCGAGCACCAGCGCGACGGCGACGGCCATCACCACGACGGCGGGGCTCACCGGGTCACCTCCGGCAGCGGCTCGGACAGCTCGGAGACGTCCTGCTTCGACCCGAGTGCACGGATCACCATGGCCTCGATCCGGAGTGCCATCCGGCGTTCGTCGTCGACCTGTTCCAGGCGCTCGGTGTCGAGCACGTGGAGCAGCAGCCGGCGGCGCCGCAGGTCGACGTCGGCGACGTACGACCCGGGCACGAGCGAGACCGCGAGGGTGGCGAGCGTGAAGGTCATCTCGGACGTGGAGTGCAGCTGCACGAGCGTGATCGAGCTGCGCCGCACACCGCGCGGGCGGAACGCGACCCAGGCGACCCGGAACGACGCCACGATGACCAGCCCGGACCACACCACCAGGAACCGCAGCACGTGCACGATCGAGAACCGTGCGGACAACGGGACCGGCGGGAGCGGCAGCGCCTGGGTGACGATGAGCGCCACGACGATGCCGCAGAGCAGCGTCAGCGGGGTCCACGACCCCCAGAGCAGCGCCCACAGCACGGTGAGCCCCGCGACCAGGGGCACGTCGTAGCGCCACGCCAGGGCGATCCGCCTGGCGTTCGAGATGCGGCGGACGTCGGTCATCGCTCACCTCCGAGCACGGCCTGCACGTAGCGGTCGGGTGACTCCAGCGACTCCGCTGCGCGGGTCGCGTAGCCGTAGAGCGGGCCGGCGACGACGGTCAGGGCGACGGACCCGAGCACCGCGACGGTCGTCACACCGACGAGCATGCGCGGCAGGCGCACCTTCTCGGGGGCCTCGCCGACCGCCTCGGTCGCGCCGGTGGTCGGACTGGAGGCGGTGGCCGCGTGCGGTGCGTCGGTGACCGTCACCGAGCCTCCCGGGTGGTACGCCTCGCCCGTCTCCTCGGAGACGGTGAGCGGCGCCGGTTCCGGCGACCGCAGGTGGGCGTGCGGTTCGGCGCTCGTCGCGTGCGGGGCCGCGGCCTCGGCGGCGGGCTTCGGCCGCCAGAAGGCGGCGTCCCAGACCCGCATCAGCGCGTACAGGGTGAGCAGCGATGTGACGACGCCGGCGCCGATGGTGACGTAGGCCATCGGGGAGCCGTCCTCGGCGGCGGCGCGGAACAGGCCGAGCTTGCCGATGAAGCCGGAGAACGGCGGGATGCCACCCAGGTTGAACGCGGGGATCAGGTACAGGGCGGCCAGCAGTGGTGCGGCCTTCAGCAGTCCGCCGAGCGACCGGGTCGAGGTCGTCCCGCCGACGCGTTCCATCAGGCCGGACACCAGGAACAGCGTGGTCTGCACGACGATGTGGTGCACCGTGTAGAACACCGCGGCCGCCGTGCCCGCGACGGTGCCGAGGCCGACGCCCATCACCATGAAGCCGATGTGGCTGATCAGCGTGAAGGACAGCAGTCGTTTCACGTCCGTCTGCGACACCGCGCCGAGCACCCCGACCACCATCGTCAGCGCCGCGACCACCAGCAGCACCTCGTTGAGCTGTGGCCGCGGGAAGATCACCGTCTCGAGCCGGATGATCGCGTAGATGCCGACCTTCGTCAGCAGGCCCGCGAAGACCGCCGTGACCGGTGCCGGGGCCGTCGGGTACGAGTCCGGCAGCCAGAACGCCAGCGGGAACACCGCCGCCTTGATGCCGAACCCGATCAGCAGCATCGTGTGCAGGAGCAGCTGCACGTGCTCCGGAAGGTCGGCGACGCGTTCGCTGATCTGGGCGATGTTCACCGTGCCGGTGGCGCCGTAGACCAGGCCGATGGCGGCGAGGAAGATCGCCGACGCGATCAGGCTCGTGACGATGTACGTCGTGCCCGCCCGGACACGCTGTTCACTGCCGCCCAGGGTGATGAGCACGTAGCTCGCCACCAGCAGCATCTCGAACGCGACGTACAGGTTGAACAGGTCGCCGGCGATGAACGAGTCGAGCACACCCGCCGCGAGCACCAGGTAGGTCGGGTAGAAGATCGTGACCGGGGCGTCCTCGTCGTCGGCGGCCAGGCCCTGCCCGATCGAGAACAGCAGGACGAGCAGCAGGACGCTCGCACTGACGGTGAGCAGCAGGGCGCTCAGCCGGTCGACGACGAGCGAGATGCCGTACGGGGCGTCCCAGCCGCCGACCTGCACCACGATCGTGCCGTGCCGGTCGACCAGGACCATGAGCGTGGCGGCGACGGCCAGGGCCACGACGAGCACCACGACGGTGATCGCGCGCTGGAGCTTCTGGTGCCGGAGGAGTCCGAGCGCGACCGCGGCACCGAGCAGCGGGACGAGGACGAGGAGCGGGACGAGCCAGGTCATCGGGTCGCCTCCTGTTCTGCGTCGGTGGTGGTCTCCGGGTCCTCGTCGGCCGGCTCGTCGCGGTCGCGGCCGATGGCGGCGTCGGCCTCGTCGACCTCGACCTCGTCGGCACGGGACAGCTGCCACGACCGGTGGATCAGGGCGAGCAGGAACGCGCTGACGGCGAAGGTGATGACGATCGCGGTCAGGGCGAACGCCTGGGGGAGCGGGTCGGTGATGCCCTCGGCGCTCTTGCCGATCGGCGGGTCGCCCGCGGCACCGGACATCACCAGCAGCAGCAGGTTGAGCGAGTTGCCGAGCAGCAGGAAGCCGAGGAGCATCCGCGTCAGGGAGCGTTCGAGCAGCAGGTAGACGCCGCACGAGAACAGCACCGCCATGGCGATCACGAGGACGAGGGTGACGGTCACGTGGCGCTCCCTTCCGGGGTGGGGGCATCGAGGGTGTCGCCGACGGACTCCTCGGTGGTGTCGCGTGTCGGGGTCGAGGCGTCCTCGAGGCGCTGCCGGTCGACCTCGGCCCCGAGACTGCGGAGGACGTCGAGCACCAGGCCGACGACGACCAGGTACACGCCGATGTCGAAGAACGTTGCGGTGACGAACTCGACGTGGCCGAGGACCGGGACGGTGGCCTCGAAGAACTCGGAGTACAGGGCTTCGCGGCCGAAGAACAGCGGCACGATCGCGGTGATCGCGGCCGTCGCGACCCCCAGGCCGAGCAGGCGACCGGCGCGCACCGGGGCCGCGGCGCCGAGTTCGGCCGGTCCGCCGGCCAGGTAGCGGGCCGCGAGCGCGATGCCGGCGACCAGGCCACCGGCGAACCCGCCACCGGCGGCGTTGTGCCCGGCGAACAGCAGGTAGACCGACAGCACGATCAGGCCGTGGAACAGCAACCGGACGACCACGTCGAGCAGGGCCGAACGCCCGGTCGGGATCGCGGCGCTCGTCGGCAGCCAGGCGCGGGGCTCACCGTCGGTGCGCTCGCCGTTCGCGGTCAGGGTCTCCGGCAGGTCGCGCAGCCGGGGCAGGGTGTCCTCGCGCGAGTTCACGAAGATCAGGCTCGCGACACCGGTGGCCGCGGCGACCACGACGGTGAGTTCACCGAGGGTGTCCCAGCCGCGCAGGTCGACGAGGGCGACGTTCACCACGTTGAGACCGTGCCCGAACGAGCTCGTCAGCGCGGGCAGGTCCGGCCAGAGGGGACGCGCGGTGCGGGCCGAGGCAGCGACGACGACGACGATGGCGAGCGTCAGCCCCGCCAGCCCGGCGAACAGGGCCCGCACGATGCGGAACCGCGACGGGTTCGTCGTCGCGATGCGCGGGGGCAGTCGGCGCAGGACCAGGACGAAGGCGATCAGGGTGACGGTCTCGACCACGAGCTGCGTCAGGGCGAGGTCGACGGCGCCGTGCAGGACGAATAGCACCGAGAGGCCGTAGCCGGTGACGCCGACCAGGACGGCGGCGGCGAACCGGGTCTTCGCCGTGAGCACCGCGACGCCGGCGATCGACATCACGATCATCACCGGGATCTGGCCCCACGAGTCGGCGAAGCGGACGTGGAACTCCCACGGACCACCGAGCACCAGGTTGGCGAGCGCCCCGGCGACGAACACCGACAGGATCACCGTCAGGTAGTAGGGGAGCGAGCCGCGCTGCAGGCTCGCGGTGAGCCCGGTCGCTCCGCGGTCGAGCAGCCGCATCCCGTGCCGGTACGTGCCCGCGGCGCTCGGGAACCCGGCGAGCCGGTGCTGGATCGCCTCGACCGGTCGGCGCAGGGCGAACAGTGCGAGGCCGCCGACCAGGGTGATCGCGGACAGGCCGAGCGCGGGCTCCAGGCCGTGCCAGAGCGCGAGGTGCGGGACCGCTTCGCCGCCGAGCGCCGCGGTCGTCGCAGCGGGCTCGATGCCGTGCGCGACCACCGGGGTGAGCAGGCCGAGGGCGAGGCCGGTGAGCGCGAGGACCGAGGGGACGACGGCGAGGCCGTGCAGGGCGTGCGGCTCGGTGGTCGCGACGCCGGGCTTCCGGGCGAAGGCGCCCCACAGGAAGCGCAGCGAGTACGCCACGGTGAGCACCGAGCCGACGGTCACGCCGACCAGGGCGAACCACGCCCAGCCGGCGTCGGGGCCGTGCAGCGACTCGGTGAAGCCGGTCAGCACGGCTTCCTTCGCGACGAACCCGATCGTGGGCGGGATCCCGGCCATCGACACCAGCGCGAGCACCGCGACGACCGCCAGCCACGGGCGGGCACGGCCGAGTCCGCTGAGCCGACCGAGGTCGCGCGTGCCGGCGACGTGGTCGATCGCACCGACGACCAGGAAGAGCGTGGACTTGAAGGCGGCGTGCGCCACGAGCAGCGCGACCCCGCCGAGGGCGACCGCGGGGGCGCCCCATCCGGCGGCGAGCACCAGGAACCCGAGCTGCGCCACGGTGCCGTAGGCGAGCAGGAGCTTCAGGTCGGTCTGGCGCAGCGCCCGGTACCCACCGACGAGCATCCCGGCGACACCGAGCAGCGTGATGGTCTCGCGCCAGCCGTCGAGCAGCGCGAACGCGGGGGCGAGCCGGGCCACCAGGTAGATGCCGGCCTTCACCATCGCCGCGGCGTGCAGGTACGCGCTGACCGGGGTGGGCGCGGCCATCGCGGCGGGCAGCCAGAAGTGGAACGGCACGATCGCCGACTTCGTCAGTGCTCCGAGCAGCACCAGGACCACCGACACCGAGACGACTGTGCCGCTCGGGGGGTCGGCGACGATCCCGGACAGCGACGTCGTACCCGCTGCGACCGAGAGCATCACGAGACCCGCGAGCATCGCCAGGCCGCCGGCGGTGGTCACCACGAGCGCCTGCATGGCGGCGGCACGGCTGGCGCGCTTCGCGGCGTCGTGCCCGATGAGCAGGTAGGAGAAGACCGTCGTGGCCTCCCACAGGACGAACAGCACGATGACGTCGTCGGCGATCACGAGCCCGTACATCGAGCCGGCGAAGGCGGTCAGGACCCCGGCGAACCGACCGAGCCCGGGTTCGTCCCGCTCGAAGTACGAGGCGCAGTAGACCAGCACCAACGCGCCGACGATCGACACCACGAGGGCGAGGACCCACGACAGGGCGTCCATCCGCAGCGTGACGTCGAGGTCGAGCTGGGGGACCCACTGGTGCCGTTCGACGACGCTGCCGTGCAGGGCGGCGTCGGTCTGGGCGATCGTCAGCACCGCGGCGGCGGCGGGGGCGAGGGCTGCGACGAAGAAGACGCGGCGCCCGAGGACGGGGGTCAGTGCGGGGACGATCAGGGCGACGATCGCGAACGCGACGAGGACGAAGACCATCGGGCACCTCCTCGGGGTCGGGCGGCAGTCCGGCTCACTGGGCTCTCACAGCTTACGAAGCGAGCCATGTGGAGAACCTGTGCGGCCGGACAGCAGTCCGCTCAGGTCCGACCGTGTGCGCGGGCGGGGATCTGGGTCGCGAGCTTGCCGCCGGAGACGTCGAGCAGGGTGCCCGTGATGTACCCCGAGGCGTCGCTCGCCAGGAAGACGAGCAGGTCGGCGACGTCGTCCGGAGTCTCCCACCGGCGGAGTGACAGCGTGTCCAGCAGACGGTCCTGTGCCTCGGTCGGCATCGTCGCGAAGCCGTTCATCGCCGTCGGCACCATGCCGGGTGCGTACGCGTTCACGGTGATCCCCCACGGGCCGAGCTCGGACGCCAGGACCCGGGTGAACGAGACGACCGCGGCCTTCGACGCCGCGTAGGCCGCGCTCCCGACGCTCGGCACGATCGCCGCGAACGACGCGGCGTTGACGATCCGACCGCGCCCGGCCGCCTGCATCACCGGTGCGACGGCCTGGCTCATCAGGAACGTGCCACCGAGGTTGACGTCCATGCAGCGGCGCCAGGCGTCCCACTGCAGTTCGGCGACCGTGCCCGTGACGTTGATGCCGGCGTTGTTCACCAGGACGTCGATCGTGCCGTGCCGCCTGACGACCTCGTCCACGGCGTCGCGCACGGACTGCGGTTCGGCGACGTTGCACACGACGTGCTCGAGCGGGAAGTCCGGTTCGAAGGCCAGGTCGAGTGCGACGACGCGGCACCCTTCGTCGACGAAACGGTCGGCGAGCGTGCGGCCGATCCCTCGCGCTGCGCCGGTCACGACGACCACGCGGTCGGTCAGGTCGAGGTGCATCGTTGCTCCCGTCGTCGGTGCCTTGAATAGGCATACTATTCGAGCATGACGGATCAGCGTGTGCTCTGGGTCACGGGTGGGGGCAGCGGCATGGGGGCCGCGGGTGCCGAGGCGGCGGCACGGGACGGCTGGACCGTGGTGCTGAGCGGGCGTCGCGCGGACCGACTCGAGCAGGTCGCAGGCGCCATCCGGGCAACCGGCGGGACCGCGGACGTCCTGCCCCTCGACGCGAACGACCCCGCAGCCGTGGCCGCCGCACGTGACGTCGTGCTCGAGCGGCACGGCCGGCTCGACGGACTCCTGCTGGCGGCCGGGCTCAACGCCCCGCGACGCCGGTGGGACGACCAGTCGCTGACCGACTTCCGGGCGATCGTGGACACGAACCTCACCGCGGCCGTCACCGTCGTGGACGCCGCGCTGCCGGCACTCCGCTCGTCCGGCGGTGTCGTGGTCGTCGTGTCCTCGTACGCCGGGTGGTCCTTCCAGCCCGGGGCCGGCGTGGCGTACTCGGCGAGCAAGACCGCGCTCGGATCGGTCGTCCGGAGCCTGAACCAGCAGGAGGCCGAGCACGGCGTGCGTGCCACACACCTGTGCCCGGGCGACGTCGCGACGGACTTCCTGGACCAGCGGCCGGAGGTCCCCGACGCGGCCGCCCGCCAGCGCATGCTCCAGCCGGAGGACGTGGGGCGGACCGTCGCCTTCGTGCTCGGGGCGCCGGCTCACGTCCGCGTGGACGAGCTCGTGCTGTCGCCGGTCTCCCAGCGGTGACGAGCACCTTCGATCGGGTCCTCGACCAGGTCGGTGACGCCGTGGTCTCCGGCACCCTGGCCGCGGGGAGCCGCCGGAGCGTCGACGACCTGGTGGCCTGGACGGGTGCCAGTCGCAGCATCGTCCGCGAGGCGGTGCGTGTCCTCGTCGCCCTCGGCCTGCTCACCGCCAGGCGCCGGGTCGGCGTCACCGTCCTCGATGCGGATCGGTGGGACGTCCTGGACCCGCGCGTGGTGCGGTGGCGCCTGCGGGGCCCGGACGGCGACCGGGTCGCGGTCGAACTCCGCGAGCTGCGCGCGGCGGTCGAACCCGCCGCGGCCGCCGCGGCAGCCCGGCGAGCGGCGCTCGACGCCTGTGCGGACCGACGGGAGGCGCTCCGCACCACCGCGGACGAGCTCGCGGCCGCCGCGACCCGCGACGACCGCCCCGACTTCGTGACCGCGGACGTGCGGCTCCACGCGCTCGTGCTCGACCTGTCCGGCAACACGCTGTACCGACGCCTGCACCGGGTCGTGGGCCAGGTCCTGCTGGAACGCGGGAGCATCCGTCCGGACCGGCACGACGTCGGCCTCCACCTCGCGCTCGCCGGTGCCGTGGTGGACGGACGCCCGGACGACGCGGCCGCGGCGATGCGGGCGATCGTCGACCGGACGTGAGCGGCGCGCCGCCGACCTGCGAAGATGGAGGCCGGTGCGCTCCCTCCGGTGCCCGTGGAGGGTGAGTCGTGGACGCAGCACAGGACCTGGTCGTCCAGCTCGTCGGCACCCCGTGGGCCTTCCTCGTGGTCGGCCTGGTGCTCGCCGTCGGCAGCGTGGCGGTCTTCCTCCCCAGCCAGGCACTCGTCGTCGCGATCGGCACGCTCCTGGTCGGTGGCGACGGTGGGCTCCTGCCGGTGCTCTTCCTCGTCGTCGCGGCGTCGATCGGCATGGTCCTCGGCGACCTCGGGCTGTACCACCTGGCGCGCTCCGTCGACCTCGGTTCGCGGTCCTGGTTCGCGCGTCCGAAGGTCCGCGCGGCCCGCGACGCCATCGACGGCCGCTACCGCGCCGCTCCCGGGCGCATCGCGGTGCTCGGACGCTTCATCCCGATGGGCCGGTTGACGACGAACCTGGTCGGCGCGGACAGCGGGCTCGACCTCCGGCGCTTCCTGGTCAGCTGCGTGCTCGCCGACGTCGTGTGGGCCGCGTACTGCGTCGGCATCGCCGCGGCCACCGGGCGCTGGAGCCGCGAGCAGCCCTTCCTCGTCACGACCGTCGCCGTCGTGGCGTCGATCCTGCTCGGCTTCGCGATCTCCGCGATCGAGAAGGCCGTCCGACGGCGCAGTGAGGCCGCCGCCGCAGCCTGAGGAAAGTAGTGTGGGCACCCCGTTCGAAGGAGAACCCGTGCTGCTCGACGACCTCGTGCCGGACCCCGACGCGCTCGACCGCATCGCCACCGGCAGCACCTGGGCCGAGGGTCCCTGCTGGATCCCGACCACGCGGACGCTGCGGTGGTCCGACATCCCCGGCGACCGGATCCTGCAGTGGCACGCCGACTCCGGGGAGACCTCGGTGTACGCCGACGGTGTCGAGTTCACCAACGGCCGCACGCTCGACCGCGACGGCAGCGTCGTGCAGTGCTCGCACGGCCTGCGCCGGGTGGAGCGTGACCGCGACGGGGTCGTCACACCGATCGTCGACACGTGGAACGGCGTCCGGTTCAACTCCCCGAACGACGTCGTCGTCGCGCGGGACGGCGGTGTCTGGTTCACCGACCCCGCCTACGGCATCACCCAGCCGCGCGAGGGACACCCCGGCGTCCGCGAGTACGGCGACCACTGGGTGTTCCGGTGCGGACCGGCGGGCGAGGACCTGCGGCCCGTGGCGACCGACCTCGACGAGCCGAACGGCCTGGCGTTCGACCCGGACGAGCGGGTGCTGTACATCGCGAGCTCGTCGGGCGACGAGCCGGTCATCCGCGCGTACGACCGCCGGGGCGACCTGCTGAAGAACGGTCGGGTGTTCGCGCGGCTCGAGCCGGGCGAAGGCGCGCCGGACGGCATCCGGGTCGACGTGCACGGCAACGTCTGGTCGTCGTCCCACCGCGGCGTCGTCGTGTTCGACCCGGCCGGGGCACGCATCGGCGAGGTCGCCGTCCCCGAGGTCACGTCGAACCTGTGCTTCGGTGGCGACGACGGCACGACGCTCTTCCTGACGGCGACGACCTCGGTGTACCGGATCGTCACGACGACGCGGGACGCTGCCGTATCCTGACTCGGCCATGCAGTGCGACTACTTCGACCGCGGGGTGTGCCGGTCGTGCACGCTCATGGGCCAGCCCTACGCCGACCAGGTCCTCGACAAGGAACTCCGGACGCGCGAGCTCCTGCACGACGCCGTCGAGGCCGCCGGGGGTCCCGGTGCGGTCTCCTGGTCACCGGCGATCACGAGCCCGGAGTCGGGGTACCGGAACAAGGCGAAGATGGTCGTCGGCGGGTCCGTCGAGCACCCGACCGTCGGCATCCTCGACCACCGGCAGCGCGGGGTCGACCTGCGGCACTGCGGGATCTGCACCCCCGGCATCCGGCACGCGCTGCCCGTCCTGGCCGGGTTCGTCACCACCGCGGGGCTGATCCCGTACGACGTCGCCGCACGCCGCGGTGAGCTGAAGTACGTCCTGGTCACCGAGTCGCCCGACGGCGAGCTGATGATCCGGTTCGTGCTGCGTTCGGAGGGGCAGCTGCCGCGACTCCGACAGCACCTCGACACCCTGCGCGCCGCGCTGCCGAACGCGGTCGTCGTGACCGCCAACCTGCTGCCCGAGCACAAGGCCGTCACCGAGGGCGACCGCGAGGTCGTGCTCACCGAGCAGGAGACCCTGCCGATGCGCCTCGGCGGGATCACGATGCACCTGCGGCCGCAGAGCTTCTTCCAGACGAACACCGGCGTCGCGACCGAGCTGTACGCGCAGGCCTCGACCTGGATCGACGAACTCGATCCCGCGTCGATGTGGGACCTGTACTGCGGCGTCGGCGGGTTCGCGCTGCACGCCGCTCGTCCCGGCCGCGCGGTGACCGGCATCGAGTCGAGCGCCGAGGCGATCCGCTCGGCGAAGCAGTCGGCGCGTGAGGCCGGGCTCGAGGGCGTCCGGTTCGCCGCCGACGACGCCACGGAGCACGCCCTCCGGACCCGTCCGGATGCGGTGCCCGAACTCGTCGTGGTGAACCCGCCGCGTCGCGGGATCGGCGAGCGGTTGTCGACCTGGCTCGAGGAGTCGGACGTGCAGCACGTCGTCTACTCGAGCTGCAACCCGGTGACCCTGGCGAAGGACCTGGCCCGCATGCCGTCGTTCCGGCTCCGACGGGCCCGGGTGCTCGACATGTTCCCGCAGACCGGCCATCTCGAGGCCGTCACGCTCCTGTCGCGGGCGTGATCCGGGCCTCCCGGTCGTCATTGCCAGGGAATTGCCAAGGTGACGTACCCGGGTACGGGTCGATGACCATGGCCATGGGAATCGAGGCGTACAGGTTTCCGCCAGGGGTACATAGCATGAACGGGTAGAACCGTTTGTCTCAGTTTGATAACGGTGAAGAGTTTCCTATGGTTGCCGACCGAGGTGCCGCCGGCCCGATGACCACTGCCCCCGGTGGCGCACCCCACAACTGACCGCGATCGGTCGGGGTGGGCAGTGGATCCCGCAGCAGATGCGGCTCGTGACCCCGGTGGAGCAATCACATGAAGAAGCTTTCCCGTACCCGCACCATCGTCGGCGGCCTGGCGTTCGCCGGCATCGCCGCGACCGGTGTCGGCCTCGCGGCAACCCCCGCGAACGCAGCGTCCGGTTCGACCTGGGACCAGCTCGCGCAGTGCGAGTCCGGCGGCAACTGGGCCATCAACACCGGCAACGGCTACTACGGCGGCCTGCAGTTCAACCTCGGCACCTGGCAGGCGAACGGTGGCGCTGGCAACCCCGCCTCCGCCAGCCGCGAGGCCCAGATCGCCGTCGCCGAGCGCGTCCTCGCCTCGCAGGGCTGGGGTGCCTGGCCCGCATGCTCCGCCCAGCTCGGACTGAGCGGCACCAGCGGTGCGGCTCCCGCAGCGGCCGCGCCGGCGCCCGCGCCGGCTCCGGCTCCGGCCGAGCAGGCCGCCCCGCAGCCGGCGGCTCCGGCTCCGGCCCCCGCCGAGCAGGCTGCCCCGCAGCAGGCCGCGCCGAGCACCACCGAGTCGACGCCGGCCCCGGCAGCGACCACGCCGAGCAAGCCGGCCCCGGTCAAGACGAGCGGCAAGACGTACACGATCGCCTCGGGTGACACGCTCGACACGATCGCGACGAAGCTCAAGATCGAGGGCGGCTGGAAGCAGCTCTGGGCCGCGAACACGTCGACCATCGACGACGCGAACCTGATCTACTCCGGCCAGGAGCTCCAGCTCCCCGCCTGATCTCTCCGCAGACCGAACACGACGACGCCCCACGACCTCGAGTCGTGGGGCGTCGTCGTGCGCGAGGCGGGGGCTACTGCGGGTTGTCGGTGAGCCAGCCGGCGACGTCGTCGGAGCGGAGCGCCTGGGACAGCGAGGAGACCTCGAGCCCGTTCAGCGTGACGATCGACTGCCCGTCCGGCGAGGTGCCGGAGCCCGCGGTCGGCACCGTGAAGGTCACCAGGTCGTCTGCTCCGACGCCCCGGAGCGACCAGCCCAGTCCGACCAGTCGTGAGAACGACAGGCCCGCGTCGACCGACAGGTGCTCGCTCGTCGCGGTGACGAAGTCCTGGATGCGCCCGGGGTTCGTGACGGTGTCGCGGGACAGCAGCCCGTCCACGACGCCGCGCATGAACGCCTGCTGGTTGCGGACGCGGGTGTGGTCGGCGTCGGCGAAGGCGTAGCGCTCCCGGACGAAGGCGAGCGCGGCGGCCCCGTCGAGCCGGTTCGCCCCGGTGGTGAAGTCGTGGCCCCGCGCCGAGAACGCCACGGGTGAGTCGACCGTGACGCCGCCGAGGGCATCGGTCATGTCCTCGAACCCGGCGAAGTCGATCTCGGCAACGTGGTCGATCCGGACGTCCAGGAGCTGTTCGACGGTCTGGGTGGTGAGGGCGACCCCGCCCCAGGAGTACGCGGCGTTGATCTTCGCCCGCCCGTGTCCGGGGACCTCGACCCACGAGTCACGCATGATCGACATGAGGTACACGTGCTGTCGATCGGCGGGGACGTGCGCGAGCATCAGCGTGTCCGACCGCCCGCCGAGTTCGGGCCGTGCACCCTCGGGGCCGCCCTGTGCGCGGGCGTCGGACCCGATGAGCAGGATGTTCTCGCCGCCCGTGGCGCTGGGCCGTGCACCGTCGGGGAACGGGTCGGCGATGGTGTCACGACCGGCGTCGAAGCTCCGCGCGAGCCCGCCGACGAAGACACTCGCGACGACGGCGACCACGACGGCGATGCCGACGAGTGAGCCGAGCGTCGCCACCAGGGCGACCAGGAAGGGCCGTCGCCGGCGCGTGCTGCGGATGGCGGTGCGGTGGGCGTGGTCAGCGGCCGCCCGGGCCGCGCGACGTTCGGACATGCGGGGGACTCCTGCGGGTTCGGGTCGGCGAGCAACCGACCCGAGGATCTTATCGCATGTGGTATTTCAAGTACAGCGTTTCAGTCCTGCTGTGGTTTCGCCAGGACCTCGCGAAGCGCGACCCGCAGGGCGGCGTCCTCGGGCAGGACCTCGCGCTCGATGTGCCGCGCGGTCTCCCAGGCCGACCGGCCGGCCGGCGTCACGCGGACCACGCGGCGGCGACGGTCCGCGGCGTGCGGGGTGCGCTCGACCAGGCCGTCGCGCTCCATCCGCTCGAGGGTGCGGGACATCGTCTGCGGCTGGACCCGGGCCGTGCGGGCGATGGTGTCGGCGCCGGTCGGGCCGGTCCTGATGAGGATGTCGATCGCGACCACCGCGGCGTGCGAGAGCCCGATGGCCCGGAGTCGTTCGTCCCAGTCCCGCTCGACGGAGCGTGCGGCCGCGGACAGCAGTCGTCCGAGGGGCCACTGCTCGGTCGTGTCCTCCATGTCGTGATTCTACGGTGGGCGGTGCGCGCGATCGTCAAGTAATCAGCATGCTGACGATCGGTGTACGCTCGCCGACGTGTCCCGCTTCCTCCGCATCGTCCTCCCCGCGCTCGTCATCGTGGTCTGGCTCGGCATCGCCTCGGTCGGCGGTCCGTTCTTCGGCAAGATCTCCGAGGTCTCCACCAACGACCAGACCTCGTTCCTGCCCGCCTCCGCCGACGCCACGAAGGTGCAGGAGCGGTCCTCGGAGTTCCGCGACGAGTCCGGGGCACCCGCGATCATCGTCCTCGAGCGTGACGGGGGACTGACCTCGACCGACCTCGCCGACGCGAAGGCGCTCACCACGACGCTGTCCGACCGCGCGGACGTCGAGGCCGTCAGCCCGGTGATCCCGAGCGAGGACGGCGATGCGGTCGAGATCGTCGCGACGCTCACCCAGGACGCCGAGACCGGCGCCGCGGTCGAAGCCGTCCGGGCCGACGTGGACGATGCGCTGCCGTCCGGTGTGCGCGGGTACGTCACCGGTCCGGCCGGGTTCACCGCCGACCTGACCGAGGCCTTCGCCGGCATCGACGGGCTGCTGCTCGGGGTGGCGCTCGCCGCGGTCTTCGTGATCCTGATCATCGTCTACCGATCCCCCCTGCTCCCGGTCCTGGTGCTCGGGACCGCCACGTTCGCCCTCTGTGCCTCGATCCTCGTGGTCTGGTGGCTCGCCAAGGCCGACATCGTGACGGTCAACGGGCAGGTGCAGGGGATCCTGTCGATCCTGGTGATCGGTGCCGCGACCGACTACGCGCTCCTGTACACCGCGCGCTTCCGTGAGGCCCTGCGTGACCACCGCACCGGCTGGGACGCGACGAAGGCCGCGCTGCGCGGGAGCCTCGAGCCGATCCTGGCCTCGGGCGGCACGGTGATCGTCGGGGTGCTCTGCCTGCTGCTGTCCGACCTCAACTCGAACAAGGCGCTCGGCCCCGTCGCCGCCATCGGCATCGCGTTCAGCCTGCTCGCCGCCCTGACGCTCCTGCCCGCGCTGCTGCTCGCGTTCCGCCGTGCGGCGTTCTGGCCCCTCCGTCCCGTGCACGGCAGCGCCCACCCCGTGCTCACCGGCCCCGACGCCCGAGGTGTCTGGGCACGCGTCGGCCGGCTCGTCGCCCGTCGTTCGCGGGTGGTGTGGATCGTCTGCACGGTCGGACTGCTCGCGATGGGCACCGGCCTGTTCGGGCTCAAGGCCGACGGTGTGCCGCAGAGCGACCTGATCATCGGGTCGTCCCAGGCACGCGACGGGCAGGACGTGCTGGCCGACCACTTCCCCGGCGGCTCCGGCAGCCCCGCGCAGGTGATCGGCGCCGAGCGGGACCTCGACCAGCTCGTCGACGCGATCACGGCGGTCGACGGGGTCGACGGTGTCGTGGCCGCGGCGAAGGACAGCCCCGCCGGCACCGTCCCGGTGACCGGGGACACCGCAGGCAGCGCCGCGCCGACCGTCTCCCGCGGCGACGTCCTGCTCGAGGCGACCCTGTCGGACGCCGCAGACTCCGACGCCGCCGAGCAGACCGTCCGCGACCTCCGCACCGCCGTCGAACGGGTCGACCCGGGCGCGATCGTCGGTGGCGTCACCGCGACGGCGGTCGACACGAACGACACCGGCATCCGCGACCGCACGCTCATCATCCCCGTGGTGCTCGTCGTGATCCTGCTGATCCTGATGCTCCTGCTCCGCAGTGTCGTCGCACCGCTCGTCCTGATCGGCAGCGTGATCGTCTCGTTCGCGGCGGCCCTCGGTGTCGGTGCTCTCGTCTTCGACCACGTGTTCCACTTCCCGGGCGCCGACCCGAGCGTGCCGCTGTACTCGTTCGTGTTCCTGGTGGCCCTGGGCGTCGACTACAACATCTTCCTCATGACCCGGGTGCGCGAAGAAGCACTGCGCCACGGTCCGCGCGAGGGCGTCCTGCGCGGCCTGGGGGTGACCGGCGGGGTGATCACGTCCGCCGGCGTCGTGCTGGCCGCCACGTTCGCGGCCCTCGGCGTCATCCCGATCCTGTTCCTCGCGCAGATCGCGTTCGTCGTCGCGTTCGGCGTGCTGCTCGACACGATCGTGGTCCGGTCGCTGCTCGTGCCGGCACTGGCGTACGACCTCGGGCACCGGGCCTGGTGGCCCTCGCGCCTCTCGCGCACGCGCCCTGACATGTGACACGCTAGGCCCATGCCAGTTCCCTCGACGCAGCCCGCCGCAGAGCGCAAGCTCCTCCGTGACACGGTGCAGGACAAGATCCGCGACGCCATCATGGACGGCACGCTCGAACCCGGGGAACGGCTCAACGACGACGACCTCATCGCGTGGCTCGGGGTGTCCCGCACACCGATCCGCGAAGCCCTCGCCGAACTCGCCCGTGCCGGCCTCATCGAGATGGCGCCGAACCGCTACACCCGGGTCGCGGCGCCGACGAAGGAAGAACTCCTCGACGCGTACCGCACCCTCGGCGTGATCTACGGCGGCGTCGTGCGGCTCGCGGTGCCCCGGTTCACGGACGCGCAGCGCAAGAAGATCGTGAAGATGCTCGACGACGTGCACGCGCGGGTGAGCGCCGACGAGCAGGACAAGGTCGCGCGTGACGGTGCCGGCATCTACGCGATGTGGGCTGACGCGTGCGGCAACCCGTCGCTCGTGCAGCTCTGCGCGTCGACCACGGACGGGCTCTCCTTCAAGCTCCGCGTGCCGGAGCTCGCCGAGCTCCTGCCGGCCGACGTGATCCTGCCCGAGCTGACGAAGCTCAAGGACGCCGTCGTCGCGAAGGACCCGATCGCCGCCGAGCTCGCCATGGAGGCGATCCACCTGCTCCCGTCGCGCGACTAGCGTCACGAGCGTGACCGGTGACGGACAGGAGGCCCGTGGCAGCACCGCGGACACCGTTCCGTCACTCAGGTGGTGACGGCCACTACGGGGTGACCTTCCAGGCGCATCCCATGTCGTCCGTCCACTCGCCGGTTATGGTTTCCCGGTGAGCAACGAACCCGAGCAGACGACCGAGCCCGCGCGCCGCGGTGCCGCGACGCCGCGCCACGGGCGCCAGAAGCGTCGGGCGGGCGTGGTGTTCCCGGCCGTCGCGGGGGTGCTCACGATGGCCCTCCTGCTGGGCGTCGGGTACGCGGGCTACGCGTACAACCAGCTGTCCGACGGCGTCACGATCGTCAACGCGATCACCGGCAAGAAGGACACCAAGGACGACGTCGACGGCAAGGCGCAGAACATCCTGCTCGTCGGCGACGACCACCGTCCGGACAACGCCACCCCGGAGCAGCTCGCCGAACTCAGCACCCAGGACGACGGCGGTGCGACGAACACCGACACGATGATCGTGCTGCACATCAGCGCCGACGGCAGCCAGGCGACGATGATCTCGTTCCCCCGTGACTCGTACGTCGACATCCCCGACGTCGGCAAGGGCAAGCTCAACAGCGCCTTCTACTACGGCACGCTCAACGGCGGTGGGGACACCGGCGGTGCGAAGATGCTCATCAAGACCATCGAGAACCTGAGCGGCCTGCAGATCGACCACTACGTCCGCGTCTCGCTGCTCGGCTTCTACCAGGTGGTCAAGGAGCTCGGACCGGTCGAGGTCTGCCTGAACCAGGCGACGAACGACCCCTACTCCGGCGTCAACCTGCCCGCGGGCAAGTCCTCGCTGAACGCGAAGGAGGCGCTGTCCTTCGTGCGCCAGCGCCACGGCCTGCCGAACGGCGACCTGGACCGCAACGTGCGCCAGCAGTACTTCCTGTCGCAGGAGGCACGGAAGGTCACGTCGGCCGGCACGCTGCTCAACCCCGTGAAGATGGGCAACATCCTCAAGGCCGTCGGTGGATCGATCCAGACCGACACCGACCTGATCGACCTCGCCTCGCAGATGCGCAACCTGCGGCCCGGCAACATCCAGTCGGCCACGATCCCGACCCTCGGCACCCCGACCATCTACGTGAACGGCTCGCCGCTGTCCATCGTCGAGGTCGACACCGTCGGACTGCCCGCGTTCGTGCAGGGCCTGGTGGGGCAGCCCGAGGCGTACACGAAGGCCCGCCGCGCGCAGCCCGCGAACACCTCGGTCACCGTGCTGAACGGCAGCGGGGTCGAGGGTGCTGCGACCGCGGCCGGCCAGGTCCTGACCGCCCGCGGTTTCCAGGTCCCGCCGGCCGGCTCGTCCGCGACGACGAAGACGACGCAGGTGCAGTACCCCGCCGGCCAGGAGGCGCAGGCGAAGGCCGTCGTGTCCGCGGTCCCCGGCGCCGTCGCCGTCCGCACCGCCAGCGTGACCGGTGTCACCCTGGTGCTCGGCACCGACGGCAAGACCGCGAAGCCGGTCGCGACCGAGCCGAGCGCCGGGGCCTCGACGCCGGCGACCGGCGGCTCGGGCTCGAAGCCGACGAAGAAGCCCGCGAAGGAACCGACGCCCAAGTCGACCGACGTGCACAACTACGGCACCGAGGGCACCTGCATCAACTGATGGGAACCCGCCGGGGGACCGGTCGGTAGGTTCGTGGAGTGACCAGCGCCGCACGCCCGATCGTCCTGATGACCTACAACATCAAGAACCCGGACCCCGCGCACGACTGGCCGGCCCGACTACCGGTCGTGCTCGACGTCATCCGTCGACACGACCCCGACGTGCTGTGCGTGCAAGAGGCCTTCGCCCACCAGATGGACGACCTGCGTGCCGGTCTGCCGGACCACGCCGACGTCGGGCAGGGGCGCGAGGGCGGCGACGCCGGCGAGCACGCGGCCGTCTTCTACCGCCGCGACCGCTTCCGCCCGTCCGACGAGGGGTCGTTCTGGCTGTCGGACACCCCGGACGAGCCCGTCTCGAACACCTGGGGCAGCCTGTACCCGCGGATCGCGAACCACGCCCGGTTCCTCGACGCCGAGGGTCCCGCGTTCACCCTGCTCACCACACATCTGGACCACGAGCCCGGACCGCACGGTGACGAGGTCCGGGGCCGGAGCGCCGCGCTCATCGCCGAACGGTTGGCCGGCACCACCGGGCCGGTCGTGTTCGCCGGGGACTGCAACGAACCCGCGGGCACCGGCACGGCATCGCGGGTGTTCGCCGAAGCCGGGTTCGAAGACGCCTGGCTGGCTGCGGGTGACCCGTCCGACCGCACCGCCACGTTCAACGACTGGCAGCCGCCGGTCGACTCGGCCGAGCGGATCGACTGGGTGCTCACCCGGGGCATCAACGCCGTGGACCGCGTGGTGATCGACCACGACGGCCCCGAGACCTGGTTCGCCAGCGACCACTTCCCGGTGATCACGACCCTGCGGGTCTGAACCGGTTCAGCAGCTGCGCTCTGCTCGCTGTCAGCAGCTGCGCTGCGCGTGGACGGGCATCGGTGAACCGAGCACCGTGACGGTCGTCTCGTTCGTCAGCGCGGAGACCCCGTTGGTCCCGGCATCGTCGGTGCGCTTGCCCGACTCGTGGTCGTCACCGTCGTCGTGGTGCCGGTCCGCCCACCCTTCGCGGAGCAGGAGCTGCCAGGCACGCGAGTCGTCCGATCCGAAGGAGACGCGCTCGGAGCGGGGCGCGTCGGCGATCTCGTCCCCGATGTCGTCGCCCACCCGGACGCCGTCCGGGCCGGTCAGTTCGATCTGCCTGCCGAAGGTGCTGCGGACCGCGTCGCGCAACACCCGGATCTCGACGGCGTTGCCGGCCGCGGCGTCGGTCGTCAGGGCTGCCACGCGGACGGCGCCGCCCCAGGTGTACGTGGTGCCCGCGGGGAAGCACGCCCCGCCGTCGCCCTCGGCCGTCTGCGTCCGCGACGGGGTGCCGAGCAGCCGGTTCAGCACGCTCACGGTCAGGCCGGAGTCGCGCATCGAGGACTCGACGACGGTGTCGTCGCCGTCTCGGAGCACCAGGGCCTCGGCGTCGAGCTCGATCGAGTCCACACGGCGGAGGTCCGCGTTCGTCACGTGGACCGGAGCGGCGTCGTGCGAGGTCTCGGCAGCGACGGCCACGTCGACGCCGAGCCCGGTGGTGCCGTCGAACGCGAGCGCACCGGCCGAGAAGGCCAGCACGGCGGCGCCGAGCGCCAGCAGGGTCCGAGGAGTCACCGTTCGACGGTACGACCTCGGTCGGGGCAGAACGACAGGTGTTACCGAATCGGGGCCGGCCCGTCACCGGACCGTGACAAACGAGGATCACGCACCTGCGGCCCCGGACCGGAGCGGACGGCGGGCGCAGGCCGCTCCGCGCACCGGGGGACAGCCTCCTGGACGGCCCGCAGCGACCCCCTGCGTACCGTCGGCGGCATGACGGACCAGCAGAACGACCAGACCGGGCCTGACCAGTACGTGATGCAGGACCCCACGAAGATGTACGCCGACAAGAAGCCCGACGAGCAGTACCTCGAGGGTGCCGGCACCGACGCGGAGATGGCGCAGAACGTCCCCGCCGACCACGGTGAGGACACCTACCGGGGCTCGGGTCGTCTGACCGGCCGCAAGGCGCTCGTCACCGGTGGCGACTCCGGCATCGGTGCCGCCGTCGCCATCGCCTACGCCCGTGAGGGTGCGGACGTCGCGATCTCGTACCTGCCCGAGGAGCAGGAGGACGCCGACCGCATCGTCAGCCTGATCGAGGCAGCCGGCCGCAAGGCCGTCGCGCTGCCGGGCGACATCACCTCGCTCCAGGTCTGCGAGCAGCTCGTGGCCGACGCCGTCGAGCAGCTCGGCGGCCTCGACATCCTGGTGAACAACGCCGGCAAGCAGCAGAACGTCGACGACATCACCAAGATCTCCGACGAGGAGTTCGACGAGACCTTCAAGACGAACGCCTACGCGACGTTCCGGATCACGAAGGCAGCCGTGCCGCACCTGCAGCCCGGCTCCACGATCATCAACACGACGTCGATCCAGGCGTACGCTCCGTCGCCGCACCTGGTGCACTACGCGGCCACGAAGGCGACCGTGAACAACATGGCCAAGGGCCTGGCCGCGCAGCTCGCGCCGAAGGGGATCCGCGTGAACGCGGTCGCTCCCGGCCCGATCTGGACGCCGCTGCAGCCGGCCGGCGGCCAGCCGCCCGAGGCGCTGCCGAGCGCGGGCGAGCAGACCTACCTGGGTCGCTGGGGCCAGCCGGCAGAGCTCGCGCCGGCGTACGTGTTCCTGGCGAGCGGTGAGTCGTCGTACGTCGTGGGCGAGACGCTGCACGTCGACGGCGGGATGCCGACGCCGTAGGGCGCCTGTTCTGACAGGACTCTGACGGGAGGCGCGGTGCCGGTGGGCACCGCGCCTCCCGTCGTCCGTGTGGTCGGGTCGACGGCGTCTGGTCGCGTCAGCAGGTGACGGAGCGTGCCATCCGCTCGAGGAGCTCGCGCGCGGACATCGCGGCGGCCAGCTCGACCTCGACGGGGTTGATGCCGATCGCCTGCTCGAAGGCGCGGCGCCGGGCCTGGTCGGCGATCGGTACCTCGGGGCGCTGGGGGAGCACCGCGATGGCCCGAGCCGCCGCCTCGAAGGCGCCGACGGGCCGGCCGAGCTGCTCCCACATGGCCCGGACGTCGTGCGCCACCTGGTCGGGATCGCCGCCGAACTCGAACCCGGCGGAGGCCATGGTGGCGAGTCCCTGGGCTGTGGGGTCGTTCGGGGTCATGCCCGCATGGTCGCACGGACGGCCGCGAACCGGCTCGACGTCCGGGTCTGTCCCCCCTTGTGCCGCCACCCGTACCGGGGTGCTGGTGCCCCGGCGTTGTGCGTTCGGCGGCGCCGAGCATCTCATCGCGCTGTACGAGGGGCTGCAGCTGCAGGCCCTGCTGCGTGCCGAGCTCGACCTCGTGGCGGCGTTCGACCGCGCCGTCGCCCGGCTCGAGCGCGGCTGGATGGAGCGGTACGAGCCGCAGGCCGCCCGCCGTCTGGCGATGTGGGACGACGACGACTCGGGCAGCTGGGAACTCTGACCGGCGGTTCGTCCACGGAGCGCGTTCCTTGCGTCGTCGTGCAGCGCACCGCGGGTACCCCGGGTGTCGTAACCCGACGGAAGGAACCGACATGGCAGCACCGAACCCCATCCAGGTCCAGAAGTACCTGAGCGGCATCGACTACCCGGCCTCGAAGGACGACGTGGTCTCCACCGCCGAGCAGGAGGGTGCTCCGGACGACGTCCTCGAGGCGCTCCGCGCGATCCCGGACGGCGAGTACGACGCCCCGACCGCGGTGTCGAGCGCGGTCTCGGACGCCGGCTGACGTCGACCGAGCCCGTTTAGTGAGCAGAAGACGTCGGGTGCGACGACCGCACCCGACGTCTTCTGCTCACCGAGCGCACCCCGCCGCGCTCACGAAGCGCCGAGTGCACCCCGCCGCGCTCACGACGCGCCGCCGGCACCACCGCTCCGCGACCCGCGCGGCACCGACCCGTCGCCGGGGTCGTACCCGGTGTCCCGGATGACCCGCAGTGCCCTGGTGTCGTTGTGGACGGAGTGCACGACGACCCGACGGGTGCGTCGGAGTGCTCGCCGGGCACCCGGTGTCGCGAAGAGCCCACCGAGCACCAGGCCCGCGCCGATCCCCAGCGCCACGGACACCGCCGCCACGAAGTCGAGGGCCGCGCTCGACGAACCGGACATGAAGTTCAGCAGGGCGTCGGACACGGCGACACCGGGCAGGAGCGCTCCGCAGAACGCCGGCACCGCGATCGCCGCCACGGCCGTCCGCATCCGGACCGCCGCGTAGGTCGACAGCACGCCGAGCAGGACCGCCGCCAGGAACGTCGCACCGAGTAGCGGCAGGCCGAGCTGCCGCAGCCCCCACAGCGACGCACCCGCGGCGACCGAGAACACCACGGTGACGGGGATCACCCGCGCGCTGGCCTGCTGCACGAAGCAGTTCGCCCCGGCCGACACCACGGTGAGCGAGAGCGAGGCCCACAACGGCAGCGTCTGCGTGACGATGCCGGACGGGTCGACCTCGAGGTGCAGCCACTTCGTCATCGCGATCCCGGCGGGCACCCCCACCACGATCGCCGCGATGACCAGCCCGATGTAGAACGCGCGGGCGACCGCCATCGCCCGGAACCCGGAGATCGCGTCCTGGGCCCAGGTCACGAGCGCGACGTGCGGCAGGAGCAGGACCACCAGCGCCGCCACCATGGTCGCGGCGCCGGCCGGGTGCAGCACACCCGCGCCGATCGCGAGGGTGCCGATCACGGACGCCACCGCCCCCTGCGCCCCGGACACGAAGAACTGCGGGTAGCCGCGGCCGGTCAGCCAGCGCCCCGACAGGATGATCCCGAACATCAGCACGAACGCTCCGATGCCCGCTCGCCACCCGCCGCCGGCCTGCATCGCGATCGAGGTGCCCAGGATCGACAGCCCCACGTCGGCGAGCCACGTGGGCCAGCGTGGCGGCATCCGCAGCACCGCGACGAGGGCGCTCACCGCCGAGGTCATGTCGCGCTCGTCGTGGATCAGGTCGTCGACGATCTGGTTCGCCCGCGCCAACCGGTCGAGGTCGGAGCCGTCGGAGCTGACCGTCCGGACCTTGACGAGCGGCGGGACGTCGGCCGG
>NZ_MJGM01000024.1:94236-94933 GCF_001864905.1 Curtobacterium sp. MCBA15_007
AGCGGCGGGACGTCGGCCGGGGCGTACTGGATGGTCACCGAGCTGCCGGAGAAGTCCAGGTCGAGCGGGGCGAGGTTCCACTTCGTCGAGACCGCGACGACGGCCGTCTCGACGCTGCGGGTGTCGGCACCGGAGGCGAGCATGACCTCGGCCAGGTCGAGGCAGAAGTCGACGATCTGCGTCGCCGTGTACTGGTCGCGCCCCTTGGCGTCGGGCTCGACGTGCTCGTAGATCGTGCCGCGCAGCCGGGCCCGTGCGTCGCGCAGGTCGTGCTGCGCGAGACTGCGCCGGCGTGGCCGGGGCGGGCGGCCCGGCTTGTGCGGGCCCGGGGGGTGCTGCTCGGCCATCCCGCCATGGTGCCAGTCGACGGCAGCTGAGTCCGGACGTCCGCTGGACGCGTCCGGATCAGCTCCGGCGGCGCGCGCTGAGTCTGCCGAGGGCGAACGCCGCGACGACCGCGCCCACCAGCACGAGGACCGGTCCGACCGTCAGATGCCACGGGCGCACGCTCGGGACGAACGTGACGTGGGCCAGGGGCGCGTACGCGAACCATTCCGCCGAGGCCGACGGCGCCGTCAACACGAACACGACCCCGACCACGACGGCCAGCAGGCCGAGCCAGAGGGCGACGAGGGTCGGGGTGGCGAGGAATCGGGGCACGGCACCCAGCGTAGGTGGGCGACGGACGGGAGGCCCG
>NZ_MJGM01000024.1:95481-101182 GCF_001864905.1 Curtobacterium sp. MCBA15_007
CGGGAGGCCCGGTGCCAGCTGGCACCGGGCCTCCCGTCCGTCACGTCGTGACGGTTCCTGCTTCGCGCGCCTACTGCTCGAAGGTCGCGTGCAGCGTGATCTCGACGCCGGTCAGTGCCTTGCTGACGGGGCAGGTCGCCTTGGCGTCCTCGGCGGCCTTGAGGAAGGCGGCCTCGTCGATGCCGGAGACCTCGCCGCTGACGGTCAGGACGATGCCGGTGAGGCGGAAGCCGCCGTCCGGGTCCGGGCCGAGCGAGACGTCGGCCTTGACGTCGAGGGCCTCGACCGTGCCGCCGGCCTCGCCGAGGACGGCGGAGAACTGCATGGCGTAGCAGGCCGAGTGGGCGGCGGCGATGAGCTCCTCGGGGCTCGTGGTGCCGCCGGCGTCCTCGGCGGTGCGCTTCGGGAACGAGACGTCGTACGTGCCGACCTTCGAGCTCGAGAGTTCGACCTGGCCGGAACCGTCCTCGAGGCCGCCGTTCCAGGCGGTGCGTGCGGTGCGAGTGGGCATGCCCGCTCCTTTCGTGTGGGGGAGTGGTCCCGAGTGGGACCACCGCTCCCGAGTCAATCCGAGAACGCTCGTTCTCGCAACCGGCTCACGGTGAAGACGCAGGTCTGCCCTACGATCGGGCGCATGGGGGACAGTGAGGCCGTGAACTTCCGCAGGTCCGTGCTCGAACAGGGTCCGGCCGACGTGACGAACCCGGTGGTCGCCTGGCTGCGGTTCTGGACGCAAGGGTGGCGGTTCCACGGACGGGCGAGCCGTTCGGAGTTCTGGTGGGTGATCGCGCTCGAGCTCGCGCTGGCCGGGGTCGCGCTCTGGGTCGTCGGTGTGCACGGGACCGGAGGGCGGTGGGAGCTGTACGTCGACCCGTTCGGAGCCGTCCCCTCACCGCAGGTCTCGTTCGACCTGGTCGACCGCGGGCGGGACGGGTCGTTCGGTTGGGGGGCCGGCAACCGGGAGGTCTGGCCGGACGGGTGGGACCTGGTGCTGCTC
This sequence comes from Curtobacterium sp. MCBA15_007, assembly GCF_001864905.1. Classification (NCBI taxonomy): domain Bacteria; kingdom Bacillati; phylum Actinomycetota; class Actinomycetes; order Micrococcales; family Microbacteriaceae; genus Curtobacterium; species Curtobacterium sp. MCBA15_007. Next base: position 96,479 of record NZ_MJGM01000024.1, read on the forward strand.
GTCCCGACGATCCTGACCATCGTGCCCCGGTGGTCGCTGCTCGTGCGGCGGCTGCACGACCGGGACCACACCGGGCTGTGGATCCTGCTCCTCGTGTTCACCGGACCGATCGGCTGGCTCGTGGTGATGGGTATGGCCGCGAGCCGGTCCCGTCCGGGCGGAGCACGGTTCGACCGCGGTCTGTTCGGCGGCGGACGCGATCTCGCGGCAACTGGACGACACATGTCGTCCACGACGACAGGTGTAGCGTGAAGGGCGATCAAAGGAGACACCCATGCGCGCCGTCGTGTTCGAGCAGTACCAGACCTTCCCGTCCCTGACCGAGGTCCCGAAGCCCGTACCCGGACCCGGTGAGGTCCTGCTCAAGGTCGCCGGCGCCGGTGCCTGCCACTCCGACGTCGCCGTGTACCGCGAGTTCCAGCAGGGGCAGCCGGGAGCCCAGGCCCCCGCCTTCGTGCTCGGCCACGAGAACTCCGGCTGGGTCGAGGCTGTCGGCGACGGGGTGACGGGCTTCGCCGAGGGTGACGCCTACCTGGTCTACGGACCGGTCGGCTGCGGGCACTGCTCGTACTGCTCGAAGGGCCAGGACACCTACTGCGAGAACGCCGCGACGAACCCGTACATGGGCATCGGCCTCGGTCGCGACGGCGGCATGGCGGAGTACGTCAGCGTCCCCGCGCGGAACCTCGTGCCGCTCGGCGACGCCGACCCGGTCGCCGCCGCACCGCTGAGCGACGCCGCCCTCACGCCGTACCACGCGATCAAGAACTCCCTGCCGAACCTGGCCGGGGGCGGTCGCTTCGCACTCGTCGTCGGGCTCGGTGGCCTCGGGCAGATCGCCGTGCAGATCCTGACGGCGCTCACCGGCGCCACGGTCATCGCGACCGACATGAAGCAGGACGCGATGGACCGCGCGGCCGCCCGCGGCGCGATCACCGTCCCCGGTGGCCCGGACCAGGCGGAGCGCATCCGCGAGATCACCGGCGGACGCGGTGTCGATGCGGCGTTCGACTTCGTCGGAGCCACTCCCACGATCGGGGTCGCGCAGGCCTCGATGGCGGTCGGCGGCCGGTTCACCGTCGTCGGGATCGCGGGCGGCACCACCGAGTGGAACTTCTTCGCGACGCCGTACGAGTCGACGATCACGAACACCTACTGGGGCACCATCGAGGACCTGCACGAGGTCGTCGCGATGTACCGCGCCGGGCAGATCGTGCCCGACGTCGAGCGGTACGCGCTGTCCGACGCGCTCGAGGCGTACCGGAAGCTCGAGGCCGGCGAGCTCTCGGGCCGCGCGGTCGTCGTCCCGACGCTCTGAGCCGGGCTCGGGCGTCCCTGGTCGATCCCACTTTCCAGCGCGGGTGTCCTGGGAAGGAACGAGCGCCGGTCAGCGTCCCGCGGCATACCCCTGGTTGCCGCGGGGGTTCGCGGCGGCGCCGAGGACACCGGTGTCCGGGTCGCGCGTGACGCACGTCAACCGGCCGAGGCTCCAGTCGCCGCCACGCGTGACGACGTGTCCGCGGGCCTCGAGCGCGGCGATCACCTCGTCGCCCAGGCGGTCCTCGACGACCAGGCCCGCGGGCTCCCAGGTGCGCGGCCAGAACGACCCCGGGAACGACGTGGTGTGCAGGGCCGGGGCGTCGATGGCCTGCTGCGGGGAGTACCCGCCGACGATCCAGCGCAGCAGGAACAGCAGCTGCCACTGGTCCTGCTGGTCACCGCCGGGGGAGCCGAGCGCCGCAACCGGCTGCCCGTCGCGGAGCACCAGGGTCGGCGTCAGCGTGGTGCGGGGGCGCTCGCCGGGGCGCAGGGTCGAGGCCGTGTCCGGTTCGAGCCACGTCATCTGCAGGCGGGTGCCGAGGCAGAACCCGAGCTCCGGGATCGTCGGTGAGGACTGCAGCCAGCCGCCGGACGGGGTCGCGCTGACGATGTTGCCCCAACGGTCCACGACGTCGATGTGGCACGTGTCGCCGCGGGTCTCGCCGTCGGGGGTCACGAACGGCTCACCGCGGTCCTCGACCGGAGCAGCCGGGGGGACGTCGCCGTCACGGTCGCGGGCGACCTGCACGGTCGGTTCGCCCACACCCGCCGCCGCGGCGGAGCCGGAGGACGTGCGGATCGGCGGCATGGCGTGTCCGACCCCGGCGATCGTGCCGGGCCGGAGTTCGGCCGACGCACGCTCGCCGATGAGGGCGCGGCGTTCGTCGGCGTAGGCGTCGGAGAGCAGGACGTCGAGCGGGACCTCGCCGTCGCCGTAGAAGGCCTCGCGGTCGGCGAGCGCGAGCTTCTGCGCCTCGACGATCGTGTGCGCACCGAGCTCGGTGGAAGGGTCGAGCAGGGCGTCGTCGAGCGGTTCGAGCAGCCGCAGGGTCTGGAGGAGTGCCGGGCCCTGGCCCCACGCGCCGGTCTTGGCGATCGTGCAGCCCCGGAACGCCGCCGTCGTCGCGGGTTCGTACGAGGCCCGGAACGCGGCCAGGTCGGACGCGCGGATGACGCCGGCGTGGTCGGTGCCCGACGCGTGCCGGTGCGGTTCGCGGACGAACCGGTCGATCGCCTCGGCGACGAACCCCTCCGCCCACTCGGACCGGGCCGCATCGATGCGGCCGGTCCGGCTGCCGGCGCCGGAACCGGCGTCGACCAGTCGGTCGAGCACGGTGGCGAGCGCCTCGTTGCGCACCAGGTCCCCGGGGACCGGCACCGCGCCTCCCGGCAGCCACTGCGTGGCGGAGGTGGGCCAGTGCTCCTCGAACAGGTCCCGCACGGTCGTGATCGTCCGGACCACCGCGGGTGTGACCGGGTGGCCGTCGCGGGCGTACCCGACGGCCGGTGCGAGGACGTCGGCCAGCTCCCAGGTGCCGTGGTCACGGAGCAGCAGGAGCCAGGCGTCGACCGCGCCGGGGACGGCCGCGGCCAGCGCGCCGGAGCCGGGGACCAGGTCGAGCCCCTCGGCGCGGTAGTGCTCCGGTGTCGCACCCTCGGGAGCCGGACCCTGCCCGACCAGCACCGTCGGCGTGGGGTTCGCGGCCGTCGCGAAGACCGCCGTCAGGTCACCGCCCGGGCCGTTGAGGTGCGGCTCCACGACGTGCAGGACGAAGGCCCCGGCGACGGCCGCGTCGAACGCGTTGCCACCACGTTCGAGCACGGACTGGGCGGTCGCCGTCGCGATCCAGTGCGTCGAGGCCGCCATCCCGAACGTGCCCCGCAGGTCAGGTCGAGTGGTCTGCGCGGGGGGCTGGACGAAGGCAGGATTCGGCGTCGGCATGCCCCCATCCTGTCCCGCGGTGACCGGTCCGGTGCTGGAGACCCCCCGTCCGCGGGGTTGTGCACCCCGTGCAGAAAAGCGAACATCGTTCGGCGACTCGTGCAGGGCGAGCGCCGAACGGCCGCGCGCTCGTGTGGTCGGCCCGAGGCAGGGGATCCATGACCACCACTCCGTCGACCGTCGCTCGTGCGCGCCGACTCCCACGCATCGCCGGCGCCGTGATGGCACTGGCCCTGGCGGCCGGGGCAGTCGTCGCGACGGCCGAGCCGGCAGCGGCCTCTGCCGTCTGGGTCGGCTCGGTCCCCGCCGGCACGAAGATCCTGCCCGGCGACCAGGTCACGTCGCCGAACGGCCAGTTCAAGCTCATCATGCAGGGCGACGGCAACCTGGTCGAGTACGGCATCGGCAACCGCGTGCTGTGGGCGTCGAACACCGCCGGCAACTCCGGGGCGATCGCCGTCGTGCGCAAGGACCGCGCCCTCGACATCACCCGGAACGGCAAGCGCCTGGTGCGCTGGACGTCGGCGGGCACCGCGAGCTCCACGGCCTTCAAGGTCCGCGCCGACGGCACGATGGCCCTGCTTGCCGGCAAGGCCGTCGTCGTGGGCTGGACCGGGTTCCAGGACCGCGTCGCGTCGGGCAACAGGATCCTCGGCGGGACGGTCCTGCGCTCCGACACCTCGAACACGCGGATCCTCAACATGCGCACCGACGGCAACCTGGTGCAGAAGGTCAGCGGACGGGTCGTCTGGCAGTCGCGGACCGGCGGCCACCCGGGTGCCTGGGCCGAGCTGCAGACCAAGGGCAACTTCGTCATCTGGACCCGTGACGCGTCGCGTAAGAAGGTCGCGATCTGGAGCTCCCGCACCAGCACCGCCGGGACGGGCAACCTGCTCGTGCAGGTCGACGGCAACGTGGTGCTCTACGGGGCGAAGGACACCCGTGTCTGGTCGAGCCGACCGGTCACCGGCCTGGCCTGGCCCGTCAACGGCACGAAGATCACCGGGCGGTACGGCGACGACCGCGGCGCCGGGCACGTCCCGCGCTACCACCAGGGCACCGACGCCCCCGTGCCGGTCGGCACTCCCGTGTACGGCTCGGGGACGGGCACCGTAACGCGGACGGTCGCGAACGACGGGGCATACGGCAACTACATCGTCGTGACGTACGGCATGACGACGGTCCTGACGGCGCACCTCAGCAAGATCGAGGTGAAGCAGGGGCAGATCGTGAAGCTCGGCACCGAGATCGCGAAGTCCGGCAACACCGGGCAGTCGACGGGGCCGCACGTGCACGTCGAGACGCGGCGGAACGGCGTGCTCGTCGACCCGCTGAAGAACATGCACTTCCGCTGACGCGGGGCGGGGCGGGGAGTCGTTCGTCGTTGTGCGTCGCGTGTGTCGCGCGCGTCCTCGCCCCGCGCATCGAGTGAGCAGAAAAGG
>NZ_MJGM01000024.1:101777-134094 GCF_001864905.1 Curtobacterium sp. MCBA15_007
CCTTTTCTGCTCACTCGATGAAAGGCCTCGCATGGTGCGAGGAGCCCGCTGTCCCGGATCGGCTTCGTCGCAGGGTTCGATCAGGGTGACGTCACCGTGGTCATCCGCGCCGAGCTCGAGCCTGACCTGGCGTGCTCGCTCGAGGAAGCCACGGCGCTGCGGGCCGAGGCCGAGGCGAAGGAGGCTCGAGCGCTCTCGCTGCGGCGAGCGATCGCTGTCTCGCTGAAGGACGACGGCCTCACCCTGCGGGACATCGCGGTCGTCCTCGGCGTCTCGTACCAGCGGGTGCACCAGCTCGTGCACGAGGACGAGCGGGCGCTGGCTGCGTCGTAGCCCGCGGCGCGGATAGCCTGGGCGGGATGAGGAAGCGCGGCGGAACCGGGATCGTGTTGGTGGCGATCGGGGTCCTTGCGGGGGTGCTGTCCGGACTGTTCGGCGTCGGCGGTGGGGTCATCGTCGTGCCGGCGCTGATGGCCTTCGCACAGATGGACCAACGACGGGCCTCGGCCACCTCGCTCGTGGCGATCGCCCCCGCGGCCGTCGTCGGGGCGATCGCGTACGCCGTGCAGGGCGAGGTGCACTGGTTCGCGGCCCTGACCCTGGCGATCGGCAGCGTCATCGGCGCCCCGATCGGCGCACGGCTGCTCCGTGCCCTGCCGCTCCGCGTGCTGCCGTGGATATTCGTCGGGTTCATCGCCGTCGTGCTCGTGTCGCTGTTCACCACGGTGCCGACCCGCGGTGGCGAGGTGCACTTCGGGGTCGTCGAGGCGATCGTCCTGCTGTTGCTCGGGCTGCTGTCGGGTGTGCTGTCCGGGCTGGTCGGGGTCGGCGGCGGGGTCGTCATCGTGCCGGGCCTCGAGGTCGTGCTCGGCGCCGGTGACCTGCTGGCGAAGGGCACGTCGCTGCTCACGATGGTGCCGACGTCGGTGTCCGGGACGGTCGCGAACCTGCGGCGCCGCGCGGTCGACCTGCGCGTCGGGTTGACGGTCGGCATCACCGCCGCCGTCTGTTCACCGGGCGGCGCGGTACTGGCACGCCTGGTCGATCCACAGGTCGGCACCTGGTTGTTCGCGGCGTTCCTGGTGGTCGTCGCGGTCATCGTGCTCAGCCGCGGGCGTCGGAGAGCGCCGCAGGCCGACGTGAGCGACGGGGCGGCCGCGTGACGGGCCTCCAGGCAGGGCGTGATGCGGAGGCCGTGCTGGCGGCGTTCGCCCGGACCACCGGCGACGTCGCCGCGGCCCGCAGGGTCGCCCGGCAGTTCCACGACCTCGACGAGGGGGAACGCTCGGCACTGCTCTGGAGCGAGGACGACGGCGCGAAGCTCGTCGCGGTCCTGCTGCTCGTGCAGGCGATGCGGGCGTACCCCGACACGGAGTTGACGGACGAGTACCTGTCGGCGGCGAAGGCCGAGCGGTTCGAGGACCCGGTGCTCGTCGACCTGGCTGCCGAGGAACTCGTCGGCGCCCCCTTGCTGGGCGGTTCGATCGGTCCGCTGTTCGCGCTGGCGAAGTCCGACGTGGCGATGGTCCGGCGGATCGCGGTCGTCGCGACCCTGGCGTTCGTGAAGCAGGGCGACGCCGAGGTGCCGCTCGGGATCGCCGGACGCCTGGTGCGGGAGCGCAGCGAGACGGTGCAGTCGGCGCTCGGGTTGGTGCTGCGCGAGACGGGGAAGCGGGCGTCCGAGGCGGCGCTGGTGGCGTTCCTGGAGCAGAGCGGCCGGTTCCTCAGCCCGGCGGCCCGCCGGACGGCGACCGAGCACCTGCCACCGACGGAGCGGGACCGGCTGCGGGGCTGACCGGCGTCCGCCGAGCGGTGCGCCGACGTCCGGCGAGCGACGCGCCGACGTCCGCCGAGCGAGACGCCGGCGTCCTCCACGCGACGCGCCGCCGTCCGCGCGCCGACCCGCGCGAGGGGGACCCGGGGCTGGGAGCGTCCACGGGTCGGACGCGTACCGAGGAGGGGAACGCGAGTCGTGCCTCCAGGCCGGCTCGAAGCGACCACGAGAGGAACGCAACGTGCGCGCACTGACCTACCAGGGCACCGAGAAGGTGTCCGTCGAGACCGTCCCCGACCCGACCATCCAGGAGCCGACCGACGCGATCGTGCGGATCACCTCCTCGGCGATCTGCGGCTCCGACCTGCACCTGTACCGCGTGCTCGGCCCGTACATCGACCGCGGCGACGTCCTCGGCCACGAGCCGATGGGCGTCGTGGAGGAAGTCGGGTCCGGCGTCACCAACCTGAAGGTCGGCGACCGCGTCGTCATCCCCTTCAACATCTCCTGCGGCCACTGCTGGATGTGCCAGCACGGCCTGCAGTCCCAGTGCGAGACCACCCAGGTGACCGAGTACGGCACCGGGGCCTCGCTGTTCGGATACACGAAGATGTACGGCCAGGTCCCCGGCGGCCAGGCCGAGTACCTGCGCGTGCCGCACGCCGACTACGGCCCCATCGTCGTGCCGGACGACGGCACCCCCGACGACCGCTGGCTGTTCCTGAGCGACATCCTGCCCACCGCGTGGCAGGCCGTGCAGTACGCCCAGGTGCCCGAGGGCGGCACGCTCGCCGTGCTCGGCCTCGGCCCGGTCGGCCAGTTCGCCGCCCGCATCGGCAAGCACCTCGGTTACCGCGTGCTCGCCGTCGACCCCGAGCAGGTCCGCCGTGACCTGGGGGCGAAGCACGGCGCCGAGGTGTTCGACCTGACGAAGGACATGGTCCCCGAGCTCGTCGACCTGACCGACGGCCGCGGCCCCGACGGTGTCGTCGACGCCGTCGGTATGGAGGCCCACGGCAACCCGATGGCGGGCTTCGCGCAGCGCGCCGCCGGCCTGCTGCCGGACAAGCTCGCGCAGAAGGCGATCGAGACCGCCGGTGTCGACCGCCTGGCGGCCGTGCACGCGGCAATCGACCTGGTCCGTCGTGGCGGCACCGTCTCGCTGAGCGGTGTCTACGGCGGCATGGCCGACCCGATGCCGATGATGACGCTCTTCGACAAGCAGATCACCATCCGCGAGGGCCAGTGCAACGTGAAGCGCTGGATCGACGACATCATGCCGCTCGTCTCGGACCCGTCGGACCCGCTCGGCACGCTCGACCTGACGTCGCACCGTGTCTCGCTCGAGGACGCCCCGCACATGTACGAGGTCTTCCAGAAGAAGCAGGACGACTGCGTCAAGGTCGTCCTCGACCCCGCGATGGCCGCAGCCTGATGCGGATCGTCGTCGTCGGCGCGACCGGCAACGTCGGGACGGCGGTGCTCCGTCGGCTCGCGGCGGTGCGCGCCGACGGCGACGGTGACGCCGCTGGCCGTGACGGCACCGGCGTCCAGATCGTCGGCGTCGCCCGGCGGCTGCCGGACCTGCGTGCGGAGCCGTACGACGCCGCCGTCTGGCACGCCGTCGACGTCGGTGCCGCGGACGCCGTGGACCAGCTCGCCGCCGTGTTCCAGGGTGCTGACGCCGTCATCCACCTGGCGTGGGCGCTGCAACCGACGCACGACATCCCGGTGCAGTACCGCACGAACGTGACGGGCACGGCGAACGTCCTGGCTGCCGTCGCACGTGCCGAGGTGCCCCAGGTGGTGGTGGCGTCCTCGGTGGGTGCCTACCGCGGGGTGGACGTCGACGGCAAGCGGACTCCCGTGGACGAGAGCTGGCCGACGGACGGCATCCCGACGGCGACGTACTCGATCCACAAGGCCGCCAACGAGGCGGCGATGGACGCGTTCGAGGCCGACCACCCCGCCGTGACCGTCACCCGGCTGCGCCCGGGGCTGATCTTCCAGCGGGACGCCGCCGCCGAGATCCGCGGGCTGTTCCTCGGACACCTCGTGCCGATGTCGATCGTGCGGTGGATCCGCTGGCTCGTGCTGCCGCTGCCCTACCCGTTCGTGTTCCAGGCCGTGCACGCCGACGACGTCGCCGACGCCTACTGGCGCGCGGTCGACCGACGGGCAGCGGGGGCGTTCAACATCGCCGCGACGCCCGTGCTCAACCCGCCGAGACTGGCTCGGGCCTTCGGCATGCTCGGCGCCGTACGGATCCCGCTGGGGCTGCTGCGCGGGATCGTGACGCTGACGTGGCGGCTGCGGTTGCAGCCGACGGACGCCGGGTGGATCGACATCGCGGCCGGTGTGCCGATCATGCGGACCGACCGTGCCCGGTCGGTGCTCGGATGGGAGGCCCGACACACCTCCGAAGAAGCGTTGCGTGCACTCGTGGCCGGCTTCGCGGACGGTGCGAACGTGCCGGGATCGGGGCCGCTGCGCGGCTGAGCGGGGTCGGGCTGGCTGGGGTGGGGTGGTCGCGCTGGGCGGGGCTCGCGCTGCCGGGTCGGATCGGGCGTACCGGGTGCTTCCGGGCGTACCGGGTCGGGAGTTCCGACCAGGTACGCCCGTTTCCACGTTCCATCGCGGGCGTTCTGGGAAGGAACGCCCGCTCGTGTTCCCCGTCTCGCGCTACGCTTCGCTCGTCGTTGTGAGAAGGGGGAGCGCGATGGTGCTCAGTGGTTCAGTGTTCGGTGAGATCGACGGGCCGGGTGGCTCGGGGATGCCCGATCTGTTCGACGGCTGGTTCGGCATCGCCTTCGGGGTCGTCGTCGCCCTGGCGATCCTCACGACCCTGACGATCGCCGTCCTGGCGCTCTACCGGGGCAAGCGGATGGCCGACCGCGGTCAGAACCCGCTCACCATGCAGGAGGACATCGCGTACCAGGCGATGCAGAGCCGCACGTTCGCACCGGACAAGCCGCTCGAACAGCGCCTCGACGAACTGGACGACCTGCACGCCCGCGGCGTGATCTCCGACGAGGAACACCGCAGCGCCCGAGCGGAAGCCCTGCGCGGACGATGATCGCCTCGGAAGAACTCCACAACCCCCTCATCCCGCCGGTCTACGACCTCGTCTGGACCCTGCTGATGGTGCTCGTCGTCGTGGCGGTCATCGCCGCCGTGTGCATCGCGGTCGTCCGCAGTCGGCGCCCGCACGGTGCGCGCCGGACCTCGCCGGAACAGCGGCTCCTCGAACTCGACGAGCTGCACGCCCGCGGGGTCATCAGCGAGGACGAGCGCCGAGCCGCGCGGGCGGAGGCCCTGCGCGGTTAGCCTGGGCGGGTGCTGCTGCCGACGGACCTGCTCGGGGTGTGGGAACTCCACCGCACCGTGCACGACCACCGCGCCGGTGCCGCGGGGACCGTCACCGGGACCACCACCCTGACCCTGGTCGGTGACGACGAGGTGCGCTGGGACGAGTCCGGCGTGATGACGTTCGACGGCCGGACGACCCCGGTCTCGCGCACCCTCGTCCTGCGGCGCGGCCCGGACGGCGGCTGGACCGTGCACTTCTCCGACGGTCGGGTCTTCCACGACTGGGTCTGGGGCAGGAGCGTCGCCCACGCCTGCGCTCCGGACGACTACACCGGGGCCTTCGACGGCGACCAGGACCGCTGGAGCGTGCGGTGGGAAGCGCGCGGCCCCGCGAAGGACTACCGGCTGGACAGCGTCCTCACCCGACCCCGGTCCTGATCCCGGTCGGGGCCCGCGGGGTCGGCGGTCACCGACAGACTGGGTGCATGGCACGTTCCTCCGGCACCGACGCCCCGCGCATCACCCTGACCGAACCGATGAACCTGGAGGACTGGGCGCCAGCTCCCGGTGACGTCCTGACGGGCGACCGCATCGAGGGCAAGCGCATCGACGTCCTCGACCTGACCGGCGAGCGGCTGCCCGACCTGGAGATCGAGGAGTGCGTGATCGACACGCTCCGGGGGGACGATGCCGACTTCCGTGGGCTCCGCGTCCGTGACTCGATCATCGACTCGCTGGACGCCCCGATCCTGCGGGCATCGAGCAGTACGTGGCGCGAGGTCCGGGTTTCCGGCGGGCGGGTCGGCTCGGCGGAGTTGTACGACTCCGGGCTGAACGGCGTCGAGTTCGTCGGCATGAAGTTCGGGTTCGTGAACCTGCGTGGCTCGACGATCACCGACGTGGTGTTCCGCGACTGCGTCATCGACGAGCTCGACATCGCCGACGCGAAGCTGCTGCGGGTGTCGTTCGACGGCAGCAGCATCCGTGCTGCCGAGGGGTCGAACACCCGCATCGACCACGTCGACCTGCGCGGAGCCGACCTGGACCGGGTCGAACGGCTCGAGGGGTTCCGCGGGGCCACGATCGGCGCCGACCAGCTCTACACGCTCGCGCCGCTGCTGGCTGCACAGGCCGGCTACCGCGTCGACTGACCGAGCCCGGGTTTCGCGCTCACCGACACTGCACGCCCGCCAGGCCCCACGGACTGTCGCTCAGCGCGAAACATCGGCCGCACCGACGCCCGCACCGACCCCGGCCAGCGCCTCCGCCAGGTCGGCCTGCACCAGGTCGCCGTGCACCGCCGCGCCTGTCTGGGTGCCGGCAGCCGCCGACGCGATGACCGTCGCCATCGGGGCCGTCACGTTGCCGGCCGCGTAGACACCCCGAACCGCCGTCTGCCCGGTGGCGTCCACGGTCAGGGCCGTCCCGAACCGGAAGTCACCCATGAACTGGTCGGTGGCGGTGAGGCCCAGCCCGGACAGGAAGCCCACCCGTGCCTCGGGCCGGCTCGCCGTGGCCAGGGCATCGAGTTCGACCGACGAACCGTCGCCGAGCCGGATGCCGGTCAGCCGGTCACCCTCGGACACGACGGCGGCGACGGGGCCCTCGACGACCGAGATGCCGCGGGCGGCCAAACCGGCCAGGGCGGTGTCGTCCATCAGTGCCGGATCGGTCAGGAACACGGTCACCCGCTCGCTCAGCGCCCGGAACATGAGCGCGTGGTGTGCGCCGTTCGGCGTCGTGACCAGGACCCCGATCCGCTGGTCGCGGATCTCCCACCCGTGGCAGAACGGGCAGTGCACGACCCCGCGCCCCCACTGCTCGGCCAGGCCCGGGACCTCCGGCAGGACGTCCACGGCGCCGGAGGCGACGACCAGCCTGCGTGCGGTGACGACCGCGCCGGAGTCCAGCGTGACCGAGAAGCCGACCGTGTCGTGACCGTCACCGGTCGTGGCGGACGTGGCCACGATCCTCCCGGCCGTGACCCGGACGCCGTAGGCGGCGACCTCGTCGCGACCGATGCGGAGCAGCTCGGTGGGTGCGACGCCCTCGTGGCCGAGGTAGTTGTGCGCGCCGGCCGCCGGCGCGTTGCGGGGCTCGCCGGAGTCGACGACGAGCACCGAGCGCCGCGAGCGGCCGAGGATGAGGGCGGCGGACAAGCCGGCGGCCGAGCCGCCGATGACGATGACGTCGAAGTGTTCGGGCATGCGCTGATCATGCGGCGGGAGCGACTGCGACAGCAACCAAATTTGCCGGTATGGCAACATGGGCGCCATGGGACACGGCAACCGGGACGCGACCGCCCCGCGCTCGACAGCCGAGGTCGTCGACGGGGTCGGCCCCCGACTCCGCGCGCTGCGCGTCCATCGCGACGTGACGCTCGCCGCGCTGTCCGAACAGACGGGGGTGTCGGTGAGCACCCTGTCGCGGCTCGAGTCCGGGCAGCGGAAGCCCACGCTGGAACTGCTGCTGCGCCTCGCCCGGGCCTACATGGTGCCCCTCGACGACCTGGTCGGCGCACCGCAGACGGGCGACCCTCGCGTGCACATGAAGCCCGAGGTGCACGGAGGCCGCGTCGTCGTGCCGCTGACGAAGCGCACCGGCGGGGTGCGCTCGTTCAAGCAGCTGTTCCCGCCGAACACCCCCGGTGGCGAACCGTCGCTCAAGACGCACGAGGGCTACGAGTGGCTCTACGTGCTGTCCGGACGGCTCCGGCTCGTGCTGGGGGAGCACGACCTCGACCTCGGGCCCGGCGAGGTCGCCGAGTTCGACACCCACACCCCGCACTGGATGGGCAACGTGACCGACTCCGTCACCGAGGTGTTGTGCCTGTACGGGCCGCAGGGCGAACGAGCCCACGTGCGGTCTCGTCCGGCCCGCTGACCGGTTGGGTCAGTCCGTGAAGACGTGCCCCACGACGTCGTCGAGCAGATCGGTCGTCTCGATGTTCGACTGCTGGATGTGGATGCCGATGTCGCCCCGCGCGAAGTACGTGTCGCCGTCGGTGACCGGGTACTGCGAGTTCTTCGAGACCTTCTGGCACAGGAACCCGTCGGACTCGTCGTCGCAGTCGTAGCCCTTCGTGGCGAGCTGCTCCAGCGCGTCGCGGGCGGCCGCGGGGTCGACGGCGTCGACCGCGATGGACAGGTACGAGGTGTCGGCCTGCGGCTCCCGCCACACGCAGTACAGGCGCTTGCCGTCGCCCAGCAGTGCCGGGGTGAACGAGCTCTTCGGGATCGCGATCGGGTCGCCGACGACCGACGGGTCGTTGAGCGGTGCCGAAGCGAACGCCTCGTCCCACTTGCCGGGTGTGATCAGGTCGGTGCAGCTGGCCGGGACGGTGGCCGTGTCGACGTCGACGTCGACGTCCGCGTCCGCGTCCTCGGAACTCGTGGGGCCGGGACTCGGCGCCGTCGTCGGGTCGGCTGCGGAGGTCGCGGTGGCGCTCGCCGGTCCGGCCGGTCCGGCCTGGGCGCAGCCGGTCAGGGCGAGACCCGCAGCCACCAGGGCAGTGAGCACGATCGTGTGGCGCATGGTTCCCCTTCGTCCGGTCGCGTCAGGTGATGACCGTCGCTCACGAACGTACCGACCGGGGGCCGCGGTGGCTGAGACCGTCACCGATTCGTTGTCCCCCGACCCCGTCGGTCAGCGGCTGCGCCACCACTGCGGCGACCGCGACCGTGCGCGCAGCCGTCGCGCCCACCGGCGCACCGGGTTCGCCCGTCGGCCGTTCACGCGGAACGTGTGGAAGGCACGTCGCGTCCGGACCCAGACGGACGGGAGGCCCGCCAACGGTCGCGCAGACACCTGCACCGTGAGCACGGGGTCGGCCACCACCCGCCAGGCCGGGTCGAGCTGCATGCTCAGGTCGACGTCGTCGTGCACCTCGGCGTCGCCGCGGTGCACCCTGCGGGCGACCGCGGCCCAGGTCGACCGGCGCATCGCCATGGCGGACCCGAACAGCGGCGGGCGCCCGAGCGCGCTCCACATCAGGACGAAGTACGGGCCCATGTACACGGCGTCCCACAGCCGTCGCACCACGGGGCCACCGCCACGAGGCCGGCCCGGCCCGGTCACCGCGACGACCTCGGGGTCGGCCACCAACCGGACCGCGTCGGCGATCCAGGACGGCGGTGGGACGGAGTCGGCGTCGAGCCGCACGATGACGTCCCCTGATGCACGGTCGTAGCCGCGCGCCGACGCCCGGGCGATCCCGCGCACCGGTTCCGTGAGGACGACCGCACCGGCGCCCCGGGCGACCGCCGCGCTGTCGTCGGTGCTGCCGTTGTCGACCACGACCACCTCGTCGGCGGGCCGGGTCTGGACCGCGAGGGCGGTGAGGCACCGGCGCAGGTGCACGGCGTCGTCCCGCACGGGGATCACGACCGAGACACGGGGCATCCATCGATCCAACCGGCTGTCAGCTGTGCGGATTGTCGGACCGCGTCCCCCACTGTCCCGGCCCGCCGATCACCGCGCGGTAGCGTTCCGGGCATGGACCCGATCGACGCGCTCGCCGCCGAACTGCGGCAGTCCATCGGACGCCTCGTGCGCGCCGCACGACGCGAGGCGGACGCGCTGCCGGCCACGCACGCCACCACCCTCGGGTTCCTGCAGCGTGAGGGCCCCATGACCATCGCGGAACTCGCGCGACGCCGGGGCGTGAAGCACCAGGGGCAGTCCCGCACGGTCGGCGAACTGGCCGGGCTCGGGTTCGTCGACCGGACCGCGTCGGACACCGACCGGCGGGCAACGGTGATCCGGATCACCGACGCCGGCCGGGCCGCGCTGCAGCACGACACGGACGCCCGGACGGACTGGCTGGCCGAGGCGCTCCGTCAGGAGACCGACGCCGAGGAGCGCGCCCTGCTCAGCCGCCTGCCCGAGCTGTTCGAGCGGGTCGCGCGCCGGGCGGACTGAACGCGCCCGCACCTCCGGCACAGCAGGACTTCTACAACACCGCTGTACGGTCGACGGCATGGAGTTGACGAAGTACAACCACGCCACCGTCGTCCTCGAGCAGGACGGCGTCACCCTCGTCATCGACCCCGGGGTCTTCACGCCCGAGGCCGTCGACCTCGTCCGCGGTGCCGCGGGCGTCCTCGTCACGCACGACCACCCCGACCACTTCGACATCGACGCGCTCCGCGCGGGACTCGCCGCGGACCCCGACCTCGTCGTGCGCGGCCCGGAGACCGTCGTCGAGCAGCTCGGCGAACACCACGGACGCGTCGCAGCGGTGCACGCCGGTGACACGATCACCGTCGGATCGTTCTCCGTCCGGGTCTTCGGTGAGCAGCACGCGGTCATCCACCCCGACATCCCGTCCACCGCGAACGTCGGCTACCTGGTGGACGACGCGGTCTTCCACCCGGGCGACGCGTACCTCGAGCCCGGCGTCCCGGTGCCGACCCTGCTGCTGCCGACGAGCGGCCCCTGGACGAACACCGCCCAGGCCGTCGACTACGTCCGCGCCGTGGCACCCGAGCGGGCGGTGCAGATCCACGAGGCGATGCTGAGCGAGCTCGGTCAGCAGTCCGCCGCGCGCTTCCTCGGGCCAGACGGTCTCGGGCCGGTCCCGGTCCTGATCCTGCCCGCGGGGGAGACGATCACCCTCTGACGGACGCGGGTTGCCCCTGGGAGGCGATCCGGGCCTCCCGAGCAGCATGGAGGGATGGCCGACGCACCCACGACAGCAGTCCTCTTCGACATCGACGGCACCCTCGCCGACTCGAACTACGCGCACATCGACGCGTGGTGGCGAGCGTTCCTGGCGGCGGGGGAGTCCGTCGACGCCTGGCGCATCCACCGCGCCATCGGCATGGACTCGGCGAAGCTGCTCGAGACGCTGCTGCCGGACGCGTCCCAGGAGACCCGCGACACCGCGAAGCAGTTCCACACCGCCTACTACGCCGAGCAGATGCCGCGGCTCCGGCTGCTGCCGGGTGCGCGCGAGCTCCTGCAGGCCGTCGCCGAGGCCGGGCACGCCGTCGTCCTGGCGACCAGCGCCCCCGAGCACGAACTCGCCCGCCTGCGCGACCTGCTCGACGCGGGCGAGTGGGTCACCGCCGAGACCAGCTCCGAGGACGTCGAGCAGGCGAAGCCGGACCCCGGCATCATCCGGGTGGCGCTCGACAAGGTCGGGGTCTCCGCTGACGACGCTGTGATGGTCGGGGATGCCATGTGGGACGTCGAGTCCGCCGGCAAGGTGGGGGTGACGTGCGTCGGCGTGATGACCGGTGGCATCGGCGGTGACGAACTCCGCGATGCCGGAGCGGCCGAGGTGTACGACGACGCTGCGGCCGTGCTCGCGGCGTTCCGCGCCGGCGAGGGTCCGCTCGCGGCACTCGGTCGGCGCGCCTGACGGGCGGCGCGCCTGACGGGCGGCGCGCCTGACGGGTGGCGCCGGTCGTGCTCGACGGCCGTCCTCGGTTTCTGCGACGTCGGTCGCCCGTGCCAGGATCGACGTTCGTGATCACGATCGAACGCGTGTCCTGGGACGACCCCCGCAGCGTGGTGCTCCGCGCCCGCATGGACGACGAGATGCACGAGCGCTACGGGTCGGCGAACGCCGGCGAGGACCCGGCGGTCACCGCCGAGCGCAGCCGTGCGCTGAGCGTCGATCCGTCGACGGTCGTCACGTCGATCCTGGCCGTCGACGAGTCCGGCGAACCGGTCGGGCACATCGCCGTCCGGCGTCTGGGGGACGAGGTCGAGCTGAAGCGCCTCATCGTGCTGGCGTCCGCGCGCGGCAAGGGTGCGGCCACCGCACTGCTCGACGAGTGCGAGCGCGTCGGTCGCGAACTCGGCGCCCCGCGGCTCATCCTGCAGACCGGTGACAAGCAGCCCGACGCCGTGGCGCTCTACCGCAAGACCGGCTGGGACCAGATCGACGTCTACGAGCCCTACGCCGCGACGATGCCGTGGTCGTTCTGCTTCGAGAAGACCCTGTAACTCGACCCGGTCCACATTGCACTTTCACCACGAGAGTGCAATTCTTGCTTGGTGAGCACCACCGAACGCACCCGAGCGCTCCGCCGACGCATGATCGGCGAGGCGCGTCGGGCGACGGTCGAGCACGGGCTGCACGGCTTCACGATCGAGCAGCTCTGCGAGACCGTCGGGGTGTCGCGCCGCACGTTCTTCAACCACTTCGGGTCGAAGGACGACGCCGTGCTCGGCATCGAGCTCAACGCTGACGTCGAGGCGATCGACGCCTACGCCGCGGGCGGCATCGTCCCCGCGGGACTCGACCCCCTCGACTCGATCGTGGCGCTGGCCATCGACCAGTTCCACCGGGTCGGCATCGCCCGCGCCGACGAAGCCCTGGTCCGCCGGGTGTTCGAGCGGGAGCCGGCGCTCGTCGCACGGTTCCTGTCGGCGACCGACGTGCAGCTCGCCCGGGTCACCGTGGCGCTCGGACGGCGGTTCGGGTGGGACGACCCCGCCGACCGCCGACCGCGTCTGGTCACCGAGACCGCGGCGGCGCTCCTCAAGGTCACCGCGACCGAGTACTTCGACGACGCGTTCGACGAGGCCACGGGGCCGACGTTCGACGCGCTGCTCACCGAGAACCTCCGCCTGCTCAGGGCGGTCACCACGACCGAACGGGAACACACCACATGAGCGCCACCGCGCCGGGCACCACCAAGCGTGCCCGCCCAGGCTCCGACGGACCGCTGCTCCTGACGCAGCGTCGCATCTGGATCATCTTCTCCGCCCTGATCGCGGGGATGCTGCTCTCCAGCCTCGACCAGACCATCGTCTCCACCGCGATGCCGACCATCGTCGGGGAGCTCGGCGGCGTCGCGCACCAGGCCTGGCTGACGACCGGGTACCTGCTGGCCTCGACGATCGTGATGCCCGTCTACGGCAAGTTCGGCGACGTCCTCGGCCGTCGCAACCTGTTCCTCATCGCGATCGCGCTGTTCACCATCGCGTCGGCCGGGTGCGCGTTCGCCACGGACTTCACGCAGCTCGTGGCGTTCCGTGCCATGCAGGGCCTCGGTGGCGGTGGCCTGATGATCCTGTCGCAGGCGATCATCGCGGACATCGTGCCGGCGTCGCAGCGCGGCAAGTACCTCGGCCCGCTCGGGGCGATCTTCGGTCTGTCCGCCATCGGCGGCCCGCTGCTCGGTGGCTTCTTCGTGGACCACCTCACCTGGAACTGGGCGTTCTACATCAACATCCCGGTCGGCATCGCGGCGTTCTTCGTGGCGTGGTTCGCGCTGACCCTGCCGAACAAGAAGGCCACGAAGCGCATCGACGTGCTCGGGGTGCTCTTCATGTCCGCGGCGACCACGTGCCTGGTGTTCTTCTCGGAGTTCGGCGGCAGCAAGGACCACGGCTGGGACGCCCCCGAGACCTGGGCCTGGTTCGCCGGTCTCGTCGTCTCGGCAGCACTCCTGGTGTTCGTCGAGTCCCGCGCGCAGGACCCGGTGCTGCCGCTGTCGTTCTTCCGCAACCGCACCTTCCTGCTGGCGACCGGCATCGGCCTGGTGCTCGGCATCGGCATGTTCGCGGCGATCGGGTTCGTCCCGACGTTCCTGCAGATGGCCTCGGGCACCTCGGCCGCGGTCTCCGGCCTGCTGATGCTGCCGATGATGGCCGGCCTGATCGGCACCTCGATCGCATCGGGTGTCCTGATCACCAAGACCGGCCGCTACCGGATGTTCCCGATCGTCGGCACGGTGCTGGTGGCCATCGCGATGCTCGCGATGACCCAGCTGGCGGCGGACACCCCGATCTGGCTCATCTGCGCCTACCTGTTCGTCTTCGGTGCGGGGCTCGGCCTGATCATGCAGGTGGTCGTCCTCGTCGCGCAGAACGCCGTTCCTGCCGAGCAGGTCGGGACCGCCACGTCGACGAACAACTACTTCCGCGAGGTCGGTGCCTCCCTCGGCACCGCCGTCTTCGGCGCGCTCTTCACCGCGCGGCTCACGACGTCGCTGACCGACGTGTTCCGCGGTGCCGGTGGCTCGGCGACCGATGCGGCGTCGTCGGCGGGCAGCATCGACCCGTCGACCGTCGCAGGGCTGCCGCCGGCGGTGCAGGACGGCGTCGTGAACGCCTACGCCGACTCGCTCGCACCGGTGTTCTGGTACCTGCTGCCGTTCATCGCGGTGGCGTTCCTGCTCGCGCTGTTCCTGCCGCAGATCACACTGTCCGACACGGCCGGCATGGTCGCCCGTGGCGAGGCCGTCGGCGGTGACGAGGCCGACGAGCTCGAGCGGGCCCAGCGCGCGGCCCGGACGGCGGGGTCGGAGTCCGTCTCGTCGGGTGGTGAGACGCCGGCGTCCCGCCGGGACGCCTCGGATTGAGCGAGACGCCGCCGGATTCGGCGGCGTCCAGCGGATCGCGGGGCGCGTTGTGGAGACGACGGCGTGCTGACGGGAGGCGCGGCGCCAGCTGGTGCCGCGCCTCCCGTCGGTCGTCCGGTCGCGCTCACTGCCGCAGCCGGCGTTTCGTGCCGAGCGACACCTCACGCGTTCCAGCGCGCGTGCGCCGTCGCTGAGCGCGTGAGGTCGCGGTCGCCCGGCGCTACGCGCCGGTGCTCGCGCGCGGGACGAGCCGTGTCGGCAGGGCCGCGGGCTCGGCGGCCGTGCCGTCGAGCGTCGCGAGGAGTCGCAGTGCCGCAGCCCGACCGAGGTCAGCGCCGGGCAGTGCCACGCTCGTCAACGCCGGCGCGGTGACCGACGACGACGGCAGGTCGTCGAAGCCCGCGACCGCGAGTGCGCCGGGGACGGCGATGCCGAGCGCGCCAGCGACCCGCAGGACCCCGTAGGCCAGGGTGTCCGCGGCCGCGACGACGGCGGTGACGTCGTCGTCCTGCCAGGCCTCGATGACGTGCTCGGTGGCCGAGGCCGCGGCCTCGACGGTCAGGTCGGCACGGGCGGTGACCTCGGAGACGGTGATGCCGGCGTCTGCGCAGGCCTGCTCGAACAGGTCGCGGCGCACGCCGAACGTCGCCGCCCGCGAGGTGCCGTCGAGGTAGCCCACGTGCCGGTGCCCCTGGTCGTGCAGGTGTGCGACGAGCTCGTGCACGCCGGTGGAGAGGTCGTAGTTGACGGCCTCGGGGCCACCGGGGGCGTCGAGCAGCACCACGGGGACGCTCGCCGACATCGGCTCGTCGGCGGCGGGGGCATCGACCAGGATGCCGGCGGGCCGGAGCCGTTCGAAGCGCCGGACGTCGGCCGCGACGGGCTGCGCGCCCCGTTCGGTGACGGAGAGCACGAGCTGGAACCGGTCGCCCAGGGTGTCGCGGACCCCACGGATGACCTCGGCGAAGAACGGGTTCGACAGGTCGGGGGCGATGAACACGACGAGGTCACCGCTGCCGCGCGCCAGGGAACTCGCGGCGTGGTCGACGACGTAGCCGAGGTCGTCCACGGCGTCGCGGACCCGCGCGGCGATGGGAGCCGAGACCCGCCCGCGGTCCTTGCCGTTCACGACGAGGGAGACCGTGGCGATGCTCGTGCCCGCACGCTCGGCCACCATCGCAGCGGTCACACGACGGCTCGGGGCGGCGGGGGAGGGCACCCGTCGATGCTAGCGAGCGCGGTGCTCGAACTTGACGTCAAGCGTTTGACGTGTTTCGATGTCAAACGCTTGACGCGCCGCGTCGCCAGCGTTCTGCCGGCCCGTGGATCCCCACCACGTCGAGCACTCACCTCGATTCCCCGAAGAAGTGGAGCGCCCAGCGTGCCCGATGCGACCCAGCCCGCCGCGAAGATCATCCTCGACTGCGACCCCGGCCACGACGACGCCGTGGCGCTCCTGCTCGCCCACGGCAGCCCGGCGATCGACCTGCTCGCCGTGACCACCGTCGTCGGCAACCAGACCCTGCCGAAGGTCACCCGCAACGCCCTGGCCGTCGCGCGGATCGCCGGCATCACCGGGGTGCCGTTCGCCGCCGGTGCCGCCCGCCCGCTGCTGCGTCAGATCGAGGTCGCCCCGGACATCCACGGCGAGAGCGGCCTGGACGGCCCGATGCTCCCCGAGCCGTCGTTCGACCTCGACGAGCGCCACGCCGTCGACCTGATCATCGACACCGTGATGGCGCACGAGCCCGGCACGGTCACTCTCGTGCCGACCGGCGGCCTGACGAACATCGCCCTCGCCGCCCGCAAGGAGCCCCGCATCGTCGAGCGCGTCAAGCAGGTCGTGCTCATGGGCGGCGGCGTGCACGTCGGCAACTGGAGCCCGGTCGCCGAGTTCAACATCGTCATCGACCCCGAGGCCGCGGCCATCGTGTTCGAGGCCGGCTGGGACGTCGTGATGGTCGGTCTCGACCTGACGCACCAGGCCCTGGCCACCCCCGAGGTCGCCGCGCGCATCGCCGGTGTCGGCACCGCCCCCGCCGCGTTCGTCGGTGAGCTGCTCGACTTCTTCGGGCAGACCTACAAGGACGCCCAGGGCTTCGACGCCCCGCCGGTGCACGACCCCTGCGCCGTCGCCTACGTGATCGACCCGACGATCGTCCGTGCCGTGAAGGTCCCGATCCACGTCGAGACCCAGGGCGCCCTGACCCTCGGGATGACCGTCGCCGACTTCCGCGCCCCGGCGCCCGAGGACTGCCGCACGAGCGCCGCGATGGAGCTCGACCACGGCCGGTTCTGGGACCTGGTCGTCGACGCGCTCGAGCGCATCGGCGAGACGGCCGACACCGGCTGGACCCCTCGTGCCGCCGCCGACGCCGTCGAAGCCGGCATCACCACGACCCCGGAGCACTGAACCCCATGACCACCACCTCGACGAAGAAGTCGATCGGCGCCCTCACCGCCGCGCTCCTCGCCGCGTGCATCGCGTTCCAGCTGAACGCGAGCATGCTCAGCCCCGCGCTCGTCACGATGGCGCGCGAGCTCCACACCGACGACGCCACCATCGGCCTGTCGCAGACCCTGTACTTCACGCTCGCGGCGCTGTTCTCGCTGTTCCTGCCGCGGCTCTCCGACATCGTCGGTCGCAAGCGCGTGCTGCTCGGCATGCTCGCCGTGATGCTCGTCGGCAGCATCGTCGCCGCGCTCGCGGTGAACGTGCCGATGCTGTTCGCCGGCCGGATCATCCAGGGCGTCACGGGTCCGGTCGTCCCCATCTGCCTGCTCGTCCTGCGCAACGAGATCAGCGACCCGAAGCGCTACGGCGCCGCGCTCGGGCTGCTGACCGCGGTGAACGGCGGCATCGCGGGCGTCGACGCCCTGGCCGGCGGGTGGATCGCGACGAACTTCGGGTTCCGCGGGATCTTCTGGGTCATCGCCGTCGTCACCGTCCTCGCCCTGTTCCTGGTCGCCGTCTGGGGCGTTGAGTCGAAGCCCTCCGCCGGCACCCGGATGGACTGGATCGGTGTCGTCCCACTGGTGGTGAGCGTCGGCGCGCTGCTGACGGCGTTCAACGAGGCCGGCAAGCTCGGTGCGGCGAACCCCGTGCTCGTGGTCGGTGGCGTCGTCGTCGCGCTCGTCGCCTTCGCGGTGTTCTGGGCCGTCGAGTCGCGGGTGCGGGAACCCCTGGTCGAGACCCGGTTCCTGAAACGCCGTGCGACCTGGGCGCTCCTGGCGACGACGTTCCTGACGATGACGGGCGTGTTCGCGGTCGTCAACGGCCTGGTCACGTCGCTCGCACAGAACGGCGACGCCGGCTTCGGCATGGAGCCCGACCTGGCCTCGCTCGTGTTCCTCACCCCGTACGCGCTGGTCGGCTGGATCGTCGGACCCTTCGCCGGGCGCCTCGCCCCGACCATCGGGTACCGCGCTGTCCTGCGCTTCGGCCTGATCGGCAGCATCGTCTCGACCGTGCTGATGGCGCTCGTCGGCGTGCACTCGCTGCCCGTGCTGGTCACCGCGACCGTGCTGATCGGCATCACCTACGCCGGCATCGCGAACATCATCCTGAACGGCCTGGGCATCGTGCTGTCGCCGGAGTCGAACCCCGGGTTCCTGCCCGGCCTGAACGCCGGTGCGTTCAACCTCGGCGCCGGGGTCAGCTTCGCCGTCCTGCCCGCGCTGCAGATCGCGCTCGGCGTCGGCGGTTCCGCGGGCACCGCCGGGTACTCCGGTGGCATGCTGCTCGGGGCCGCGATCACGACCGTCGCGCTCGCGATCTCGTTCCTCATCCCCCGTCCGGAGGGCGCCGAGACCACCCCCGTCGCCCCGCAGAAGGAGACCGTCCGTTGACCGAGAGCATCGTCGTCGTCGGGTCGCTCAACGCGGACCTGGTGGTCCGCACCGAGCGCTTCCCCCAGCCCGGTGAGACCCTGCAGGGCTCGGACCTCGCGATCCTGCCCGGCGGCAAGTCCGCCAACCAGGCGGTGGCTGCCGGGAGGCTCGGGGGCACGGTGCGCATGATCGGTGCGGTCGGCGACGACGGGAACGGTGCGCTGCTCCGCGACTCCGTCGCGGCTGCGGGTGTCGACACGACGCACGTCGCCGTCCGTCAGGGAACGGCGACCGGCACCGCCGTCATCACGGTCGACGCCGCAGGCGAGAACACCATCGTGATCTCCGCCGGGGCGAACGGCACGCTGACGCCGGAGGACGTGCCGACCGACGCCTTCACCGACGCCACGGTGCTGGGGCTCTGCCTCGAGGTGTCGATCGACGTCGTCCTCGCCGCCGCCCGGGCTGCGCACGCCGCCGGGGTCACGGTGCTCACGAACCTGTCGCCCTTCGGCGCGGTGCCGGCCGAACTGCTCGAGCTGACCGACGTGCTGCTCGTGAACGAGCACGAGGCCGCCGCGCTCGGGGACCACGGTGTCGCGCGGTCGATCGTCACCCGTGGTGGTGCCGGCTGCGTCGTGCACGATCGCGGTGCCGATCCGGTGTCGATCGACGCCGTGCGGGTCGAGCCGGTGGACACCACGGGCTGCGGCGACGCCTTCATGGGTGCGGTGGCGCTGCGCCTGGCCACCGGGGACACCCTCGTCGACGCCGCCCGGTTCGCGGTGGGGGTCGGGGCGTACGCCGCGACCAAGCCGGGCGCGCAGGCCTCGTACCCGACCACCGCCGAGCTGGAGGCGTTCCTGCGGGCGTGACCCGCGCCTCCCGGCCGTGGGGTGACTGCGCGGCCCACTAGCGTTGGGTCCATGCGCGTGGGAGTCCTCGACATCGGGTCCAACACCGGCCACCTGCTCGTCGTGGACGCCCATGGCGGCGCTGCGCCGCTGCCGGCGTCCTCGTTCAAGCAGCCGCTGCGGCTGGCCGAGCACCTCGACGACTCGGGCGCGGTGACCCAGCAGGGGATCGACGCCCTGACCACCTTCGTCGCCGACGCGGTCCGCGTCGCCGAGGAGCGCGGCTGCGAGGACATGCTCGCGTTCGCCACCTCGGCGGTGCGCGACGCCGGCAACTCCGAGGCCGTGCTCGCCCACGTCGAGGCCTCCACCGGGGTCGAGCTGGCCGTCCTGTCCGGCTCGGACGAGGCCCGGCTGACGTTCCTGGCCGTGCGCCGCTGGTTCGGCTGGTCCGCCGGTCGCCTGGCGGTCTTCGACATCGGCGGGGGCTCGCTCGAGATCGCCGGCGGTGCCGACGAGGCACCGGACGTCGCGTGGTCGATGCCGATCGGTGCCGCCCGGCTGGCGCGCTCCTACTTCTCGGCCGGCACCCCGACCGAGGACGACGTCCGCCGCATCCGGCACGAGATCCGCGTGGAGATCGCCCGTGACGCCGGACGGTTGCTCCGCTCGGGGCGTCCGGACCGGGCCGTGGCGACGTCGAAGACGTTCCGGTCGATCGCCCGCGTCTGCGGGGCCGCGCCGTCCGCCGCCGGACCACTCGTGCCCCGTGCGCTCGACGGCGCGGTGCTGCGGCAGCGCCTGCCGGAGCTGCTGACGATGTCGGTCGACGAGCTCGCGGCGCTGCCCGGTGTCTCACCGAGCCGCGCACACCAGGTGGTGCCCGGCGCGCTCGTCGCCGAGGCGTGCCTGGACATCTTCGACCTGCCGGCCCTCGAGATCTGCCCGTGGGCACTGCGCGAGGGCGTCATCCTCGAGCGGCTCGATCAGCTGTCGGTGCTCGGGACCCCGTAGCGACCCGTCGATCTAGCCGCGCGGCTGCCGGACCGGCTGCTGCCGTTGCTGTTGCGGTTGCTTCGGCGGTGCGAGCAGCCACGGACGGATCAGCTTCGTCACGAACGGCAGCACCCAGAACGTCATGATCGGCGTGAGCACGACGGTCGTGATGAGCACCCGGGGCAGGATCGCGACGTGCGCGAACGCGGGGACGAGCCAGGCCATCAGGTACGTGAAGGCGAGGTTCACCGGGAAGAAGCCGAGCCAGATGCTCACGGACTGCTTCCACCGCGGGGGAGCGCTCGAGGCCGGAGCGTCCTGCGGGACGTCGAACCACCCCTCGATGCCGGTGCGCTTCTCGACGCGGGACTCCACCACCAGGTCACGGCCCAGGTCGAGCCACCGCAGCCGGTCGTCGGAGTTCTCCCACGTCGCCAGGGAGTCGTGGTCGGCGAACCGGTAGAGCATGTGCCACTCGCGCGACTGCGCCCGGGAACGCACCCACCCGGAGCCGAGGAAGCCCGGGTAGCGGTTCGCCAGGTTCACCCCGGACTGCACCCAGCGGGTGGCCTCGGGGATGCGGTCGGGTTCGACCAGGCGGGTGACGGAGACGGTGACGGGTGGGCCATCGGTCGCGGGTGGCGACGACAAGGCCCCAGGCTCTTCTGGAGTCATGTGCCCAGTGTCGCGGACCCGTGTTTCCGGCTCGTGACACGTGCCTCGCGCGCCGGCTGAACGGATCCGCGTCGTCCTTCGACCACCGTCCCAGGTGGGTGCAAGACGATCATCTGGCGAACGCACCACCGAGAGGACCCCGATGCCCCACCCCGAGCCCACCACCACCCTCGTCGCCACCGTCGACGGGCCCGACGGCGGCACGTACGAGGTGCGGCGGCTGACGCTCCCGGTGGGTGCGTCGACCGGCTGGCACCAGCACGACGCACGCCAGACGGGTCTCGTGGTGCGCGGTGCGCTGACGCACGTCACCGAAGAGGCCACTCGGGTCGTCGGGCCGGGGCAGGCCCTGGTCGAGGAGCCGCGCATCGTGCACGACGGCCGCAGCACCGGCACGGAGGACGCCGAGCTGCTCTACGTCGCCCACCTGCCGGCAGGTGCAGCGGCGTCGACCCCGGGCGAGCCACCAGCCAACGAGGGGCCGGCCCGCAGCGCGCTCGTGACGGTCCCGCTGGGCCGGCCGCAGTTCGTGCACGCCCTGCGCTACACCGCGATGTACGCACCGAAGCCCTTCGCCGAGGCCCTGCTCGTCTACCGGGACAACGGCACGTACACGATCCTGTCCCCGGGGGAGGACCACCACGGTTGCTACGTCTCGGCGACGGACCCCGCCGAGGGGATGCGGCACGTCGCGTTCATGTCGTGGCCGTCCGCGGACTGGGGCCGGAACATCGCATCGCACACCCTGACCTTCGAGGCGGCGAGCGGCGCGTTCACCCAGGAGCTCCGGTTGCCGGGTGACCCGGTCCCGCGGGCGCAGTACGGGTACGCGGTGCCCGTCGAGGACCCGGAGTCGATCGACACCGGCGCCGGGTGGGCAGCGCTCCGCCAGCAGTACGCCGAGGTGTTCACCACGCTCGAGCGCCTGGCGGGCGGCGGGTCGACCGCGGCCTGACCCGGGAGTGGTCAGCTCGCCTGCTTCTTGGCGGCGGGCTTCTTGGCCGGGGCCTTCTTCGCCGGTGTCTTCTTCGGCGCCGACTTCGCGGGGGCCTTCTCCGTCGTGCTCTCGGCAGCCTTCTTCGCCGGTGCCTTCTTCGCCGGTGCCTTCCTGCCGGAGCCGGACGTGCCCGAGCCGGAACCGGACGACGACCGTGCGGCCGACGACGAACGCGACCCCGCGCCTCCTGTCCGCTTCTTGTCGACGGACGCACGCAGGGCGGCCATCAGGTCGAGCACGTCACCGCCCTCGTCGTCGTCCTCGTCGTCCTGCTGCTCGCCGAAGGTCTTCTCGGTGTCGATGTCGTCGCCCGCCTCGAGCTTGGCGTCGATCAGCTGCTGCAGTTCCTCCTGGTAGGAGTCGGTGTAGCGGTCGGGGTCGAAGTCGGTGGACATGCTCTCGACGAGCGAGGACGACATCTTCAGCTCGTTGGCGCTGACCTTCACCGTCGTGTCGAGGGTCTTGAAGTCGGCGGCGCGGACCTCGTCGCCCCAGAGCAGCCCCTGCAGCAGGATGACCTCGTCGTGCACCCGGAGCACCCCGAGCCGGGTCTTCTGCCGCAGGGTGAACTGCACGATCGCCAGGCGGTCGGTCTTCGCCAGGGTCTCCCGCAGCAGCACGTACGCCTTCGGCGAGCGCGAGTCGGGCTCCAGGTAGTAGGTCTTCTCGAACATCATCGGGTCGACCTGCTCGACGGGCACGAACTCGAGCACCTCGACCTCGTGCGACTGCTCCTCGGGGAGCTGCTTGAAGTCGTCCGCGGTGAGCACCACGGTCTTGTCACCGTCGTCGTAGGCGCGCTGGATGTCGGCGTACTCGACCTCGTGGCCGAACTCGCACACCCGCTTGTACCGGATGCGGCCCTTGTCGTCGTCGTGGACCTGGTGCAGGGACACGTCGTGCGTCTCGGTGGCCGCGTAGACCTTGATGGGCACGTTGACGAGCCCGAACGCGATGGAGCCCTTCCAGATCGACCTCATGCGCACATGATGCCCGCCCGCACGCGTGCGTGCCCGGAGCCGACGGTTCCTCCACAGGTCCGCCGTCCGGGGGATCGTTCCACGGATGTCCGGTTCGCTGGACCGCCGCGAGGCCGGCGCGAGCACGATGGGCCCATGAGCCAGCTCGACAAGCAGGACCCGCGCGACCAGTTCCCCCGTCCGCCGTTCCCCGCGCAGACCCAGCAGGGGTCCGGGCTGGCGAGTGCGATGGACCCCGCCCCCGACCACGGGGAGACGAGCTACCTCGGCACCGGGCGGATGCGCGGGTACCGGGTGCTCGTCACGGGCGCGGACTCCGGCATCGGCCGGGCTGCGGCGATCGCGATGGCGAAGGAGGGCGCCGACGTCGCCCTGAACGCCCTGCCGGAAGAACGCGAGGACCTCGAACAGGTCCGCGACGTCATCGGTGACCTCGGGCGCAAGGCCGTGCTGCTGCCGGGCGACCTGACGGACGAGGCCTTCTGCGACGTCCTGGTGCAGGACGCCGTCAGCGAGCTCGGTGGCCTGGACGCGCTCGTGCTGGTCGCCGGCCACCAGCAGGTGCACCAGGACGTCACCGAGCAGAGCACCGAGGACTTCGACCGCACGATGAAGGTCAACCTGTACTCGCTGTTCTGGCTCGTCCGTGCTGCCGTCCCGCACATGGCGCCGGGCAGCTCGATCGTCACGACCAGCTCGGTGTCGGCGTACCAGCCGCAGGACCGCATGATCGACTACGCCGCGACGAAGGCCGCGATCATCACGTACACGAACGGGCTCGCGCGACAGCTCGCGCCGAAGGGCATCCGGGCGAACACGGTGGTGCCCGGCCCGGTGTGGACGCCCCTGCAGCCGATCAGCTACCCGGGCGACGAGATCGCGGCGTACGGCCAGGACACCCCGTTCGGCCGTCCCGCCCAACCCGTCGAGCTCGGCAGCGCCTACGTCTACCTGGCCGGGCCCGAGTCGTCGTACACGTCCGGCACGACCCTGACGGTGGCGGGAGCGACCGGGGCGGCGCTGTGAGTCCCGCCTCGCGCAAGACCGTCGTCCTGGTCGGCGACCGTCGGCTCGCGCTCACGAACACCGACAAGGTGCTCTACCCCGAGACCGGCACCACGAAGGGTCGGGTGATCGAGTACTACGAGCGGGTCGCGCCGTGGATGATCCCGCACGTCAAGGACCGCCCCGTGACCCGGAAGCGCTGGGCCAACGGCGTCGACGGCAAGGTCTTCTTCGAGAAGAACCTGCCCGACTCGGCCCCCGACTGGGTGCGGCACCACACCATCCACCACTCGGAGCACGACAACGAGTACCCGATCGTCGACGACCTGCCGACCCTGGTGTGGATGGCGCAGCAGGCCGCGCTCGAACTGCACGTCCCGCAGTGGCGGTTCGGTCCCCGCGGTGCGCAGCAGCACCCGGACCGGCTCGTGCTCGACCTGGACCCCGGTGACGGCGTCGGGCTGCCCGAGTGCGTCGAGGTCGCCGTGGCCGCGCGCGAGATCCTGCACGGCATGGGACTCGACCCGTACCCGGTGACGTCCGGCTCCAAGGGCATCCACCTGTACGCGGCCCTCGACGGCAAGGCGACGACTGCGCAGGTCTCGGACGTCGCCCACGAGCTGGCCAAGGCCCTCGAGACGGACCTGCCGGACCTGGTGCTGTCGTCGATGAGCCGTGCCGAGCGGACGGGCAAGGTCTTCGTCGACTGGTCGCAGAACAACGGCAACAAGACGACCATCGCCCCGTACTCGCTGCGCGGCCGCGAACGGCCGACGGTCGCGGCACCACGCACCTGGAAGGAACTCGAGGAACGCGGGCTCGCGCAGCTCACGTTGGACGAGGTCCTCGAACGCCTGGAGGCCCGTGGGGACTTCCTGCACCCGGTCGCCTCCGCCTCGCTGGCCGTCGGGCGCGACGACCACGGTCACTGGGACAGCGACCGCACCGAGCGGGCGAACGACGCCGAGCAGCCCGCCCGCGACCGGCTCGCCGCCTACCGGGCCAAGCGGGACGCCTCGAAGACGCCGGAACCCGTGCCGGAAGGTGCCCCGACGGTGCGGAAGGACGGCACACCGACCTTCGTCGTCCAGGAGCACCACGCCACCCGTGACCACTACGACTTCCGGCTCGAGCACGACGGCGTGCTGGTGAGCTGGGCACTGCCGAAGGGTGAACCGACCGACCCCGGCAAGAACCACCTGGCCGTGCAGACCGAGGACCACCCGCTCGAGTACGGCTCGTTCGAGGGCACGATCCCGAAGGACGAGTACGGCGGCGGCACGGTCACGATCTGGGACGACGGCACCTACGAGCTCGAGAAGTGGCGCGAGGGGCAGGAGGTCATCGTCACCCTGCACGGTCGGACCGGCGGCGCTCGCCGCCTCGCGCTGCTGCACACCCGCGGCCGGGGCGGGGGCGACGAGAAGAACTGGCTCATCCACCGCACGAAGGAACAACCCGAACGGCTGGCGGACGGCGGCAGCGGTGCCGGGCCGGCGGTGGCGCGCACCGCACCCGGCGGGTCCGACGGGCGGCGACGGATCACCCGGGCGGCGGACGCCGAGACCCCGCCGTCGGAGCGCCGGACGATGCAGGCGACCCTGGACAAGGGCGAGACCCGGCTGGACCCGGCGGACTGGGCGTTCGAGATGAAGTGGGACGGGGTGCGGGCGCTCGCGACCGTCCGCGACGGATCGGTCACCGTGCGCAGCCGCAACGACAACGACCTGACGGCGCAGTACCCGGAACTGCAGGAACTGGGGGAGCGGGCCGGGGTGGACGGGGTCTTCGACGGTGAGATCGTGGCCGTCGACGACCGCGGCCGACCGTCGTTCCAGCTGCTCCAGAACCGGATGGGGCTGACGAAGGCGCGTGAGGTCCGGAGCGCGCAGGAGACCACCCCGGTCCGGTTCCTGCTCTTCGACGTGCTCGAGGCGGACGGGCACGAGCTGACTCGGCTCGGGTACGACGCCCGGCGCCAGGCGCTCGAGACCGTCGTGCAACCGGGTGGTGCGATCGACGTGCCGCCGGCGGTGCAGGGTGAACTCGACGCGGTGCTGGCCGCCTCGCGCGAGCAGGGCCTCGAGGGCGTCGTCGCGAAGAAGCGGTCGTCGAAGTACGCCGAGGGCCGTCGGTCCGAAGCCTGGCTGAAGCGCAAGCACCACGCCACCCAGGAAGTCGTCGTCGGCGGCTGGAAGCCGGGCAGCGGTCGGCGTGCCGGCGGGATCGGATCGCTGTTGCTCGGGGTACCCGGCCCGGACGGACTGGAGTACATCGGCAAGGTCGGCACCGGGTTCCGCGACCGCGACCTCGACGAGATCGGCGATGTCCTCGCACCACTGGCACGGAAGACCTCACCGTTCGTCGACGTCCCACGGCCCGACGCGCGGGACGCCCACTGGGTCACGCCGGAGCGCGTCGGCGAGGTCGAGTTCGCCGAGTGGACGGGTGACGGGCGGCTCCGGCAACCGTCGTGGCGGGGATGGCGGGTCGACAAGGACCCGGACGACGTCGTGCGGGAGTCCTGACGCGCTGGCCGGCCGCGGCCGGCGCATGCATCCGCATGGGTCCGCCCCTGGCGAAATTCCGTCCCCCGTGCGACGCTCGGGCGGGGGACGATTCCGGCAACGACGCCGGGGTCCGGCCACGGACTGTTACGTTCGCCGAGACGAAGGGGGCTCAGGGGATGAACTCGAGCAAGTACCTGCCGCCGTTCACGGCCGCAGAACGCGTCGCGATCACCGGGGACGACCTGTCGCAGCGGATCGTCGAACCGCGCAGCAGCACCACGGAGACCGAGGTCCGGTACGCGGACTTCCTCGCCGACGAGGACGACGACTGACGAGCACGGTGGCCTGACCCGCGCGGCGGCCCGGCGGCTCCGTGGTGGCGGAACGGGTCGGCGGACCCGACGGCCCGCACGCTGGATCAGGGAGCGCACGGACCGCCGCCGGGGCACGCGGCCAGCCGGTTCAGGGAGACCGGCCGCACGGCCCCGCACCGGGCGCGCAGCAGCGCAACCGGTGGGTCCACTGGTGGGACGCACCGAGTGAGGGGATCGTCACACGCGAAGACGAACGAATCGCCGGGCGACCTGGATGGTCGCCCGGCGATTCCGCCGATGTGGGGAGTGCTTTTCGGGTCAGTACCGGGTCAGTACCGGGTCACGCCGCGGGGGCGGGTCCGTCGGCGGGCTCCGCGTGGTCGGCCACGGGGGCGTCCTCGTCGATGAGCGCGTCCTCGTCCGGCTCCACGACCTCGGCCGCGGCGGCCTTGGCCTCGTCGATGGACTCCTGAGAACGGCGGAGCAGGTCGTCGTCGTGTGCTGCCTGATCGGTCATGCCCAGCAACCTA
The DNA here is from genome assembly GCF_001864905.1 of Curtobacterium sp. MCBA15_007. NCBI lineage: Bacteria > Bacillati > Actinomycetota > Actinomycetes > Micrococcales > Microbacteriaceae > Curtobacterium > Curtobacterium sp. MCBA15_007. The sequence goes on from NZ_MJGM01000024.1 coordinate 128,873, forward strand.
CGCGGGCGTCCCTGTGTCGGCGTCCCGACGTCGCGCACCGTTCGTCGGGTCGTGGCGGCCGGTCTGCGGCGGCTCGAAGTCGACGGCGGACGTCGGTGCGGGCGTCGAGGGCATCGCCGGGGCAGCCGGGGCACCGAAGGCGTCAGCGGCGTCGAGCACCGCACGGGTGGCGGCGACGGCGGTGCGGAGCGCGTCACGGACGGGCATCGCACGGTGCGCCGGGGTCCGGACCTCGACGCCCCACGGCTCGTCGAACCCGAGTTCACGCACCGTCCGGACGAGGCCGGGCAGGTCCCACGCCCCGGCACCGGGCAGGTACCGCGCGGTCCGGGACTCCTCGGCCAGGGTCATCCCGCTCGGGGTGTGCAGCAGTCCGTCGCTCAGCTCGACGGCTGCGAGGACCCCCGGTGCGACGCCCTGCCGGATCGACGCGAGGGTCGAACCGCCGCGGAGCGCGTGCATGGCGTCGAGGAGCAGCCCGCCGTTCGGGTGCCCGGCAGCGGCGACGAAGCGTGCGGCCCGTTCGATCGTGGGCAGGTTGGACCACGGCTCCGGCTCGAGCACGATCTGCGCCCCGACGGCCTCGGCCTGGTCGGCGAGCGCGACCCAGTCGTCGGCCATCGTCGCAGGGGAGGCTCCGGGCAACGAAGTGTCGGCACGGACCACCACCTGCCAGGCGCTCAGGGTCGCGGCGGCCTCGAGCACCACCCCGCGATCGGCGTCTTCGTCCTGGGTGCGGCTCGCGCAGGTCCACCACCGGTCGAGCGGTCCGAGCTGGACCCAGACGATGCCGGCCCCGTCGAGCATGCGGCGGAGTTCGGCGAAGCCCGTCGTGGCACGGACCTCGTGCAGGTCGTCGAGGGACAGTGACAGGCCGGCGAACCCGGCGGACCCCACCGCGTGCACGCGGTCGCGGACGCTCTCGTCGCCCGCCCACGTCCAGGACGTGGCGAGCAGGTCGTGTTCCAGCACGGTCGTACCTCCGGCAGTCCCGGGGTGTCCGCGTCGCCCCGTCGCGATGCGCCGCCCCGTGTCCGCCGCGGGCCCCACCCGCGACGATGCCCAAGGATTACCCGTGCTGCCTGCGAAGGCTCCCAGCCCGTCGACACATCGGCGACACGTGGCTCAGACGATCCGGGTCCGGACCTCGCCGACACCGGCGATCGTGCCGATGAGCACCGAGCCGCGTTCGAGCACGCCGACGCCGTCGGGGGTGCCGGTCATCAGCAGGTCGCCGGGCGCGAGCGACACCGACCGCGAGACCGCCGCGATCGTCTCGGCGACCGACCAGATCTGGTCGGCCAGGTCGCCCGCCTGCCGGAGTTCCCCGTCCACCGTCAGCTCGATCGCGCCGCTGGTCGGATCGACCGCGTCCGCCGGGGTGATCGCGCCGATCGGTGCCGAGGCATCGAAGCCCTTCGCGGTGTCCCACGGGCGCCCGAGTCGCTTCGCCTCGGCCTGCAGGTCACGGCGGGTCAGGTCGATGCCGACGGCGTAGCCCCACACGTGGGCGAGGGCACCGGCGACGGCGATGTCCGCGCCGCCGGTGCCGATCGCGACGACGAGCTCGACCTCGTGCTCCAGTTGCTGGGTCAGGGGCGGGTACGGGGTGTCGGCGTCGTCGACCACGACGGCGTCGGCCGGCTTGGTGAAGAAGAACGGCGGCTCGCGGTCCGGGTCGTGGCCCATCTCGCGGGCGTGCGCCGCGTAGTTCCGGCCGACGCAGAACACACGGCGGACGGGGAACCGCGCGCCCGTCGTCGTGGGCACGGTCGGGAGGCTCGGGGCCGGGATGACGAGTTCGGTCACGGTCCCAGCGTGGCAGGCTCGCATGGCGTCGGTTCAGCCCTCACCGAAGGACGCCTCGTCCTTGAGCTTCCGCGCTCGTGCGCGCTCCTGCCGTTCGCGCCATTCGATCCGCGCCTGACGGAGCTCTTCCTCGGCGCCCTTCGCCCGCATCATGGGCCCGTAGTGCGGGTCTGCCAGCAGTGCGGGCGTCGTCAGTTCACGTCCGTCGAGCCAGCGCTTGAAGTCCTTGTCACTCAGCTTCGAGATCATCGTTCGCTCCTTCGATCGTCGCTGCGGTCAGGTCGTCGAGCGCCCGGCCGACCCAGCGGTCGTCCGCGGTCGTCCAACTGCGGCTCACCAGCGCAGCTGCCATCACACCGGCGGCCGCGCGCGTTCCTTCGTCGTCCGAGGTGGCCCGGTCGGCGACCCACGACCAACGCTGCCACCACAGGTCGCGGTGCACCGAGAACTCTGCATTTCGCCGTCCTGCGCGCCCGTCGAGCACCGAGGCGACGAGCGCCCCCAGCGCGACGGACGCGCTCGTGACCGACACGAGCGCACTGATCCAGCCGATGTCCATGCCGGAACCCTGACAGCACGGAACCGGTCACGCGGCGGGCGTGACCGGTCCTGTGGAGGGTGCTCCGGGCCTCCAGGCCTGTGGAGGAGTGCGTCAGTTGCCGGGCGCGGACGCCTCGGTCTCGCCCGCACCCGGGTCGCCGCCGGTCCCACCGCTGGCGGGTTCGTCCTGCGGCCAGCCCGCGAACTCCCAGCCCGCGAGCGACGGGTGGTCCTCGCCCTTCGTGTACGCGAACGTCCGTGCAGCGTCACGCGCCTCGGACAGCTTCGTGAGCAGGTCGGCGTGCGCCTCGGCGTCCACCCGTGTCAGGGCGTCGTGGGCCAGGGCGAAGCGGTCCATCTCGTTGCGCATGAGCATGTCGAACGGCGAGGTCGTCGTGCCCTGCTCGAGGAACCCGTGCACGTGCAGGTCGTCGTGCCCGTTCCGGCGGTACGTCAGCTGGTGCACGAGCGTCGGGTACCCGTGGAACGCGAAGACCGTGGGCGTGCCGGGCAGGAAGAGCGCGTCGTACTGCTCGTCCGGGATCGGGTGCTCGTGCTTGCGCGGGTCGCCGAGCGCCAGCAGGTCGACGACGTTGAGGACGCGGACACCGACCCCGGGTGCGTGCTTCCGGATGATGTCCGTGGCGGCGACCGCCTCGACGGTGGGGACGTCACCGGCGCACGCGAGGACGACGTCGACCCTGCCGACGGCCTGCTCGGTGCCGGCGAAGTCCCAGACCCCGAGTCCTGCGTCGGCGTGCGCGACGGCGTCCTCGAGGGACAGGAAGACCGGCTCCGGGTGCTTGCCCGCGACGATCACCTCGATGCGGTCCGTGGTCTCCATGGCATGGGCGGCGACGGCGAGCAGGGTGTTGGCGTCGGCCGGCAGCTTGATCCGCACGAGGTCCTGCTGCTTCGACGCGACGACGTCCAGGAACCCGGGGTCCTGGTGGGAGAAGCCGTTGTGGTCCTGCCGCCAGACGTGCGACGACAGCAGGAGCGACAGGTTCGACACCGGTGCCCGCCAGTCGATGTCGGTCGAGGACTCCAACCACTTGGCGTACTGCCCGACCATCGAGTCGATGATGTGGGCGAACGCCTCGTAGGTGTTGAGCATCCCGTGCCGACCGGACAGCACGTACCCCTCGAGCATGCCCTCGAGCAGGTGCTCGGACAGGACCTCGGTGACCCTGCCGCGGGGGGAGAGGTGCTCGTCGCCCGGCGCACGCTGGGCACGCCAGACGCGGGTGGTGACGTCGAACACGGCGTCGAGCTTGTTCGAGATGGTCTCGTCCGGACCGAACAGCCGGAAGGTCGAGGCGTTCTTCTCGATCAGGGCGGCGAGCCAGGGGCCGAGCGTGCCCGTGGCGGACGCTTCGGTGCCGGCCTCGACCGCGTACGGCTCGAGGGGTGGGCGGTCGAGCGCGGTCCGCAGCCGGCCGCCGTTGCCGTGCGGGGTGGCGCTCATCCGCTCGTCGCCGGTCGGGCGGATCGACGTCATGATGCCGACCGGGTGGCCGTCCTGGTCGAAGAGCTCCTCCGGGCGGTACGAGCGCATCCACTCCTCGAGCTGGGCGCGGTGACCGTCGTCCTCGCGCACGGCCGGCAGTGGCACCTGGTGTGCACGGAAGGTCCCCTCGACCTGTTCACCGTCGACCACCTTCGGGCCGGTCCAGCCCTTCGGGGTGCGCAGCACGATCATCGGCCACCGCGGACGCAGGGCCGCGGCGCCGGCGGGCTGGCCGGCGGCGGCACGAGCGGCCTGGGCACGTGCGGCGGCCTGGATGTCGTCGATGCCGGCGAGGGCGCGTCGCAGGGCGCCGTCGAACAGGGCGTGGACCGCGTACGGGTCGTCGTCGACGCGGCGGGAGTCGACCACGATCGGGTCGTACCCGAGCCCGCGGAAGTACGCGGTGAGGTCCTCGTCGGGGATGCGTGCCAGGACCGTCGGGTTCGCGATCTTCCAGCCGTTGAGGTTGAGGATCGGCAGCACTGCTCCGTCGGAGACCGGGTCGAGGAACGTGTGCGCCTGCCACGACCCGGCGAGCGGACCGGTCTCGGCCTCACCGTCGCCGACCACGCACGCGACGACGAGGTCGGGGTTGTCGAGCGCCGCACCGTACGCGTGGGAGAGCGAGTAGCCGAGCTCGCCGCCCTCGTTGATGGACCCGGGGGTCTCCGGGGCGGCGTGCGAGGGGATGCCGCCGGGGAACGAGAACTGTCGGAAGAACCGCTGCAGGTCGACGTCCTGGTACAGCTCGTTCCAGGTGCCGTCCAGCCAGGCGTTCGCGTTCATCGCCGGGCCGCCGTGTCCCGGCCCGCAGATGTACAGGAACTCGCGACCGGTCTCCGTGATCAGCGCGTTGCAGTGCGCGTACACGAGGTTCAGCGCGGGGGAGGTGCCCCAGTGGCCGAGCAGCCGCGGCTTGACGTCGTCGGGTTCGATCGGCCGGCTGAGCAGCGGGTTGTCCAGCAGGTAGATCTGCCCGACCGTCAGGTAGTTGGCGGCGCGCCACCAGGCGTCGACCGCCCGGAGCCGGTCGGTGGTGGAGATGTGTGCTGGAGCCATGGGTACACGGTACGAAACACCGGGTTGCTGCACCTCAGGAAACTCGTCCAAACCGTTCGGGCAGCGGCGCCGAATGACTTGCACAGGGCAAAAGCCCAGGGCGCTCTCCGGTCGCAGTTGGCCGGTACTCAGCGCGTGCACAGTGCACGTTCGGCCACCGGCCGGAGCGCCTCCAGAGCAAAGGACTGATCACGATGCGCAAGAGCCTCAAGACCTCCATCACCCTCGCCACCACCGGCGCCCTCGTCCTGGGCGGTGCCGCGTTCGGCATCTCCTCCGCCCAAGCCGCGACCCCCGCGATCCA
>NZ_MJGM01000025.1:0-206 GCF_001864905.1 Curtobacterium sp. MCBA15_007
CACCGCTCTGCCCTCTTCACGGAAGGCAGTAGCTGGGACAGCTTTGAGACCAATGTATGATCTGGTCGAGAGTGTTCCGGTGGTCATAGCGAGAGGGAAACGCCCGGTCACATTCCGAACCCGGAAGCTAAGCCTCTCAGCGCCGATGGTACTGCAAGGGGGACCTTGTGGGAGAGTAGGACGCCGCCGGACTTAACGTAGTAACA
>NZ_MJGM01000026.1:0-14148 GCF_001864905.1 Curtobacterium sp. MCBA15_007
GGCACACCACGGCCCTCCGGCCCGGCGTGGGGTTGCCGGCACGGCACGGTGCGGGTTTGCGCACCGGGTGCAGCGGTGACCGCCGGGTGCGCGCTCGTGGCGCAGTACCGGGCCGTCAGGCTCGCACCGGCTGGCGCACCGCGCACGGTGCGCGGGGCGGCGTGGACTACGCGGCGGGAGCTGCGCCGACCCAATCAGCCAGTTTGCGCGCACCGGCGCCGGAGTCGATCGCCTCGGCGGCGACGACGAGCTGCTCGCGGAAGCGCTGCAGGATCGGGCGGTCGGCCTCGTTCGGGTCCTGTGCCAGTCGGAACGAGACGAGCCCGGCCGCGGCGTTCAGCAGGACGATGTCGCGGACGGGTCCGGTCTCCCCCGCCAGCAGTCGGTGGACGACGGCGGCGTTGTGCTCGGGGTCGCCACCGAGCAGGTCCTCCGTCCGGGCGCGGGCGATGCCGAGGTCCCGTGGGTCGAGGTCGTGTTCGGTCACACGGCCGCCGGTGACCTCCCAGATGTGGCTGTGCCCGGTGGTGGTCAGCTCGTCGAGTCCGTCGTCGCCGCGGAACACGAGTGCGGTCGCCCCGCGCGTCTGGAACACGCCCGTGATGATCGGCACGAGTTCGAGCTGAGCGACGCCGACGGCGTTGGCCTCGCACCGTGCGGGGTTGACGAGCGGACCGAGGAAGTTGAACACCGTCGGGACGCCGATCTCCCGCCGGACGGGGCCTGCGTGGGCGAAACCGGGGTGGAACGCGTTGGCGAAGGCGAAGGTCAGCCCGACACGCCGGAACGTGTCCGCGACACGCGCGGCGTCCATCGTGAGATCGAGTCCGAGGGCGGCGAGCACGTCGCTCGACCCGGACTTCGACGAGCTGGCCTTGTTGCCGTGCTTGACGACGGGGACCCCGGCAGCGGCGATCACGATCGCCGCCATCGTCGAGACGTTCACGGTGCCGACCACGTCGCCGCCGGTACCGACGATGTCGAGCGCCATCGGGTCGACGTCGAGCGGAACCGCGGCGTCGAGGATCGCGTCACGGAATCCGACGACCTCGTCGACGGTCTCGCCCTTCGCGCGGAGCGTCACGGCGAAGGCCGCGATCTGGGCCTGGGTGGCACGCCCGTGGACGATCTCCTCCATGGCCCATGTGGATTGCCTGATCGTCAGGTCCTCGCGCGCCATGAGCGCGCTGATCACTGCTGGCCAAGAAAGTGCGTCAGGCATGGATCGATCGTAGTGAATTCGAGAGACCCGCCAGTCTCCTGCGAAAACACTGTCGGGGGTTTCGGCCATAATGGAGGACGTGACTAGCACCTCTCTCTCCAGATCAGCCAGCGGTCCGGCCCTCAACAGGCCGAACGCCGTGGCCGTGGGGACGATCGTGTGGCTGGGCAGCGAGGTCATGTTCTTCGCCGGCCTGTTCGCGATCTACTTCACGCTCCGCAGCACGTCCCCTGAGCTCTGGGCGACCGAGACCACGAAGCTCGAGGTGCCCTTCGCCTCCGTGAACACGATCATCCTGGTGCTGTCCAGCTTCGCCTGCCAGTTCGCCGTGTTCGCCGCGGAGCGCTTCCAGGTGCACCGGACGAGCTGGAACCCGCGCCACTGGGGCATGACGGAGTGGTTCTTCGTCACCTACGCGATGGGTGCGATCTTCGTCTGCGGCCAGATCTTCGAATACGCCAACCTGTGGCACGAGGGCGTCACGCTCTCCTCCAGCGCGTACGGCTCGGCGTTCTACATGACCACCGGGTTCCACGGCCTCCACGTGACCGGTGGCCTCATCGCCTTCCTGCTGACGCTCGGCCGCGGCTTCGCCGCCAAGAACTTCGGCCACAAGGAAGCGACCACCGCCATCGTCGTGTCGTACTACTGGCACTTCGTCGACGTCGTGTGGATCTTCCTCTTCGCCGTCATCTACCTTCTCAAGTAGGAACTGGACACCCCCCAGCACATGTTCAACAGAACCAAGTCCAAGAAGGGCCGCCGCTCACCGATGGCGACCGTGTCGCTTATCGTCGTTGGTCTCATGACGACCGGTGGCGCGTACGCACTGTTCAGCTCCACGGCGAACGCCGACGACAGCACGAGCACCCTCGCCACCTCGAGCCAGTCGCAGGTGAACGAGGGCGAGAAGCTCTTCGCGTCGAACTGCGCCACCTGCCACGGTCTCTCCGCGCAGGGCACGAGCGAGGGTCCGTCCCTCATCGGTGTCGGCGCCGCGTCGGTCGACTTCCAGGTCGGCACCGGCCGCATGCCGATGGCCGCACAGGGTCCGCAGGCAGAAGAGAAGCCCGCGCAGTTCACGGACGAGCAGGTCGACGCGCTCGCGCAGTACGTCGCTTCCCTCGGCCCCGGCCCGTCGGTCCCGTCCACCGAACTCACCAACGGTGAGGACGGCGACGCCGCCGAAGGTGCCGAGCTGTTCCGCATCAACTGCGCCATGTGCCACAACGTGGCCGGCGCCGGCGGTGCCCTGACCGAGGGCAAGTACGCCCCGAACCTCGAGACGGTCTCCGGCAAGCACATCTACGAGGCCATGCTCACCGGCCCGCAGAACATGCCGGTCTTCAACGACCTGAACCTGACGCCGGAGCAGAAGGCCGACATCATCACGTACCTCAAGTACGTGCAGGACAACAAGTCCCCCGGTGGCTTCGCACTCGGCTCCCTGGGGCCGGTCGCCGAGGGTCTGTTCATCTGGATCTTCGGACTCGGGGCGGTCGTCGCGATGACCGTCTGGCTGACCGCGAAGTCCAACTGATCGTCCGTGTCGAACGACACTGAAGGGAACACCATGGCAGAGCACGACGACGAGACGCTGAACTCGTCCTCGGCTGTCGAGAAGCACGGCACGACCACCTCCCCCGGGATCGCGGTCCTCCCCGTCGACCCGTTCGAGAACCCGGGCGAGCCGCCGCACCGTCCGCGTCGCACCGACGTCGACCCGAAGAAGCAGCGTCTGGCCGAGCGCCAGGTCGCCGCCTACTTCTACCTGTCGATCGTCGGCAGCGTCCTGTCGATCGCCGCGTACATCGCCTTCCCGATCGATCCGAGCGACTTCGGGACGGTCCGCACCGCGAACCTCTTCCTTGGCCTGTCGATCGCCCTCGCGCTCCTCGCCCTCGGTCTCGGTGCCGTCTACTGGTCGAAGTCGCTCGTCGTCGACCGTGAGATCACGGAGCTCCGCCACGGCACCCGCGGCACCGACGAGACCCGCGCCAAGGCGGTCGAGGCGTTCCAGCTCGCCGACAAGGAGTCGGGCTTCAGCCGTCGCAAGCTGATCCGCAACTCGATGATCGGTGCTCTGGCCGCGTTCCCGCTCCCCGGCATCGTCCTGGTCCGCGACCTCGCTCCGGCCGAGGACCCGAACGAGCTGCTCCGTCACACCTTCTGGAAGCAGGGCCTGCGCCTGACGAAGGACCCGACGGGTCTTCCGATCAAGGCCTCCGACGTCACCATCGGTTCGGTGTTCCACGTCATCCCCGAGGGCATGCTCGAGTCCGAGCACATGCTCGAGGAGAAGGCGAAGGCCTCCGTCCTCCTGATGCGTCTCGACCCGAAGGACCTCAACCCGTCCAAGGGCCACGAGAACTGGGGCTACGACGGCATCGTCGCGTACTCCAAGATCTGCACCCACGTCGGGTGCCCTGTCGCGCTCTACGAACAGCAGACGCACCACCTGCTGTGCCCGTGCCACCAGTCCACCTTCGATGTCTCGAACAACTGCGAGGTCATCTTCGGTCCGGCAGCACGCCCCCTCCCCCAACTTCCTATCGCGATCGACGACGACGGCTACCTGGTTGCCCAGAGCGACTTCCACGAGCCGGTCGGACCGTCCTTCTGGGAGCGTGAACGCTGATGACCAGCACCACCACCACCGCACCGAACACGTCGACGAACAAGCCGGCACCGGAGCGCGGATCCCGCATCATCGGCGGGGTCTCGAACTACATCGACGAGCGCACCAGCATCTCGGGCCTCGTCAAGGAAGTCGGCCGGAAGATCTTCCCGGACCACTGGAGCTTCATGCTCGGCGAGGTGGCGCTGTACAGCTTCGTCGTCGTGCTGCTCTCCGGGACCTTCCTGACGTTCTTCTTCCAGGCGTCCATGACCGAGGTCATCTACAACGGCTCGTACGTCCCGCTCAAGGGTGTTGCGATGTCGACGGCGCTGCAGTCCACGCTCGACATCTCGTTCGACATCCGTGGCGGGCTCTTCGTCCGTCAGGTCCACCACTGGGCAGCCCTGCTGTTCGTGGCGTCGATCATGCTGCACATGGCCCGCGTGTTCTTCACCGGTGCCTTCCGCAAGCCGCGTGAGCTCAACTGGGTCTTCGGCTTCCTGCTCTGGGTCCTCGCCATGGCCGAGGGCTTCACCGGATACTCGCTCCCCGACGACCTGCTCTCCGGAAACGGCCTGCGGATCATCGTCGGCATGATCGAGGGTGTCCCGGTCATCGGCGTGTGGATCGCCTACCTGCTCTTCGGTGGCGAGTTCCCGGGGACCGACATCGTCGGCCGCCTGTACACGCTGCACATCCTGCTGCTGCCGGCGATCCTCGTCGCGGTGCTCGGTGTCCACCTCGTGCTCGTCGTGATCAACAAGCACACCCAGTTCGCCGGTCCGGGCAAGACCAACGAGAACGTCGTCGGCGTCCCGATCCTCCCGGCGTTCGCCGCGAAGGCCGGTGGCTTCTTCTTCATCGTCGCGGGCATCCTGGCCCTCATCGCGTCGCTGTTCACGATCAACCCGATCTGGAACTACGGCCCGTACGACCCCTCCCCGGTGTCCGCCGGTACCCAGCCCGACTGGTACATCGGCTTCGCCGACGGCGCGCTGCGTCTGGTGCCGCCGCACTGGGAGGTCGTGTGGTTCGGCTACACGGTGTCGTTCAACATCCTGGCGCCGATCGCGGTCCTGGTGCTGCTCATCCTGGCGATCCTGCTCTACCCCTTCATCGAGGCGTGGGTCACGGGCGACAAGCGTGAGCACCACATCCTCGATCGTCCGCGCAACGCCCCGACGCGCACCGCGTTCGGTGCCGCTGGCATCACGCTCTACGCGAGCCTCTGGGCAGCAGCCTCGTCGGACATCATCGCGACGCACTTCCTGGTGTCGATCGAACACGTGATCCATGTCATCCAGGCGACGACGGTCCTCGGTCCGTTCATCGCCTTCTGGATCACCAAGCGTGTCTGCCTCGCCCTCCAGAAGAAGGACCGCGAGATCGTCCTGCACGGGTACGAGTCGGGCCGCATCGTCCGACTCCCCCACGGTGAGTACATCGAGGTGCACGAGCAGCTCGACGAGTACGAGCGGTGGAAGCTCCTGCAGTTCAACGAGTACAAGCCGCTGATGATCCGCCCGAACGCCAAGGGCAAGATCACGGGTCTGCAGAAGGTCCGCGCCGGCGTCTCCCGCTTCTTCTTCGAGGACCGCATCGAGCCGGTCTCGAAGGCCGAGCTCGAGGCAGCGCACGCCGCGCACCACGGCCCGAACCTCGAGGGTGGCCACCAGGCTCCTCAGATCGGCGCCGGGGATCACTGATCCGAGGCACACGAAGCAACCCCCGTCACCAAGTGGCGGGGGTTTCTTCGTGCACAGGGCAACACGCCGCCCCCAGTTCACGGCTGGTTCACCGTCACGTGCTGGACTCGTCCAGGACGGTGTGGCAACGTGTTGCACCACGCATCCGCCAACGGAATGAGACCCCGATGGACAGCCGGACGGCCGAACACCCCAGGCCGAACCACTTCCTCCTCCACCTCAGCGACACGCACCTCGTATCCGGGGATCGTGATCTCTACGGCGATGTCGACTCCGCCGCGCGGCTCACGCAGATCGTCGCGGACATCGAAGCCTCGGGCACGCGTCCCGAAGCGATCGTCGTCACCGGCGACGTCGCCGACAAGGGCGAGCCGGGTGCGTACGCCCGCGTCCGCGCGATCCTGGAGCCGGCGGCCGAGCGCATCGGTGCGCAGGTGATCTGGGCGATGGGCAACCACGACGAGCGCGGCGCCTTCCGCCAGGAGCTCTTCGGCCTGCAGCCCACCGACCGCCCGGTCGACTTCGTGTACGACGTCAACGGTCTCCGTGTGATCACCCTCGACACGAGTGTGCCCGGTCACCACCACGGCGAGGTCTCCCCCGAGCAGCTCGACTGGCTCGCCGAGGTCCTGTCCGAGGCGGCACCGCACGGCACCATCCTGGCGATGCACCACCCGCCCGTGCCGAGCGTGCAGGACCTCACCGTCCTCGTCGAACTGCGCGACCAGCAGGCCCTGGCCGAGGTCGTCGAGGGCAGTGACGTCCTCGCCATCATCGCCGGGCACTTGCACTACTCGACCAGCGCCGTGTTCGCCGGCATCCCGGTGTCCGTCGCCAGTGCGACCTGCTACACGCAGGACCTCACGGAGTACCAGGGCGGCACCCGCGGCCGGGACGGCGCGCAGTCGTTCAACCTCGTGCACGTGTACGGCCACAACGTCGTCCACTCCGTCGTGCCGATCGGGCACTACGCCACCGTCGGGCAGCCCGTCTCCGCTCTCGAGACCGAGGCGAAGCTCGCGGCACACGGCGTGACGATCCCCGCAGCCGTGGAGCCCGCACCGGTCACCTCGAGCATCCCGGTCTTCACGCTCGACTCGGTGCCCGTCTCCCCCGTGCACCGGTAGCACTCCGCACTTCGCGTGCAGAAGAGGTCGGGTCCGTCACGCGGACCCGACCTCTTCTGCTCACCAAGCGTGGGCGCGCGTGGGCGCGCATGGGCGGTCACGACTCCCCGCGGGTGGTGCGTCCCGTGGTCACGTTCCGTCGTCTGGCGGCCCGGCAAGCGACGGTTCGTGACCGTTGGGCGGGCGGCCGACGGGGTCTCCTGACCGCGCGCGCACGCACGTCCGGACGGCACGCCGGACGGACTGGAGGCCCGTGGCGGGCGCGCCACGGGCCTCCAGGCTCGCGGGATGGTCGCGACCCACCGCACGTGGTGCGTCGCGTGGTCACGTTCCGTCGTCTGCCAACGGCGAGGCCGACGGCTTGTGACCAGTCGGCGCGCAGGTCGCGGGGTGTCGTGACCGGTCGGCGTGCGGCTGCGGCCGACACGCGTGGCCGGGTTTCGGCTCCGGGCTCGCAGGCTCGCCCGGAGCGCCCCAGCAGGCCGCCGGCGCGTCCTACGCGCTGGGGCGCTCCCACGGCGCGGGGAACGGGAAGTACCGCTCCAGAAAGTCCGTCACGCGCTGCGTGCGCTCCTCGTCGCTGACCTCCGGGAAGCTGCCGTCGTTGAGGCAGAAGAAGTCCACGTTCCGCTTCTTCAGCAGGTCGTCGAGGGCCTTGAGTCCGGAGACCATGGTCGTGTCGATGTACCCGACGGAGGAGTTCTCCTGGATGATCGCCCGGCCGGTGAGCAGCGAGTAGTAGTGGTAGAGCGAGTTCGTCACCGAGATGTTGTCGGCGGCGCGGAAGCGTGACGCTGCAGTGGCCGCGAACTCGTCGGCGAACTCGTGCTCCATCTCGGTCATGATCGACGCACGCAGGGGCGTCGGCGCGTGCTCGAGGTGGCGGGTCGTCACCGCGCCGAAGCGCTGCTGCAGGAGGCCGCGGTTGACCCGGGCGGAGTTCTCGAAGCCGCTGCGTGCCGGGTTGTTGGAACCGAGGCCGATCCGGGTCGACGCGAGGATGAACTTCGTGACCGACCCCGGGCTGTAGAACACCGAGGGGTCGACCAGCCGGCCGAAGAACATGTCGTCGTTCGAGTAGATGAAGTGCTCGCTGATGCCCGGGATGTGGTGCAGCTGCGACTCGACGGCCTGCGAGTTGTGCGTCGGCAGCACGGACGGGTCGGCGAAGAACTCCTCGCTGCGGACGATCCGGACCTTCGGGTGGTCGGCGAGCCAGTGCGGCGCAGGCGAGTCCGTGGCGATGTAGATCTGGCGGATCCACGGCGCGAAGGTGTGGACCGAGCGCAGCGCGTACTTCAGTTCGTCGATCTGGCGGAAGCGGGCGGGAGCGTCGTCGCCCTCGCCCAGGACAGCGTTCGACTGTGCGGCCTGGCGGGCGCGCTGGTACTCGATGGCGTTGCCGTCGACCCACGAGAAGACGATGTCGATCGGGAACCGGATGTCCGAGACGTGGTCGTCGAACATGTGCTCGACGGTGCGCCAGGTGCGGCCGTAGCGCTCGATGTCGACGAGGACGAACTCGTCGATCGGCAGGCTGCGACGCATCAGGGCGTTCTCGACGGGTGCGAGGACCTCGGTGTCGGTGACGCGCCAGAACTCGAGCTGGACGCTGGTCTCGGCGCCGTAGCGCAGGCGTCCGAGGGGCTCGAGGCGCGGGCGGAACACACGGAGCACGGGTTCCTCGACGGAGCCGAGTCCGTCGTCCTGCACGAGCACTGCCGGCTTGCCCGGGGGCTTCGCGTAGAACGGCTCGTTGACGGCGGCCGACATCACGGCGCTCTCGGCTCGCTGGCGGTCACGCTCGTCCAGCGCGATCACCGGACGCTGGTCGTTCCCGCGGATGAGCAGGTGGTCGACGTCAGCCGCGGTGAGCGCGTCGTCGAGGAACAGCAGGTCCTCGATCATCGACTGCTGCGGCGTGAGGTGTCCGTTGATCAGGGTCAGTCGTCCCTTGCGGACGACGACGTCGGATCGGTCGAGACCGCCGGAGGACGGTCGAGGGTTCAGCAGAGGACTCTCGGTCACCGGCTCGGTCTCGTCGTTCATCCATGCCCTTCGGGTCGTGCGGCCGGGTCCTGTACCCGACCTGCCGATCCTACCGTCCGTCGGTCTCGCGGGGCACCTTGACCACGATGCCCACCACGATGAACAGCGCGGCGGCCACCAGCTGCAGGCCCGCCCACACCTGCCCCGGGATCGGCACCGTGACGAGCGGGTTCCAGCAGACCGCGACCGCGGCCATGAGCAGCGCGGCCCACCAGACCTTCCCCCGCACCGTGAAGACGAGCACGATCAACGCGAGGACGGTGACGCCCCAGCGGGCGAAGACGAACCCCGACGAGTCCACGATGGCGACGCACGCCAGGAGCACGATCGCAGCGATCAACCCGGGCGCCAGCGCCGGCCGGGTGAACGGCGGCGTCTCGCGTGCGCGGGCGGCCGGTGCGGCGGCGGCGGGTCGCGAGGATCCCGCGGGCACGCCGTGTTGCGACGACCCCACCGGGGGCCGCCCCTTGCGTGCGGCCATCAGTCCGAGTCGCCGTCGATGGTGATCGCCTGGATCGACCGCGACATCGGCGGCAGCTCACGGACCCGCTCGAGGGCCGGCACGAGTTCACCGACGAACGCGCGGTAGCCGTCCTCGGTCAGGTGCAGGCCGTCCTCGGTGAAGCGGGCGTCCAGGTGGTCGCCGTCTGCCAGGGCGGGCCAGGCGTCGAGGTACTGGGCGTGGCAGGTGGCGACGAACTGGCGCAGGTGCCGGTTCGCCTGCTCGATCTTCGCGGCGTACTCGGCCTGCCGCGGCAGGATCGAGACGAGCAGCAGGCGGACACCCGGCAGTTCACGGCGGAGCGTGACGAGCGCGGTCTCGACGTTGCGGACCACGTGCTCGGCGCTGGCGCGGTGGCCGCCGAAGTCGTTCGTGCCGATGAGCAGCACGATCACCTCGGGCTGCTCGGCGACGACGGCGTCGAGGCGCGTCAGCACGCCGTCGGTCGTGTCGCCACCGATGCCCTGGTTCAGCGTGTGCTCGTCGGGGAGCCAGGTGTCCCAGTCGCCCTGTTCGGTGATGCTGTCCCCCAGGAAGAGGACGGGGCTGCGGTCGTCGGTCATGCTGCCTCCTCGTGCGCCGGCTCGGGGGTCCCGGTCTGCTGCGTCCGGTTGCGCTGCGTGGACTCGGTCTGGTCGGACTCCCGCTCGGCGGCGGCGGTGATGCGCTCGACCATACCGGGGAAGATGATGCCGTGGAACGGCAGGATGCCGTACCAGTACAGGCGTCCGGCGAGTCCCTGCGGGAAGTAGATCGCCCGCTGGCGGTAGTCGCTGCCGCCTTCGGGGTTCGGCGTGACGGTCATCTCGAGCCACGCGCGGCCCGGCGACTTGAACTCGGCACGGAGCCGCAGGTACCGGCCGCGCTCGAGCCGTTCGACGCGCCACCAGTCGAGCGCGTCGCCCTGCTCGAGGCGCTGTTGGTCGCGACGGCCACGGTTCAGTCCGACGCCACCGGCGATCTTGTCCATCCAGCCGCGGGCGACCCAGGCGAGCGGGAACGAGTACCAGCCGTTGTCGCCACCGATCGACTCGACGACACGCCAGACGTCCGCGGCGGAGGCACTCGAGTGCCGCTTCCGGTCGTCGACGTAGACGGTGTGCCCGGCCCAGTCGGGGTCGTTCGGCATCGGGTCGGCGGAGGCGCTGGAGAGCGTCGCGCTCCGCCAGCTGGTCTGCACCTGGCCGGTGCGCATCTTGTTGAGCGCGAGGCGGACGGCCCGACGGTACGAGGTGAGCCCGCCCTCGGGCTTCGGTACGACGTCGTCGATGTCGTGCTCGCGCTGGACGCACTCGAACTGCAGCGACTCGATGATGGGCGTCGCGAGCTTGCGCGGGATCGGGGTGACGACGTTGAACCAGTGCGCGGCGAGCCGCGGGGTGAGCACCGGCAGCACGGTGATCGGGCGCTGCGGCAGCTTCGCCTCGACCGCGTAGCCGTTCAGCATCTGGCCGTACCGCAGGACGTCGGGGCCACCGATGTCGAAGGTGCGGTTGACGTCGGCGGGGACGTCCAGGGCGGCCACCAGGTAGTAGAGGACGTCGCGCACCGCGATCGGCTGGATGCGGTTGCGGACCCAGCGCGGCGCAGGCATCCACGGCAGGACGTCGGTGAGGTGCCGGATCATCTCGAACGAGGTGCTGCCCGAGCCGATCACGACGCCGGCCTGGTACGCCACGGTGGGCACACCGGAGCCGAGGAGGATCTCCCCCACCTCCTTGCGGCTGCGGAGGTGCTTGGACAGCTCGCCGTCGGGGTGCAGCCCGCCCAGGTAGACGAACCGGCTGACCCCCGCCGTCTTCGCCTCGTGCGCCATGGTCTCGGCGGCCTCGTGTTCGGCCGACTCGAAGTCGCCGTCGGCGCCCATCGCGTGGGCCAGGTAGTAGACCGCCTCGACCCCGTCGACGGCGGCGCGGACCGCGTCGGCGTCCTGGAGGTCGCCTTCCGCGACGTCCACGTCGCTGCTCCACGGGACGTCCTGGAGCTTCCGGGGGTTGCGCACGAACACCCGGACGGAGTGGCCGGCTTCGAGGAGACGAGGGACGAGACGACCACCGATGTACCCGGTGGCGCCGGTGACGAGGACCTGCATGCCCTGCACGCTACGCGGCACGCCTGACGGGTAGGCTTGCCGGGTGGACAACGCAGCCTTCCCCGTCACCGCCGATGCCGTCCGCGGCCTCATCGACCACGCGATCCTGAAGCCCGAACTCACCCGCGCGGACGTCGACGCCCAGCTCGACGAAGCCGCCGCCCACCGCGTCTTCAGCGTCTGTGTCCGTCCGAGCGACGTCGCGCACGCCGTCGAGCGCCTGACGGGCACCGGCGTCGGTGTCGGCACCGTGATCGGGTTCCCGCACGGCACCACGTCGACCGCGGCGAAGGTCGCCGAGTCGCTGCAGGCCCTGGCCGACGGCGCCTTCGAGCTGGACATGGTGCAGAACATCGGCGCCGCGAAGTCGGGCGACTGGCAGCGCGTCGAGCAGGACGTCCGCGCGGTCGTCGACGCCGCCGGGGACACCGTCGTCAAGGTGATCCTCGAGACCGCCTTCCTGACCGACGACGAGATCGTCGCTGCCTCGCGTGCGGCGCAGACCGCCGGTGCCGCGTTCGTGAAGACCTCGACCGGGTTCGCCGGCGGCGGCGCGACGGCCGAGCACATCGCCCTGATGCGCCGCACGGTCGGTGCCGACACCGGCGTGAAGGCCTCCGGCGGCGTCCGCGGCCTCGACACCCTGCTCGAGATGGTCGAGGCGGGCGCGAATCGCATCGGCACGAGCGCCTCGGCCCGCATCCTCGACGAGGTCGCGCACCGCGCCGAGACGGGCGCCGCGTCGGCGCTCGGCGACGACACGACGTCCTACTGAGCGGACACGGCTGAGCCCACCCGGCTGAGTCCATCCCACCCAGCCCGACCCACCACGACCAGGCCGGCGCCCACCGGACGCGACGACGCGTCGGTGACGCGCACCGGGCCTCCAGACCGCCGCATCGGAGCGCGCATGTCCAGCACCGCACCCCAGTCCCCCGCCCTCGCCCTGGCCGTCGACCTCGGCGGCACGAAGGTCGAGGCCGCGCTCGTCACCGACCAGGGGGTCGTGCTGCCCGCGACGCGGTTCCGCAGCCCCACGGGGCCGCAGCGCACCTCGGACGAGCTGCAGGCCGCCGTCGACGAGGTCGTCACGGCCGCGCTCGGCGCACTGCCCGCGGACACGACGCTCGTCGGCGTCGGCGTCGGCTCCGCCGGCCCGGTCGACGAGGAACACGGTCTGGTCTCGCCGCTCAACATGCCCGTGTGGCGGGGCCACCCGCTGCGCGACCGGATCGCGGCCCTCGTGCCGGAGAACGTGCCGGTGACGCTCCGCATGGACGGCCTGGCGATCACGCTCGCCGAGCACTGGGTCGGGGCTGCCCAGGGCTCCGACCACGTGATGGGCATGATCGTCTCCACCGGTGTCGGCGGCGGGCTCATCCTGCACGGCCGCACGGTCAGCGGCCCGACGGGGAACGCCGGGCACATCGGCCACGTCGAGTGCGGCGGCTACGACGACCCCTGCGCCTGCGGCGGGACCGGCTGCCTCGAGGCGATCGCCAGCGGCCCCAAGACCGTGGCCTGGGCTCGTCGGCAGGGCTTCGCGGGCACCACCGGCGAAGAGCTCTCGGCCGCGTACGCCGCCGGCGACGAGATCGCGGTCGCCGCGGTCAAGCGCAGCGGCCGTGCCCTGGGCCAGGCCATCGCCGCCGCCACCAGCCTGGTCGACCTCGAGGTCGTCGCGATCGGTGGCGGGTTCTCGCACGTCACGCCCGACCTGTTCGAGTACGCCCGGCAGGCCGTGGCGGAGCGTGTCGAGTTCGGCTTCGTCACGAAGGTGCGGATCGTGCCGACGGGACTGTCGCAGGACGGCCCGCTCATCGGCGCCGCGGCGCTCGTCCACCGCGCCGACGTCCTGCGCTGAGCGCGCACGCGGCGTCGCGGCCTCCCGGTCGGGCCGCCGTCAGGTGGCAGCGTCGTCGACGTGCTTCGCGCTCTCGACGTGACCGGTGACCGCCTGGAGGCGCGGTGCGGGCCCGCCACGGGCCTCCCGGCCGGTCCGGGCCTTGTCCACAGGCCTGTCGGTCGCGACCGCAGGTCGGGCAGGATGTGCGGGTGCCCCGCCCGCGACTGCTGACCAGTGATGACTGGCCGGAACCCGAACTGCGCGCGGCGGTCCTGGCCGGCGAACTGGTTGCCATCGGGCCGTGCTGGGCCTCCCCCGCCGAACCGCAGACGCCGTCGTTGCGTGCCGCCGCGGCTGGCTGGGTGCTGCGCGACGCACGCTTGATCGCCTGCACGCTGACCGCCGCGTGGATCTGGGGTGCGGTGTCCCGTCCGCCGGCGCCGCTCGAGGCGTGCATCCCGCCGCAGGTCCGCGTGCACGTCGGCCCGGAGGTGCGCCTGCGCGAGGTCCGGATCGACGTCGACGACACCGTCGTCCTGGCGCGGCTCCGGGTCGCACTGCCGACGCGGACCGCGATCGACCTGCTGCGGATGCCGGGGCCGACTGCGGGTGCGTTCGGCGCCGCTGAAGCGTCGGCCGTCCACGGGTTGCTCGCGATCGGAGCGGTCAGCGCCGCCGAGCTGCGGACACGCCTGACGGCTCTTGGCACGATCCCCATGGTGCGACAGGCCGAGCGGCGGTTGCGTGCGGTGCAGGACGGTGCCGGGGGTGCTGGGGGTGCTGTCCGGTAGTGCTTGTGGGTGGGGTCGTCGGTGGCGGGTGCAGGTGGTCAGGACACTCCGCTCACGTCCGCCGAGTGGTCACGGACTGTCGGTTGGCCGGGCCGCAGTCGACGGTTCGTGACCGGTGGACGGTGCCCGCGCGACGAGTCGTGACCGGCGACGGGCGGGAGGCGCTGGTCGGGGCTGCCGCGGGCCTCCGGTC
>NZ_MJGM01000027.1:0-335 GCF_001864905.1 Curtobacterium sp. MCBA15_007
GGCGACCAGGTCGTCTTCACGGGGACCGGTGCCCCCGGCGCCAAGGTCGTCCTGAACGGCACCGTGAGCCGCCTGGGCTCCGCGACGGTGAACGGTCAGGGCGCCTGGACGATCTCCGTCGAGCGCACCCTCACCCCGCAGGCGTACACGCTGTTCACCAAGCAGATCACCAAGGGCAACCTCAACGGCCCTGCTGACCAGCGCACCATCAACGTCATCCGGTAACACCACCAGCACCACGCGACGGGCGCCCCTCCACCAGGAGGGGCGCCCGTTCCCGTGCGTCAACCGCGATGCGGGAGGAGAACAGCGGGACAGAACGACGAATGCCGCCG
>NZ_MJGM01000028.1:0-21948 GCF_001864905.1 Curtobacterium sp. MCBA15_007
CCGGACTTAACGTAGTAACACCAGGGAACCCCTGACCATTCATGGTCAGGGGTTTTCTGCGTTTACGGAGCTGTTCTGAGCGATCTGACGGCGGTGGTCATGCCTGCGGTGCGCACCGGCACGCTGTGTGCGTCGTTGCGCCGTGGTCAGGTCCATTGCGCGGGACCGGGTCTCTTGTCTGCCCGGTGACGGTTCTGGTTCAGGATCGTCGGGAATCGCGAACCGGAGCCGTCACACGCGCTGCAGGGAAAGATCCCCGTCGTGCACGGAGTCGTAGGGCCGGAGCCGGGGGGACTGCGAAGAACCGGGGACGTCGAGCATGAGCGCACCGATCTGGCTGATCGCGATCGGCGGGGTGTCCGTCGTCTTCGGCGGACTGGTGTACGTCGGGCTCTGGCGATAGTGGATGCGCTGGAGCACGACGTCGATGCCCTTCGGGTGCGCTGCGGTGATCAGCGGTGCCTGACTGCGGAGTTGATCAGGGGAGGAGCTGGAGCTCCATCGCGCGGATCACCGCACGGGTGCGGTCGCTCACGCCGAGCTTCTCGAACACGTGGCCGAGGTGGGTCTTCACCGTGGCCTCACTGAGGAACAGTGCGCGCCCGATCGCCGGGTTGCTGTTGCCCTGGGCAACGAGGCGCAGGACGTCGAGCTCGCGCGGGGTCAGCGACGGGCCGGCAGCAGCGGGGAGGGATCCCGTTGCTCGGCGGACGAGCGCTGCGGCCGCCGATGGTGCCAGCGCGGTCTCGCCCCGTGCGGTCGCCCTGACGCCGGCGAGGATCTCGGACTCCGGGGCTGCCTTCAGCAGGTAGCCGGTGGCGCCGGCCTCGATGGCGGCGAGGATCTGGTCGTCGGACTCGTACGTCGTCAGGATCAGGACGCGGATGCCTGGGTCGGCGGCGAGGATCTCCGCCGTCGCCGCATCGCCGTCGAGCACCGGCATCCGGAGGTCCATGAGCACGACGTCGGGGCGTTCGGCCAGCGCCACCGTCACCGCGGCGCGGCCGTCGCTGGCCTGACCGACGACCACGATGTCGTCGGCGTCCTGCAACAGCGCGACGATGCCCGACCGGACGATCGGGTGGTCGTCAGCGACCACGACACGGATCACCGGGTCACCTCTGCGAGGACGTGGCGTTCGACGGCCGGGAGGCTCGGCTCGGGTCCGGTGGGCATGCTCGCGTCGACGACGGTGCCGCCGCCCGGTGTGCTCGTGATCGTGCAGGTACCGCCGGAGAGCGCCAGCCGCTCGTGGAGGCCCCGGAGCCCGTGTCCGGCAGTCGGGACGCCGGTGTCGAAGCCGACGCCGTCGTCGGTCACGCGGACGCCGACGTGTTCGGGCGCGTGCCGCAGGACGATCCGGACGGAACGGGCGTCGGCGTGCGCGCGGATGTTCGCGAGGGACTCCTGGACGACCCGGAGCAGCACGACCTGGGCGTCACGGTCGAGCGGGCCGTCGGTCGCGTCGACGGCAACGGGCGTGCCGGTCTCACGGGTGTACCGCTCGGCGAGCCGGTGCAGTGCCCCGGCGAGGCTGCCGCTCGTGGCACCGGCGACCCCGGCGGCGATGAGGGCGCGGGAGTCCTCGAGCGCCGCTCGTGCCGACTCCTCGAGGACCGCCAGCCGTTCGTCGAGCGCCGCTCCCCGGTCGTTCGCCAGGTCCTTGCGGGCGCGCTCGGTGAGCATGACGATGCCGGCGAGGTTCTGCGCGACGGTGTCGTGGATCTCGCGGGCCAGGCGCTCCCGTTCGCTCGCGACGCCCGCGCTCCGGTGGGCATCGGCGAGGGACTGCTGGGTGGCGCGGAGTTCGTCGAGGAGCTGGCGGCGCTCCTCGGACAGGCAGGCGACGCTCGAGATCCACACGCCCATCGCGCAGGCACCGATGACGCTGATGCCCTCGATGAGCAGGGTGCTGACGAGGGCGTCCGGGCCGTCGGAGACCTGCAGGCCGATTCCGCTCGCGATGCCGACCGCGACCGAGAGCAGGACGCCGGTGCGGACCCGCTCGGACTGCACCCAGACGAGCGGGAACGCGATGCACTGCACGAACGCGGTGCTCGGCACCACGGCGGGCAACACCAGGGCCGCGACGAGGACCAGCGGCAGGAAGGCCGCGGCGGCACGAGGGCTGTCGTAGCCGCGGTGGCCGAACACGACGTAGGCGACGACGAGCACCACGACCGCGGCGTACGCCGGCCAGCGGATCGACCACGGGGACCAGCCGAACACGGTGATCACCGCGGTGAGGGCCATCGTGCCCGCGAAGAACACGTGCAACCACCGGTTGCGCATCCACGTCTCACCGCTCATGTGCCCAGCATCCCACCAGCGGGGCGCCATCAGGCGTCCTTGCGGTTCCAACGGAACGTCAACAGGCAGGCCACCGTGCCCAGGACCAGCCACGCTACCAACACGAGGGCTCCGAGGCCGAGGTGCCACGCGCCTCCCGGCTCACCCGACTCGAACGCACCGGGCAGGAAGACGGACCGCATGCCGGACGCCATCCAGCGCAGGGGGAAGACGGACGCGATGTCCTGCAACCAGGTGGGGAGCTGCGTGAAGGGCAGGTAGACGCCGGAGATGAACTGCAGCACCAGCACGATCGGGACGATGGTGGCGGTGGCGCGGCGCCCCTCGCGGGGGAGCGCCGAGACGGCGATGCCGAGCACGCAGCTGGTGGCGATCCCGAGGACCATCACCCCGGCGAAGACACCCCACCGGCCCGCGTCGGTCGGCAGGTCGACGCCGAACACCAGGCTCGCGATCGCCAGCAGCAGTGCGGTCTGCACGAGCGTGGTGACGAGGACCATGCCGATCTTGCCGACGAAGTACGACAGGACCGGCAAGGGCGTGCCGCCGAGACGCTTCAGCGTGCCGTCGCTGCGCTCGCCGGCGATGTCGACGCCGAGGGACTGCGTGCCGGAGAGCAGGATGCCCGTCGCGACCAGGCCGGGCAGGTAGTAGGTGGCGTAGTCGGCGCTGACGCCGGGGCCGGCCTGGATGTCGGCGGCGCCGGAGAACGCGACCGAGAACAGCGCCAACATGATGATCGGGAACAGGAACGTGAAGAAGACCGAGTCGGGAGCGCGGAAGTAGGTGCGGATCTCGTACGAGATGCGGCTGGTTGCTGTCTTCACTGCTGTCCCACCATGTCGAGGTAGACGTCCTCGAGGGACGGACGGATGACTTCGAGGTCGTGCATGGGTGCGGTGCTGCTGCGGACGAGCGCCGTCGGGTCGGTGGTGCGCTCGTCGTGGTGTTCGCCGCCGTCGTCGCGCCAGCGGACCCGGGGCGTGCGGGCCTCGGCACCCCCGATCTCGTCGATGGGTGCGAGGTCGAGGAGCTTCCCGTCGGCGATGACCGCGGCCCGGTCGGCGAGCTGGGCGGCTTCGTCGAGGTAGTGCGTGGTGAGCAGGATCGTCGTGCCCTCGTGCTGCACCTGCCGCAGGAGGTCCCAGAACTGCCGGCGAGCCTCGGGATCGAAGCCCGTGGTCGGTTCGTCGAGGAACAGGACCTCGGGGCGGCCGATGATGCCGAGGGCGACGTCGACGCGGCGGCGCTGGCCTCCGGACAGCCGGCTGATCCGAGTGTTGCGCTGCGTCTCGAGTCCCGTCGCGGTGAGGAGCTCCTCGATGCTGCGGTGCTTCGGGTACAGCGTGGCGAAGTGGTTCAGCTGCTCGGCGACGGTGACGTTCGGGGACTCCGCGCTGGTCTGCAGGACGATGCCGATACGTGCGTTGTGGCTGCGGCTCGTCCGTGCGGGATCGTGGCCGAGGACGCGGACGTCGCCGGCGGTGCGGGAGCGGTACCCCTCGAGGATCTCGACCGTCGTGGACTTGCCGGCACCGTTCGGGCCGAGGAGCGCGAAGGTCTCGCCGCGTTCGATCGTGAAGGAGACGTCGTCCACGGCGCGTTTACCGGTGGCGTACTGCTTGCCGAGGTGCTGGACCTCGATGGCGGGGGACTCGGGCATGGGTCCAGCTTCGTCGTCGGGTCGCCGTGGCGGATCGGCCGGTGCGGTGGTGTCGGCATCGTCCGATCGGGGGATGGTGCAGGCCGGGAGGCGCGGTGCGGGTCGGTCGTGCCCAGAACGCTGCACGGGTCGTTGCGTCCGGCAACTCGTCTGATATGTTGCTGGCGGGGATGTGGTGCAGGCCGCGACGGGGGAGATGATGGGCGATCTGACAGTGTCGTGGAGCCCGCTCGACGCCCCTCCTCATGCTCCGATCCGCAAGCTGCTCGCCGTGCTGGTAGCCCTGCTGTCCGCCACGATCGTGCTCGCTGGATGCGCGGGCGGAGCGAAGAGCATGACCCCGGAAGAAACGCAGAAAGATGCCCTGGCGCTGCTCGACCACACCACGACGTCCACTGACCTCGATTGGTCGTCGCCCGGGGACCCAGTCAGCAAGAAGTGTTCCGAGGGTGTGCGTTACCAGTACATGGTGCATGCCCCGGTCACCTCGAAGCAGACCGAACTCGCTGACTCCCTGGCCGAGTTCTGGCGTTCCAAGGGACTCCAGGTCGAACGGAGCCAGCAGGAGTTCGGGGCGAAGTACGGGACCGTGTACGCAGCCACGGCGAAGGCAGACAACAAGGCGGGCGCAGCCTTCGAGATCACGAACGGGAACGCACTCGTCTCCGTCAACTCCCGGTGCGTTGCTGGCTCTCCGGACGATGAACAACAGCCGTGGCGAAGGTGACCCTGCCGTGATGGCGAAGCAACGCATCGGGCTCGTCGTGTTGACGGCGAGTCTGCTGACCGTGGGCATCACGGCCTGTGCAGGAGGGAACCAATCGATGCACACCCCCGAGGACGCGAAGGCCGAAGCCTTGCAACTGCTCCGCAAGACCGAGAAGGCCGTGGACGTGCCGTGGCCCGACACCCCGGAACCGACCGTCGAGCAGTGCGATGACGGCGTCCGCTTCGCCTACTTCCTCCCGGTGTCGGTCGACAACGACGCAAAGGCAACCGCGAAGTCACTCCGGCAGTTCTGGGAGTCGGAAGGCCTTCGAGTATCGCCGTCCGAGACAGACTTCGGTGCGAGGGGCATGCTCTACTCGGCGACTGCCGACCGGGACGGTGCGGCAGGAGCGGCGTACCAGATCAGTTCGACGTCGGTCGCGGTGCAAGTGACCTCTCCGTGCGCAACGGGGTCGGTGCACGATGACGACGAGTGACGGCGTCGAGGCGGGGCGGCTCCGATGACGAGGCGAGTGGACAAGCCGACGACCGCTGCCGCTCTGGCCAGCACGATCATCCTCGCGCTGTCGGGGTGCGGGATGGCAGGGCCGGGCAAGACCATGACCATCGACGAAGCGCGCTCGCAGGCCGTGACCGAACTCCGGTCGGTCCTGGAACTCGCTCCCGACACATGGCCACAGGAAGTCCCGAGGCCGGTCGCGAACGACTGTGAGGTCGACGGGCAGAAGGCGGTGCAGTTCAGCTACTACGTCGAGGTGGACAGGCCGGACGACCCGCAGGTGCTCATCGAACAGGCCGGTGAACACTGGAGAGAGCAAGGGTACGAGCTCGCAACGACGCAGACCGAGATGGATGCAGCGACGGGCGACGTGTCGGCCGTGGTCGCGCGCGCCGACGGCAAGCCTCGTGCGTCGATCGCAGCCACGAAGATCCGCGCGCACGTCAATGTGGACTCGCGCTGCGTGCTCGGGGACCCGGACGACTACCGGTGACGGCCCTGATGACGAATGAGTTCTGACGGTTCTGGTTCGTGATCGTCGGGGATCGCGAACCGGAGCCGTCACGACCTCAGTACTGCGGGCGGATCCAGTCCGTCGGTTGCACGAAGCGGGCGCGGGGCAGGACCTCGTCCGGCTCGGCGGTCCGCACGCTCGTGATGATCGTGGCCTCGCCGTACTCCGACAAGCGGCGGGCGATGCCGTCGCGCTCGTCGATCACCAGCGTCGTGCGGGTCGCTGGGTCCCCGCGGTGCTCGAAGGTCACGAGGATCGAATGTTCGCCGATGTGCTGGACCAGGATCGGGTGGAAGCTTTCGAGGCCTCGTCCCCACCGGAGCATCAGATCGGGCACGGCCATCCGGACGACGGGATCGGAGACCATGCTCCGGGCGAACGAGATCTCGTCCGGACCGTCGTCGGGGTCGTGCAGCACGCCGTCGCGGTATGAGACCGGCTTGGCTCGCTGGCGGACGAGCGTCCAGGTCTGCGCGGGCTCGTCGATGTCGACGCGGAACTGCCAGTACTTCTGCCGGGACTCCTGGTGGATGCCCTCGAGGACGTACCGGGCGGGTCTGCGGAGGGTGGCGAGCTCCTCGGCGATCGCGGGACCGTCGGACCGGGTGAGGAGTTCGTCGAAACGCACGGTGCCAGCATGGCGCACCACGTGCCGTGGACCGCACCCCCTGACGGGCGGGAGGCGCGGGGCGGGGTGGTGCCGGGCCTCCAGGCCGTGGGGTGGTCGCGTCAGGTTGCGTCAAGCAACGTGCGCGTAGACCGGGAGGATGCAGGTCGTCGGAGTCGAACAGTTCGGAGGGCCCGAGGCCCTCGCCGTCCACGAGGTGCCGGAGCCGCACGCCGGCGCGGGATCCGTGCGGATCCGGGTGCAGGCGTTCGCCGTGAACCCGACCGACACGGGGGTGCGTGCCGGGCAGCGGGAGAGCTCGGAGGCCTCGCCGCCGTACGTGCCGGGGATGGACGCCGCCGGCGTCATCGACGAGGTCGGGCCCGACGTCACCGGCTGGGAGGTCGGCGACGAGGTCATGGCGATCGCGCTGCCGCTCAGCGCCCACGGTGGCGCCTACGTGCAGGAGCTCGTCGCGCCGGTGGGGTCGTTCGTGCGGATTCCTCGTGGGACGTCGATCGAGGCTGCGGCGACCGTGCCCATGAACGGGCTGACGGCGTTGCAGATCCTGTCGCACGCCTCGCTCGCGCCGGGGCAGACGCTCGCCGTGACCGGGGCCGCTGGGCTGCTCGGGAACTACGTGGTGCAGCTGGCGAAGGCCGCCGGGCTCACCGTCATCGCGGATGCTGCTCCGGCGGACGAAGCACTCGTCCGGTCGCTCGGGCCGGACCACGTGGTGCCGCGAGGTGCTTCCTTCGCCTCCGCTGTCCGTGCGCTCGTGCCGGACGGGGTCGATGCGCTCGCCGATGCTGCGGTGCAGCGCGACGAGGTCACGGACGCCGTTCGCGACGGGGGAGTGTTCTTCGATGTGCGGGGGTGGCAGGGGAACGGGGCTCGGGGGATCGAGTTCGTGCAGGTCATGGTGTTCTCGGAGTACCGGTCGTTCGACAAGCTCGAGCAGCTGCGGCATGCGGTGGAGAGTGGGACGTTGACGCCGCGGGTCGCCGAGGTCCTGCCGGTTGCGCGGGCTGTGGAGGCGCATGAGCGGCTGGAAGCGGGCGGGACGCGGGGGCGGTTCGTGCTGACGTGGTGAGTTGACGCTGGTGTGACGGACGGGAGGCGCGGTGCCGGTTGGTGCCGCGCCTCCTGCCGCTCATGGTTCGCGTTCGCCCGCAGTCTTCAGAACTGTGGCGAACGTCGCGATTCAGACCGGGGCGATGTTGAACAGATATTCTTTATCGCGGTCACCCATCCAGCGCCCCAACATCGTGACCCTAGTTTGGAGTGGGCTTACGCCCTGCTGGCTCTTGAAAACCGTCTTCGCATCGAAATCGAGGTTATTTTCGGCCGCCAACTTTTGCTGATCATCAACGTACGCGTTCAGGTGAGTCACTACTTCGCGTGCCAAGGAAATCAGTTTCTCTCGTACGAGATCTTCTCGTTCCGGAATCCACTTGGCAGGGTCGTTTATCAGTCCGATGCCATGAGCCGACAACCGAAGAAGGTCGGTAGTCAGCGAGGCAAGGGTGAACTTCACTGATGCAAAAGAGGAGCGCAACTCACCTTTCAGGTCGTCACGAGCCGCTTCAACGGCGGCATTGAGCAAAAAGAGGAAACGTAGTGAGTATGCCGTGATGTCCTGCTTGAAAACCTCGTGATAGTCCTCGTCGAACAGGCGAACCTTTCGTACGGCCGCCCACGGCCGTTGACGGAAGACTGCAACAATGAGCTGCGCTGCCAAGGTGTTGTCGAGAACTTCGAGATTAGTGGTCAGTTCCCCGGTCTTGATGACGTACGCGAATGTCCCGGGGAAAGCTTTTGTGACTTGACGCTTAAGATCGAGTTGAGTCGTGTCCGTTGATCGCTGATCCCTCATATTAACCGCATTTTGATTATTCGCGCGGTAAGTGATGGTGTCACTCAGGTCGCTACTCGCACTTGGAAGTTCGACAATTTTCACCAACAACTTCAAGGAATCGGAGAGCGACTTTTCGGCCTTATGCAGGGCAAGCATGGACTGGCAGCCATTCACTACACTCACGGAATCCAGTTTTATGGTCTTCCCGCGAGCGGCAAGCCCAAGCGTGAGCATCGTTATGCCGTTGTGAGCAGCGGGAAAAATATCGTGCTCAGCAGCGTTATCCACAGTTTCGGCGAGTTCACGATTGATCCTGGTGTTGCCGGCGGAGAGGCGAACATTACGACTGAACAGCGTCATGTCGGCGATTCCTGGTAGGTTCAGTAGCTCCTTGGCCGAGATCAGAGCGACAGCGAGTTTCGCTTTGCCTCCTAGATCGTCGATTATTGGGGCAGTTGTCGCGCGGAGCGATACTCGCTCAGGCCGCATACCTTCCCGTCGTACCCGTTCCGCCACAGCTGCAAGTCGAGTCTGATCCCACACATCGAGACTTGGCTGCTGAGTGGCCATCGCATCGACGTAGCCGTCTCCGGAGCTGTCAAGGAGGGCATTGGTCACATAAACGAGGCGTTTAACTCGATACCCTTGAGCGACCTTGGACTGGACGTCATTTCGAAGTAGAAGGCGGCGAAGCTCGTCGCGGGGCTTGCTTTCCAAAAGTCCTCGAACGGTCTCTTCCGACGCGAAATATTGAGCAGCACCCACAAAATGCTTCAGATCCTTGTCGCCTTGCGTCTTGGACGGAGAATCCATGCGCTTGGCTTGATAAATAGTTATCTCAGATTCGCTGTCACTCACCATGAGTGCGTCGATTCCCTTATCGCCGTTCCCGTCGCAAATGTAGTCCGAAATATACTCATCATCGAGGCGTTCGACATTGCGCAGGTACCAAGCCAGCATGGCTGTACTGTCTGTTCTGTTGCCGATCTTGTGGGGAGCGAAGTCTTCGTTGAGGGCATCCCAAGCTGTAGTCATTCAGTGAGTAAAACACAGGTTTGAAGGACGCGGGACCGATGACCCGCATAGTGGGGGTTCGTCGCCGTACCGATGACCTCCGACGAGCTCACTACCCAACACGTTCATGGTGAGCCGGCCAGTGCAACGCCTGCGTTGCAGTAGAATCAAGCGGTGAACGAGCCAACGTCATCCTCGACCGAGCAGCTAGTCGATGTGGCGCAGACCGCGAGCATCTTCCAGGTGTCGGCCTCGACTATTAGGAGCTGGCGCCGACGACAAGTGTCCTGGCTGCCCGCTCCAGTTGCCCAACTCAACGGGGGAGCTGTGTGGTTGCGTTCGGAAGTCAGCCGCGAAGCTGCGCGGTATCACCATGAGGACTTCTCGAATAAGCGGACCGTCACTCTGGCTCGCGATCGTGCTGCAGGCCGCTTCTACACGCCCTCTGATACTGCTCATTTTCTCGCGGACTGGCTACTCCGGGGGGGAGCTAGAAGCTTTCTCGAACCAAGTTTCGGTGATGCTGCGTTTATAGTCGCGGTGAATGAGCAGGCCGAAAAACTCGGCTTGGAGCGTGTGGCGTGGATCGGCGCGGAACTCGATACGCAGGCCGTCCAACGGGCACGCCTTGCGTCCGATTTGCTCCCTTCTGAGATTCGCCCCGGAAATTTCCTTGCGCTGGAACCCGAGCCAGTTGACGCCGTCATGGCGAACCCGCCTTACGTGCGGCTTCGACATTTGGATGAGGAAACAAAGCGGCGATCGCAAAAGGTCGTTCTGCAATCGACCGGGGAACAACTGTCTCCGTCGGCGAGTCTTTGGCTCCCGTTCCTCATACATTCTATATCGTTCCTGAACCGCGGCGGAATGCTCGCGATGGTGCTCCCATCAGATTTTACTTATGTGACATACGCTCGTAAGTACTGGGGATGGCTATCCACACAGTTCGAAGAACTTCAAGTGGTGAGAGTTCGACAGCGCTTGTTTCCCGATCTGAATCAGGACGTCATACTCTTGCTTGCTAGTGGGCATGGGGGTGTAACTCAAAGTGTCAAGTTTGAGGCTTACGAATCTGTCCTAGATCTGATCGAGTCGCGTCCGAATGTGCGGTCGGATATTCAAATCTCGAAAATTGTTTCTGGGGAGCGAAGCTTTCAGCGCGCCCTCGCGGGCTCAGATGTTTGGTCAATGCTGCAGGAAGAGTTTGCTGGCTCACTGACACCAGCAAGCGATCTCATGCGCTTTCGTATCGGCTACGTCGCCGGAGATAAGGACTTCTTCCATCCACAGAGCGGCATTGCGGAAGCATATAATCTACCGACAGCATCGCTGCGAAAGTCTATTACAAACGGGCGGCGACTGAAGGGTCACGGACTATCGACTTCGAATCTTCCCGAAAGCGCGGTGGATGAGCTTTGGCTCCCCACGGACGGTGAGTTGTCCGATGGTGAACTTCGTTACATCAGGTACGGCGAACAACTTGGCGTTTCTAGTGGGTACAAGGCGAGCAGACGGGACCCCTGGTTCCGCGTCCCCACGGTCGAGATTCCCGACCTCATTATGACGGTTTTCAGTGAAAGCCCTCTTGTCTTGATCAATGACGCGGAGCTCACGGCATCGAACAGCCTTTTATGTGGCTACCTCAGAAGCGGGTCCGTCGAGCAGTTTGTATTGAATTGGTATTCGCCCTTGACGCAACTGTCGATTGCCTCTGAAGTGCATTCGCTCGGTGGTGGAGTCATGGTTCTCGTACCGAATGAAGCTAACTCTGTCCTGGTGTCCGATCTGGGAAGGCCTGACTCGGACCTCTTCCATATCGCTGGCGCGCTCAACTCGGGAAATGTCGAGGATGCCTACCTCTCGGGCCGTGCGGCGCTCGAAAACCGGGCCGGAGTCGAAAACGTGCAAATGATTGTCGAGGCCACCGAACGGCTTCGCCATTGGAGAGTCCGGCCTAATTGAAGTTATGAGTGAATGTCATTTTGAAAGTGTTGTGGACTGAGCGTTCGATCACAAGCTCGAGCCCGGTCACGTCGATCTCTTCTCGTAGAATGGGAAATAGATCCCCCCAGCGGATAGAGGTGGCCCTGTTGCCCTGCGAGGATTGCCAGCTTGGTGTGTGGTCGACCTGAAGCTGCAGGGTCCGGTCGAATCTGAAAAGCCCACTTACGGTGAATGGCACAAGTGCCTCTTCCCGAGGCCGGCCGCCGTCGAATGTCGGAATCCACTCACAGCCCGCAAAGAACTCGTTCCGAAAGTAGACTGCCGGATCGATTGGATAGCCTGCTTGCGTGAGAGCGAGGTGGGCAGTTGGGTGGGCGTTTGGAAGCCGCATTGCATCGGATCGTGGCAGCCTCTTTGACCAGAAGGCCCCGGTGCTCGGTTCGACCTCGTACTGACGTAACGTATTGACCTCTCCACGGAGCTGTGTCTCGTGGGTTGATTTGGCCGTCGTCCGCCTCCGCCTGTGCCCATATACGAGTTGCATGCCGGAGGGGGCAAATAGGCTTGTTTCTGCTCCCGCGCGTTTGGTGGAAAGGGTCTCGTTCTCTGAGATTGCCTCGCTACCGATTGGAATTGCCGGGTCGGCAATCAGTGCTTTGAGAAGGCGATCGTCGAGAGGCTTGCAGATATTAACGTCTGCTTTCAAAGTTTCTATGTAGGCCTCTAGCGTCCCCAGGACCTCCATATCGTCTCGATTGGAAGAAGCCCCCTCTATCAGCAGTCCGGCTTCGTAGTTTGTTTGTAGCCCACCGGCGGTAAGGTTCTGTGATCCGATTAGGGCGCTAAAGCTCCGCGCGTCTCGACGAAGATAGAGCTTCGGATGGAATGTGCGACCGGAGGGATCAAAAACGACATACGTCTTGCTCGCAAGGTCCAGTGCCATTTCTAGGCCCTGTTCGGTAGCGCCGCCTTGGCTCAGTCCGAGGAACAGTTCCAACTTTCCGCCGTTGGCCTTGAAAGAACCGATGGATTCGTCGAGTAGGGACAATGCGGACGCTTTTCCCCAAGCGCTAACCATTGTAACTCTGCCTGCTGGACGCTCGGCGAGCCACCGCTGAAGAACGGCCAGGGCCGTGTCGGCCGGCACATATGGTTGTAGTAGCGGTGTTATGCGCACTTTTGGGCTTCCTGATTCGGTCGTCGTGTTGCTTCTTCGCATCATGCCTGCCATATGACCTTAGATCAAGTGTCGGTGCCTGCGCTCGCTTGCACCAGAGACGGATTCGGGTCCTCGCGGTGCTCATCCTCGTCGCCTGTGGCGTGGGTCAGCTCCGGGGGAGCGATCGTCCTGCCTCGGCGATCTATGGCTGCATCCTTTGTTTGGGGAGCTGCGTTTTGCGGCCCCGGGCTGCGTGAGCACCGGCCATTCATGTCTGAGCCGCCCAGCTCATGCCAGCAGTCTGCGAGAGGTTCGGCTGTTGGGGACCCCGCTTGAAGGTGAATATCCGTAGATGTATCGCGTTTTTGCCGGCAGGGTGAGCTGCATGATCGGCGGTTCATCTGCCGATGCCCCCGACTCCGAGCGGCGTGTCCGTATCCGCGCGACCGCGGAGCGCGGTGTTCGACTGGGCGTCGAGGTCGACGCGCACTGAGTCCGACACCCCGAACAACAACGTCGCCACGAACCCCACGACATAGGCCACCACGAGCCCCGACCCGTACCCGAGCAGCGCCCACCCGTAGCCGGACGAGCCGTTCAACAGCGGAATGAGCGACAGGTCCGAGGCCCCGATGGCGGTCGCCCCGACGGAGTGCCCGAGCTGGTCGAACAGTCCGACGACACCGCCACCGAAGGCGCCACCGATGCACGCGGTGATGAATGGCCGACCCAGGGGGAGCGTCACGCCGTAGATCAGGGGCTCGCCGACACCGAGGAACCCGGCCGGCAGCGCACCGCGGATGGTCCGGACCAGCGATGCGTTCGACCGGAACCGCACCCACAGCGCGATGCACGCACCGATCTGCCCGGCACCACCCATCGCCAGCACCGGCAGCAGCACGGTCCACCCGGTCTGGTCGATCAGGGTGGTGTGGATCGGGATGAGCCCCTGGTGCATCCCGGTCATGACGAGGGGCAGGAACAGGCCACCGAGCACGAAGCCGGCGAAGGCCCCACCGTTCGCGAGTAGCCAGGTGGCAGCTGTCCCGATCGCGACGGAGACGACACCGGCGACGGACATCAGGATCCCCAGCGTCACAGACCCGGCGACGTGGACGGTGACGGTCGGCACCACGATGAGCGCGATGACGTCCGGCGTCACGCGCCGCATGAACCGCTCGACGTAGGCGGCGAGGATGCCGCCCGCCAGCGCAGCGAGCACACCGCCTTGCCCGGGAGCCAGGGGCTCGCCGAACACGGTGACGTTCGCGACGCCGGCCGCGACGATGATCCCGCCGACGGCACCGCCGAGGATGGGCGTGCCGCCGAACTCCATCGCGACACGCTCTTCGACAGCACTGCCATCCCGACGAACACGGCGAGCAGCGACAGGAAACCGCTGGAGAGCACGCCGAGGAAGGGCGTCACTCCGGGCAGCCACCCGAGGTTCGTCAGGATGCCGTTGATCCCGGCGATGAGCCCGCAGGCGATCAGCGCGGGGATGAGCGGGATGAAGATCGCGGAGATCTTCCGGATCGCGCGCATGGTGCGGCCATCGGAACGAGCCCGCGCGGTCGCCTTGATGGACGCACCGCGAGCAGCGAGCTCGTCAGGCGACGCACCAGGCCCACCAGCCGCAGCCGGCGGGGCGGCCGCGCGTAGGGCCTCCAGGCCGTCGGCCACGCGGTCGACGAGACCCGGGCCGAGCACGATCTGCAGGTTCGAGCCGGCCGCGATGGCGGCCATCACGCCGTCGGTGGCCTTGAGGTCCTCGAGCGCGACGGACGAGTCGGAGACGACCTCGACCCGCAGGCGGGTCATGCAGTTCTCGACGTCGGCGATGTTCGCGGAACCGCCGACGGCGTCGAGGATCTGCTGGGCGAGTTGCTGTGCATCAGGCATTGCTGTGCTCCTCGGGGCAGGGGAAACGGAAAAGGGAACGGGGTCTACAGCACGGCACGCAACGAGCCGGCAGCAGCATCGAGGCGAGCACGCACGTCGGCCGCCGAGGCGCCGGTCAGGATCACGGCGATGGCGGTCTTCACCTCGCCGTCCGAGGCGTCGAGCGCTGCCTGGACCTCGGCGGGGGGAGCGCCGGTGACGTCCTGCACGAGCGAGAACGCCCGGGCGACGAGCTTCGCGTTCGTCGCGCGCACGTCGACCATGCGGTTGCCGTACGTCTTGTGGCTGCGCACCATCGCGAGCGTGGTGAGCATGTTCAGCACGAGCTTCTGCGCGGTGCCCGCCTTCAGGCGGGTCGAGCCGGCGATGAACTCGGGGCCGACGACGACGTCGATGGCGATGTCCGCCTCCCGCCCCGCGGCCGAGTCGGGGTTGCACGCGACGGAGACCGACAGGGCGGAGCGGCGACGGGCCTCCAGGATGGCTGCGATGACGTAGGGCGTCCTGCCGGACGCGCTGATCCCGACGACCACGTCGTCGGCCGTCAGGCCGAGCGCGTCGAGGTCGCGGACAGCGGCCGCTTCGTCGTACCGAGGGTGGGCGGGAACTCTCTGGCGTCGAGGACGCCGAGCCGGCCCGGCGTGCCGGCGCCGACGGAGACGAGTCGGCCGCCGCGCGCTACGGCTGCGGCGATCGAGTCAGCCGCCAGGGCGATGGCCAGCGGACTAGCGCCAGTGCTGAAAGTAGCTTGCGTGTTACGTGGTGGGCGGGTGGCTGCGGTTCAGTGGTTCCGGTTCCGGTTCCGGTTCCGGTTCCGGTTCGCACAACGGGAGTCAGGTCGCGCCGCGGAATCGTGCGGCTCAGACGCGCTTTGGTTGTGCGGGCGGCCGTCCTCGTCAGGCCCGCGAGACCGGGGAAGCCACGACGGTCGCCGCCCGCAGGTACCGCCGCGACCGACGAACCGCTCGCAGCAGGATCGGCGTCATGATCAGTGCGGTGATGAGTAGCGCTGCGCAGAGGAACCGGGGGAACGCCGAGCCGAAGACATGTTCGTCCGCGAGCCTCGGGAACTGGATGCCGGCGACGCCGACGTAGAGCAGCAGGAACTGGCCGAGGGCGAGCGGCTGGTAGGTGGAGAGCAGTCGTGCGTGCTCGCGTGCTCGGAGGGCGAGGTCGGACTCGGGTGGCTGGATCGGGCTGCCGGTCTTGATCGCTTGCGTCACCATGCGCTTGCCCGCAGGGGAGAGCCCCGCCGTTGTGGTCTGCATCGCGGTCGACATCCCGATCGTCGTTGCGAGGATCGAGAAGGTACCGGCCAGGCCACCGACGGACGCGCCGAAGCCGACGACGGTGAGGACTGCGACAGCGCCCGACTCGGTCGTGGCCAGCAGCCCGCCGATGACGGCGCCGACGACGGCTCCGATCAGTGCGAGCAGGGTCGTCCGTCGCCAGGCTCGCCGTGCTTTCAGTTCGAGTTCCCCCATGCCCCCACCCTACGAGCGGATCGCCCGACCGTGACGACGGCCGCGACGATGACGATCGGTGCGACGAACAGCCAGTAGGTGAGCTCGGTGTTGGTTGTGACGACGCCGGCCCAGACGGCAGGGCGATCCGGCATTCCGCGTCCGAACAGCCCTGCGACGAGCAGGTACAGGACGCCCGGCACGGATTGGTAGCGATCACCGAGCACCGCGCGGCTGGCCACTGCGAGCGCGCAGAACGCGATCGTGTTGCGGATGGTGGCGAGCGAGACAGCGGGGTCTGCGCCGAGGGCGAGGCTGACGGTACTGATCGCGCACACCAGTCCGATCACCACCAGGACGGTGCTCAGCTCGAGCAGGTCGGTCCGTCGGGTCGGAGCGGGGAACGGTGCGCGACTGATTGATGCACCCGCCGCGATCGCAAGCACCAGCGGAGCGACCGCAGCGACGGGGATCATCGCGAAGGGTGCGCCACCGCCGAACGAGGGGAAGAGCATGCCGATCGGGCCGAGCGCGATCGAGAGCACCGTCAGGGCCGTCGTGAGTCCGAGCAGCGGCAGGGTGCGGTGGACACGCAGCCACCAGATCACGAGGACGGCTCCGCGATGTGGCCGACCGAGCAATCCGTCAGCCGGTCGATCGTCGCGGTGACCCACGCGGCTTGAGCGGGGACCGGAGCACGACGGAGGTCTCGCAGAACGTCGGGGTCGTCCAGCTCGAGGGCGGGTTCCACCTGGTCGGCGTTCACGATGCCCTCGGCGGCGACGTCGATGAGCCATCGGTCGGCGACAGCGGCATCGTTGAGGCGTTCGGCGTCGTCCTCCTCGGCGCCGCAGTACGCCACCTCGGCGTCGCCGAGCAAGGAGGTCGTGATGCTGTGGAGCACGTCCGCGTCGGTCATCCGGACCTGGACGATCATGTTCAGGACGTCGGGCGTCGACGGCGCGTTGCTCGCCCGGATGGTCGACGGCACCTTCATGCCCGAGCGGCCGAGGTTCTCCGCGGCCTTCCGGATCACCGACTGCGAGTCGTCGGTGGCGCGTTGCTCCGGGAAGAGGCAGATCGTGGGCGCCGCGCCGCTGCAGATCGCCTGCGCTTGCGGGCGGTCGACGATCGGTGCCGCGCCGAGGCCGGAGCCGCTGGTCAGCGCGACGAGGGTGATCACGACGAACGAGCTCGCGCCGATCTGGAGTCCGAACCGGCGCGCACGCTCACCACTCGAGCGTCGAGCGACCGCGATGACGAGCAGACTGCACCCGGCGAGCAGACTGAACGCCGTCACGATGACCGGTGCCCGGATGTCGAGCGCGGTCTCCACCGAGCAGCAGTCCGCCATCACGAGACCGGCGAGGTACCGGAGTGGGAAGTAGTCCACGGACCAGGTGAAGCCGAGCCAGCTGTACGAAACGAGCAGGCTCAGCGGGATGGACACCACCGGCGGGAGCCACCGCCCCAGTGCGAATCCGATGCAGCTGTGGAAGAACAGGATCCCCGCGAAGGCCAGACCGACGAGGGGCGACGGGCCACCGGGAGCGCCCCAGGTGTCCCGACTCATGAGTGCGACCGCGACGAGCTGGAGCAACAGACCGGCGGCCAGTGGTGTCCACAGGTGATCGGTGACGACCGCTGCACTGGATCGGCTGCTGGACTCGATGACGGGCACCCCAGCTCGGAAGCGCTTCCCTTCCCAGGCGCCAGCTGTGGCAGCGATGCCGCAGGAGAACACCAGGTAGATCGCGGAGCCGGCCATCGCGGCGGGCCAGTAGCCGGCGACCGTCGTCTCATCTGCGAACTGCACGCCGTACGTGACGACGCCGAGCAGCCCAGGAATGAGGAGCCACACTGCTGCTCGGCTGCGCCACGGGATGATCGGGCGCATCAGTCGTCCTCGCTCGTGAACCGCGCGTACGAAGCGGTGATCGCCTCGGCGGACGAGAGGTCTGCGAACGGCTCGGTGAACGACGCGACCGAACCAGCGAACGGCACCCGGCCGTCGACGAGGACGGTCACGTTGTCGTAGGTCGCGGCGACGTCCTCGGTCTGGTGCGTCGAGACGACGACGGACACTTCCGTCGGCAGGTTCTGGATCACCCGCGCGAACCGCGCGCGCTGTGCCGGATCGAGTCCGGCCGTCGGTTCGTCGAGCAGGATCCACTGTGCGCCGGACACCAGCGCGCCGGCAACGCCGAGCCGCCGGATCTGGCCGCCCGACAACGAGGACGCTCGTGCGTCGGCTCGGGTGGCGAGATCGACGGCGGTCAGGGCGGCCGTCGAGCGATCCCAGGCGTCGGCGCGCGACAGGCCCTTCAACCAGCCGCAGTAGGCGACGTGCTCTCGAGCGGTCAGGCCCGGGAAGGCGCCGCTCCGCTGCGGAAGCCATGCGACCCCGCGGCGGTACCGTCGGCGATTTCGGCGCGTCCCCGGTTCCCCCAGTCCCTCGATGTTGATCGTCCCGGTGCGGGGACGGAGCGTGTCGGCGACGAGTCCGAGCAGGGTCGATTTGCCAGCGCCGTTCGGCCCGAGCAGGACGCTCGCTCCGGTCGGGAACACCGTCGACAACCCGGAGAGCACCGTGTGGTCCCGCCGGTACCCGAAAGTCAGTTCGTCGATCTGTATGCCCACTGCGCCCCCTTGAAACCTTGTACTGGTGTTTCACCGTACAGTAGCGTGCACTCGGCTCGGACAGCCCGGGCCGTCACCTCAAGGGGGAAGTGCAATGGTCAATCTCAGTCGTCGTCTCGCGGCAGCCGTCGCAGGGGGAGTCATGGCCGCCACGGTGTTCGCGGCAGCGCCGGCGTTCGCCGAGGGTTCCTGGTCATCGAAGCTGACCGGTGTCGCGATCGGCAAGAACTCGAGGAGCTGGCAGGACTCGCACAAGGACAAGGTGCGGACTGCCACGACGTTCGCGAGCTGCCGGATCTCGGGGAACGCGAGCGGATTCCGATCCGCCACCGTCCGGCTCTACGACGAGCGCGGCCTGTTGCCGGACAAGAGCATGGGGTCGAAGGTGAACAAGTGCGGCCGGAGCGACTGGGGCGTGATGACCCGGCCTGATCGGTACCACTGGACGATCACGGCGCTCAACGGCTCCTCGTACGAGCCCGCTCTGCGGCTGTCGGTGTCGCGGGTGCGGCAGGCCTACTGAGTCAGCGCTGGCGGGCGGCTGCTTCGGTGGCCGCCTGCACGTAGCGTCGTGCAGCCCGGGTCTGACGCAGGATGACGGGGGACATGGCCGCAGCCACGACGAGGAGGGCCACGCAGATGATGCGACTGAAGCCAGCCATGAACGAGTTGTCGTCGAACAGGTTCGGGATCTGCGGGCCCGCGATCCCCGCGGAGAGCAGCAGGAACTGGCCGAGTGCGACCGGTTGGTAGGCAGCGCGGAGACGAGCGAGGTCGAATGCCCGTCGTGCGAGGTCGGAGTCGGCCGGTTCGATCGGGGTCCCGCTCGCGATCGCCTGAGCGAGCGTCTTCCGGCCGAAGCGCGAGAGGCCATCGATCGGCGCTTGCATGTCGGAAGATCGGCGGAGCGTCGTGGCGATCATCGACAAGGTTCCGAGAATGCCACCCACTCCCGCAGCGATGCCGAGGATCGCGAGGGTGGTCTCGAGCGCACTGTCCTGCCGGGCGAAGAGCGATCCGCCGATCGCACCGAGGACCACACCGATCGCGACGATGACGGCGGTTCTGCGCCAGGCTCGGCGAGCAACGGCTTCGGGGGCGAGCGGCGCTCCGGTCACGGACGTCATGCGACGGAGGCCGGCGCAGGAGCGCGGCGCTCGTTCTCGGCCGTGGCAGCTTCGGCGTAGCGCCGAGCTCGGCGATGTCGGGTGACCAGCAGCGGCACGAGGAACACGACTTCGATGACGAAGAGCGCGAGGACGACCCGGCTGAAGACCACACCGCCGCCGTCGCTGACGACACGAGCGAAGTGCGGAGCCGCGACCGCAGTGAGGAGCAGGAATCCCTGCCCCAGGAAGATCCCGTTGAACACGGCGGTCCCGCGGGCGAGGGTGAGCGCACGGTGCTGCAGTTCCTGGCCCGCGTCCTCCGCGAGCGGAACGCCCGAGCGGATGGCCCTGCGGCGGTCTCTCGTCAGGCCCTCGGTCGCCTGCGTGATGATCGACGATGCGTGTGCGCTTGTGGGGAGCAAGGAGAGCATCCCGGCCATGCCGGCCAGCATCGCGACGCACGTGAAGATCGCCAGGGCGACGGTCCAGCCGCCCTCGCCTCGCGAGGTTGCCCAACCTGCCACTGCACCCGCGACCGCGGCGATCGACACGACCAGGGCAGTGCGACGCCGCGCGCGCCGGATGATCCGTTCGTCTTCCTCCACCCGCTCACCCTACGAGGAGGCGCGTGACGGTGTTCTCGAGGCGTGCTGACGGTTCCGGTTGACGACCCCGGGGGATTCTGAACCAGAACCGTCACTCCCGCCGGTACCGCGTCGCAGGCTTCCCCGGCCCGTCCGCCCGTTTCGTGTCCGTCGCGACCAGCTTCGGCAGCATGGCACGCCGGAACGAGTCCGGCAGCAGGCGCTTGCCGAGGACCGCCTCGTGCAGCTGCCGCAACTCCGACATCGTGAACGGCTCGTCGAGCAGCACGTGTGGATCCGGGGTAGTGCCGTAGACGGAGCGGAGCCGAGCGACCGCGAACCCGAGGATGTCGTCGTGCCCGTGCACCATCCCGCGCGCCTCGACCACCGGCGCGAGCCGTACCCGGGGCTCGTCCAGGTCCAGGGCATGAGCCGGCACGACGTCGAGGTGCGCCACCGACAGTACCCACCCACGGTCGTCCCGCGCCGGATCGTCGAACACGTGGAGCTGCTGCGGTGCGAGCCCGCTCACCCCTGCCTTCTGGCGGAGTGACCGCAGCACCGCATCCGCGAGCCGCTCACCCTCGTGCACGAACGTTCCCGGCAGTCGCCAGTCGCCCTCGGTGGCATCGCGGACCTGCACGACGGACAGCGGTCCGCCCGGGGGGACGGTCAACACGGCGGTGTCCACGGCGACGGAGGGCCGCGGGTAGTCCGTCAGGCGCCGGCCGCTCGCGTCGCGGTACTCGTCGGTCATGCCCGCGAGTTTACGCACACTTGCGCAAACGTGGCGAGTGGTGCAGGATCGCTTTTACGCAATCCCGCGTAAACCCGATCCGGAGGTCCACATGACCAACCCGCAGATCCACGACCGAGCCGTCGGTGCCGTCCTGGGCTCCGCCGCCGGCGATGCCCTCGGCGCCGGGTACGAGTTCCGTCCGGCAGTGCCCGAGCCGACCCCGATCACGA
Source organism: Curtobacterium sp. MCBA15_007 (assembly GCF_001864905.1). Classification (NCBI taxonomy): domain Bacteria; kingdom Bacillati; phylum Actinomycetota; class Actinomycetes; order Micrococcales; family Microbacteriaceae; genus Curtobacterium; species Curtobacterium sp. MCBA15_007. Next base: position 20,965 of record NZ_MJGM01000028.1, read on the forward strand.
TGACCGGTGGCGGCTCCTTCGGCTGGGCGCCGGGGGAGTGGACCGACGACACGAGCATGGCCGTGCCGATCCTCCGCACGGTCGCCCGCGGCGGCGACCCAGCGTCGGAGCCAGCCCTCGACGGCCTGGTGGCCGCCTGGGCAGCGTGGTCGGTCGACGCGCCCGACGTCGGCATCCAGACGCGCAACGTCCTGACCGGTCTGGAGGCGCGGACCGCTTCCGTCGCGCGGGCTGCGGCCCGGCGGGAGCACGACTCCAAGGGCCGCTCTGCCGGCAACGGGTCGCTCATGCGGACCGCACCGCTGGTGCTCGCCTTCCTGCGCGGTGACGTCGGCGAAGAGGAACGGCTCGCGGCTGCGGCTCGCGCGATCAGTGACCTGACGCACTACGAGTCGGACGCGGGGGACGCGTGCGTGCTCTGGTGCGCGGCGATCCGGCACGCGGTCCTGACCGGCGAGCTCGACCTCCTGCGTGGGATCGACCTGCTCGACCTGGACCGTAGACGACTGTGGGTGGAACGGATCGTCACTGCCGAGCACTCGCAGCCGGTGGACTTCACGGAGTCGAACGGGTGGGTGGTGTCCGCCCTGCAGGCCGCCTACGCCGCGGTCAAGCACAGCTCCTCGCTCGAGGACGCCCTGATCCGCGCAGTCCGCACCGGCAACGACACCGACACGGTCGCCGCGATCGCCGGTGGCCTCGCGGGTGCGCTGTACGGAGCGTCGTCGCTGCCGGCCGAGTGGCGTGAGCTGCTGCACGGCTGGCCGAACCTGCGCGCCGATGACCTCGTCGCGCTCAGTGAGCAGGCGCTCGCCGTCTGACCGGACCGGCGTCGGAGGCTGCCGTGGGGGGAGCCTCCGCCGTCGGGCTGGTCGTTCTCGTGGGGCCGGCCCACCGCTCTGGAGGCGACCACATCGGCAGCGCGGGCGGTGGAGCGGAGGTGAGTCGGGCCTCCAGGCCGGACGCCGTCAGGCGACGCCGCGT
>NZ_MJGM01000029.1:0-347 GCF_001864905.1 Curtobacterium sp. MCBA15_007
CGCGTCACGCCGAACGTGTCACCGATCTGGTCGAGGGTCTTCGGCTGGCCGTCGCCCAGGCCGAAGCGCATGCGGATGACGCCCGCCTCGCGCTCGGACAGGGAGTCGAGCAGGCTCTCGAGCTGCTTCTGCAGCATCGTGAAGCCCACCGCGTCGGCCGGCACGACCGCCTCGGTGTCCTCGATGAGGTCACCGAACTCGGAGTCGCCGTCCTCACCCAGGGGCGTGTGCAGCGAGATCGGCTCGCGACCGTACTTCTGCACCTCGACGACCTTCTCCGGGGTCATGTCGAGCTCGCGTGCGAGCTCTTCCGGAGTGGGTTCGCGACCGAGGTCCTGCAGCATCTG
>NZ_MJGM01000029.1:1068-2507 GCF_001864905.1 Curtobacterium sp. MCBA15_007
CCGAGGTCCTGCAGCATCTGGCGCTGCACGCGGGCGAGCTTGTTGATGACCTCGACCATGTGCACCGGGATGCGGATGGTGCGGGCCTGGTCGGCCATGGCGCGGGTGATGGCCTGACGGATCCACCAGGTCGCGTACGTCGAGAACTTGAAGCCCTTGGTGTAGTCGAACTTCTCGACCGCACGGATCAGGCCCAGGTTGCCTTCCTGGATGAGGTCCAGGAACTGCATGCCGCGACCGGTGTAGCGCTTGGCCAGCGAGACGACCAGACGGAGGTTCGCGCCGAGCAGGTGCGACTTCGCACGCTGACCGTCACGGGCGACCCAGCGCAGCTCACGCTCGGCGGGCTTCGACAGCCCCGTCGAGTGCTGCAGCTTGTCCTCGGCGAACAGGCCGGCCTCGATGCGCATCGCGAGCTCGACCTCCTGCTCGGCGTTGAGCAGGGCGACCTTGCCGATCTGCTTGAGGTAGTCCTTCACCGGGTCGGCGGTGGCACCCGTGATGGTCGTGGAGTAGACCGGTGCCTCGTCGTCGTCGGTCTGCGAGATGACGAGCGCACCGGCGGCGACCGCGGCAGCGGCGTCCGGCTTGGCCGTCTTGTCGTCGGTGTCGTCGGCCTCGTCGGTCGGCTCCTCGACCGGCTCGTCCGAGGCGATGGCCTCGTCGACGGCGTCGGTCTTCTTCGCCTTGGGTGCTGCCTTCTTGGCAGGCGCCTTCTTGGCAGGGGCCTTCGTGGCGGGGGCCTTCGTGGCGCGCTTCTTCGGCGCTGCGGTGCCCTCGGTGGCGGTGGCGTCCTCTGCCACAGCGCCCTCGGGCTCGGTGTCCTTCGTGGGATCGATCGTCGTGCTCCGGGCAGCCATGCGATCACCTCTCTCGTCGTGCCACGTTCGTGGGGTCGTGGCTTCCCTCGCCGCCCAGGTCCCGCGCCGCAGTCCCCCGCGTCGTACGAGTCCTACCGTTCCGGGCAGCACTAGGACCCATGTCAAGTCCCCCGAGTTCACCGGCGCACCGAAGTGCTCCGACAGACAGGGGTCCCGAACGGGTCCGTGATCATTATTGCACGTGCCGCCTCCGCAGGCGTGCAACGAGTGCAACCCAGAGTGGTCCGACGCGTATTCCCTCTTCCGAGTGCAGCACCCGACGGGTCCGGCGGCGGGCGTGCAGGAGCATCCCGACACCGAACCCGACCACGACGTACTGCACCGTGAGGGCGATCCGGAAGTTCTCCCAGGCGAACACCGTGGTGCCCGATGCCCGCGCCGCCACGTCGAGGACGACGCCGATCAGGTACATCATCACGAACGCCGCGAGGAACCCGCCGACGTTCACCACACCGTTCGCCGAGCCGAGCGAGCCGATCGGGTTGAAGGTCCGGGCGAAGTCGAAGCCGATGAGCGAACCGGGTCCGCCGATGCCCATCGCGACGACGAGCAGCACGA
>NZ_MJGM01000029.1:3145-4199 GCF_001864905.1 Curtobacterium sp. MCBA15_007
CGCGACGACGAGCAGCACGAGCAGCCAGGTCGGCGGGTGCCCGGGCCAGAGCAGGATCGCCGTCCAGAGCACCGCGAGCAGCACGACCACGCCGAGCACCAGGTTCGACCGGCGCATCGGGAACCGTGCGCAGAGCACGCCGAGCACCGGGCCGGCGACGAACCCGACCACCACGATGATCGTGAGGAAGCCCGCCGCCTCGCCCGGGGAGTACCCGAGTCCCCGGAGCATCGGGACGCCCCACAGCAGCGAGAACACCGTGCCCGAGGACTGCGTGACGTAGTGCGACCAGAACCCGAGCTGTGTGCCGGGGCGCCGGAGCGCGTGCCCGAAGGTGCTGAACGCGGCACCCCACGAGTGCGGCAGCGGGATCGTGTCGGTCCGCACCGGCACCGGACCGTTCCGGACGAACACGGCGGCGAGCACCAGACCGACCGCGCTGGCCGCGGCAGCGACGCCGAACGCCGGGGTCCACCCCACCGAGTGCAGGAGCACGGCGAACGGGAACGCCGACAGGACCTGGCCGATCTGCCCGAGGTTGCCCGTCCACTGCGAGATCTGCGGCAGGATCCGGCCGCTGAACCACATCGGTACCAGGCGGATCACCGAGATGAAGGTCATCGCGTCACCGGCCCCGACCAGCACCCGCCCAGCGATGGCCGGCCCGATCGAGGGCGACACCGCGACGATCGCCTGTCCGACGACCAGCAGTGCGGCACCGAGGAGCACGAGCCTGCGCGGTCCGACGCGGTCGAGCGCGATCCCCACCGGGATCTGCAGCCCCGCGTAGACGGCGATCTGCACCACGGCGAGCGTCGACAGGACGGCCGCCGAGACGGCGAACCGGTCCTGCGCGTCGACGCCGGACACTCCGAGCGAGGACCGTTGCACGACGGCGAGGACGTACGCGAGGACCGCGACGCCCCAGATCAGGAAGGCACGACGGGAGTTCACCGGACCAGGCTACCGACGCGTTCCCACGTCGATACGCGACAGCCGTCGCGAACGCGGGTCACGTCGTGCAGGTGACGACGGAACGGCCTGGAGGCGCGGT
>NZ_MJGM01000029.1:4725-5326 GCF_001864905.1 Curtobacterium sp. MCBA15_007
CCGCGCCTCCAGGCCGTCCTGTCGGAGCGTCCGGATCCGACGCGACGGTCAGTCGGTCGCGTCGCCCTGGGTGCGCCGGTCGGCCAGGAAGCGCTCGAGCTCGGCGGCGATCGCGTCGGCGGTCGGCACCTCGCCGTCGACGCCGGTGAGCGGCGACGCGACGGGGTTGCCCTCCATGTAGGTGTCGTGCCGTTCCTCGAGCACGGAGACCAGGCGCTGCAGCTCGGCGTTGCCGGCCACCTGCTCCTCGACGCGCGTCAGGAACTCGCGACCCGACTCGCGCAGGGCGTCCGTCGGGAAGATCAGTCCGGTCGCGGCGGCGATGCCGGAGAGCGCTGCGACGGCGGCGTCCGGGAACTCGGTGTCGGACAGGTAGTGCGGCACGAGCAGCACGAGCCCTGTCACCTGCGCACCCGTCTCGGCGAGGCGGTGCTCGACCAGGTGCAGGACGTTCGCCGGTGCCTGGGTCTCGGGCTTCCAGACGCTCATCTGCTCGACGAGGTCGGCCCGGGTGCCCGAGACGGTGAGGCTGATCGGACGGGTGTGCGGGACCGGCATCGGGATCGACTGCACCCAGGTGGTGTCGGCGACCTGCAGGTCG
>NZ_MJGM01000029.1:6026-6247 GCF_001864905.1 Curtobacterium sp. MCBA15_007
TGTCGGCGACCTGCAGGTCGGCGGCGAGCCCGGTGACGGCGCGGACGAAGCGGTTCCACTGGAAGTCCGGCTCGTAGCCCGACAGGAACAGGAACGGCTGGCCGATCTCGTCGCGCACCAGGTGCAGTGCAAGACGGGGCGGTTCGACGGCGCTGATGTGGTCGTGCTCGAAGGTGATGACCGGACGACGGGCACGCCAGTCGAGCAGCACGTCGGGGTCG
>NZ_MJGM01000029.1:6941-7350 GCF_001864905.1 Curtobacterium sp. MCBA15_007
AACTCGGCGACGAGCTCGGTGTCGAGGTCCTCGAGGATCGAGTTCGTCAACTGTGCGACGGCGGAACCGGCATCGGCGAACCCGGTCAGCCCGGCGACCAGGTGCAACCCCGCCGGGACGGTCGGGGCGTCCGCGTCGAACGTGTAGAGCTCCTCAGGGTGGTTCACCGTCCCCATGCTAGGCGGGGCCCCCGACGTCCCCGGTGCGCGACGACGACGCCGACAGCGAACAGGCCGTCGGTAGGGTTGGGGCATGGTCCGACCGACGCTCTCCACCACCAGTTCACCCCCCGAGACCACCACCGCCGACGTCCTCGTCGTCGGGGTCCGTCCGGGATCCTCCGGCGACGCGGACAGTGCCGCTTCCCTCGCGCCCAGCGCCCTGGGAGCGGTCGACGCCCTCGCCGACC
>NZ_MJGM01000029.1:8015-8383 GCF_001864905.1 Curtobacterium sp. MCBA15_007
GGTCGACGCCCTCGCCGACCTCGACCTCGCCGCGATCGGGGTCACCGGCGCGAAGGACCAGCTCGTCCGACTCCCCGCCTCCGGTGTCGGGGCGAAGTCGGTCGCGCTGATCGGCCTCGGCTCCGCCACGGGCGCCGCCGCGATCCGTGCAGCCGCCGGCAGCGCGGTCCGACAGCTCCCCCGCGTCGACTCGATCACGCTGGCACTGCCCACCGACTCCGCCGAGCTCGTCGAAGCCGCCCTCGAGGGCGCGGCGCTCGGCGCGTACGCCTTCACGCGCCACAAGGGCACCGGCACCAAGGCCCCGGCCCGTGGCGACCAGCGCATCGAGGTCGTCGCCCCCGCCGACGTCGCCGCCGACGCCGCGG
>NZ_MJGM01000029.1:9044-9604 GCF_001864905.1 Curtobacterium sp. MCBA15_007
CGTCGCCGCCGACGCCGCGGTGCGCCCGGCGATCGTCGCCGACGCCGCGTCGCTCGTGCGCGACCTGGTGAACACCGCCGCCGGTGACCTCGGGCCGCAGGACGTCGCCGACGTCGCGACCGGGTTCGCCTCGGACCTGCCGCTCACGGTCGAGGTCCTCGACGAGCAGGCGCTCGAGGAGCAGGGCTTCGGCGGCATCCTCGGCGTCGGCCGCGGTTCCGCCCGGCCTCCGCGTCTGGTCGTCGTCCGGTACGCACCGGAGTCCGCGACGAAGCACCTCGCCCTGGTCGGCAAGGGCATCACCTTCGACTCGGGCGGCCTCTCGCTCAAGCCCGCGGCGTCGATGCTCGGGATGAAGACCGACATGACCGGTGCCGCCACGGTGCTCGCCGCGACCGTCGCCGCCGCCCGCCTGGGCCTCGACGTGCGGGTGACCGCATGGCTCGCCCTGGCCGAGAACATGCCCTCCGGCACCGCGACCCGCCCGGGCGACGTCCTGACGCTCAAGAACGGCACCACGGTCGAGGTCACCAACACCGACGCCGAGGGGCGCCTGGTGC
>NZ_MJGM01000029.1:10224-11630 GCF_001864905.1 Curtobacterium sp. MCBA15_007
CGCCGAGGGGCGCCTGGTGCTCGGCGACGGGATGGCCGCCGCATCGCTCGAGCAGCCCGACGCGCTCGTCGACGTCGCCACGCTGACCGGTGCCCAGGTCGTCGCGCTCGGCGACCGCACGACCGGCCTGATGGGCAGCGACGACCTCGTCGCGAAGGTCCGCGCCGTCGCCGAGGGCGTCGCGGAGCCGATCTGGCCGATGCCGCTGCCCGAGGAGCTCGAGGCCCGGCTGTCCAGCGACGTCGCCGACATCGTCAACGCCACGGTCGGCAACCCCGCCGGCGGCATGCTGCTCGCGGGCAAGTTCCTCGAGCGCTTCGCGGGCGAGGGTGTCCCCTGGGCGCACCTCGACATCGCGGGTCCGTCGGAGAACAAGGGCGGCGGGTACGCCTGGTTGGGCAAGGGTGCGACGGGTGTGATGGTCAGGACGCTCATCGCTCTCGCAGAAGACCTCCAGTCCGAGTAGTAGGTTTGGTACCGGTGGGAACGGCGCACTGACGCGCCTCCCACCGGTACTGCACGGGACGGGACCGGAACCACGCGGTCCGACCGTCGGACGCCGCCCTCCGCGGTGTCCACGTAGGGCCCGATCGGCCCGACACGCACGAGGGAGTTGCACCAGGTGACGGAACAGACTTACGACGTCGTTGTCCTCGGTGGCGGGAGTGGTGGGTACGCCGCTGCGCTCCGGGCCGCCGAACTCGGCATGAGCGTCGCGCTCATCGAGGGCGACAAGCTCGGAGGGACGTGCCTGCACCGCGGCTGCATCCCGACGAAGGCACTGCTGCACGCGGCCGAGGTCGCCGACGCGACGCGCGACGCCGAGAAGTACGGCGTGGTCGCGGAGTTCGCCGGTGTCGACGTGCCCAAGGTCATCGACTACCAGCAGGGCATCATCAACTCCAAGTACAAGGGCCTGCAGGGTCTGATCAAGGCGCGCGGCATCACCGTGGTCGAGGGCTGGGGCCGTCTGACCTCGCAGAACACCGTGCAGGTCGGCGACCAGACCGTCACCGGCAAGAACATCGTGCTCGCGACCGGCTCCTACTCGAAGTCCCTGCCGGGGCTCGAGATCGGCGGCCGCGTGATCACCTCCGAGACCGCGCTCCGCATGGACTACGTCCCGAACAAGGTCGTCATCCTCGGCGGCGGCGTCATCGGCGTCGAGTTCGCCAGCGTCTGGAAGTCCTTCGGCGCCGAGGTCACCATCGTCGAGGGCCTGCCGCACCTGGTCCCCGCCGAGGACGAGTCGATGTCGAAGCAGCTCGAGCGTGCGTTCCGCAAGCGCGGCATCGAGTTCTCGCTCGGTGTCCGGTTCCAGGGCGTCGAGCAGCACGAGAACGGCGTCGTCGTCACGCTGGAGGACGGCAAGACCTTCGACGGTGACGTCCTGCTCGTCGCCGTCG
>NZ_MJGM01000029.1:12257-13434 GCF_001864905.1 Curtobacterium sp. MCBA15_007
CGTCCTGCTCGTCGCCGTCGGCCGTGGCCCGGTCACGCAGAACGTCGGCTACGACGAGGTCGGCGTGACGATGGACCGCGGGTTCGTCACCACGAACGAGCGTCTCGCCACGAACATCCCCAACGTCTACGCCGTCGGCGACATCGTCCCCGGCCTGCAGCTCGCGCACCGCGGCTTCCAGCAGGGCATCTTCGTCGCCGAGGAGATCGCCGGCCTCAACCCGGTGGTCATCGAGGACAAGAACATCCCGAAGATCACCTACTCCGACCCCGAGGTCGCGTCGGTCGGACTCTCGCAGGCCAAGGCCGAGGAGCAGTACGGCGCCGACAAGGTCGACTCGTACGAGTACAACCTGGCCGGCAACGGCAAGAGCCACATCATCGGGACCTCCGGCTCCGTCAAGGTCGTGCGCGTCGTGGACGGCCCCGTCGTCGGTGTCAGCATGATCGGCGCCCGCGTCGGTGAGCTCATCGGTGAAGCCCAGCTCGCCGTCAACTGGGAGGCCTACCCCGAGGACATCGCTCCCCTGGTGCACGGCCACCCGACCCAGAACGAAGCCCTCGGCGAGGCGTTCCTGCACCTCGCGGGCAAGCCGCTGCACGCGCTGTGACCGGCACCGGCAAGCGCACTGTGACAATGACATCAACAACCACTGCAATCCCCCGCGAAGAGGAGTCCACCCGATGAGCGAATCCGTCAACCTCCCGGCGCTCGGCGAGAGCGTCACCGAGGGCACGGTGACCCGATGGCTGAAGAACGTCGGTGACCGGGTCGAGGTCGACGAGCCGCTGCTCGAGGTCTCGACCGACAAGGTCGACACCGAGATCCCGTCGCCGATCGCCGGCGTCGTCGAGGAGATCCTCGTGCCAGAGGACGAGACCGTCGAGGTCGGCACCGCCCTGGTGAAGATCGGTGACGGCTCCGGTTCGTCCGACGGCGGTTCGGACTCGTCCGACTCCGACGACGCCAACGCCGCCGCTGCCGAAGCTGAAGAGCCCGAGGCCGCTCCGAGCACCGAGCAGGAGGCCGAGACCCCCGCGCCGGAGCCCACCGAGCCCGAGCCCGCCCCCGCCGGTCAGACGCAGCCCGCTGCCCCGCAGGCACCGTCCGCGCCGCCCGCCGCAGCGCCGGTCCCGGCCGCCGCACCCGTCCCGCCGCCCGCAGCCGCTCCGCCGGC
>NZ_MJGM01000030.1:0-9835 GCF_001864905.1 Curtobacterium sp. MCBA15_007
GCCGTCAGGCGACGCCGCGTCGCGGACGGAAGATGCCCGCGCGGACCAGCCACACGTAGAGCAGGCAGCCGATGCAGACGTCGAAGACGGCGTTGAGGAACGCGGCGACCAGGGCGACCGCCGCACCGATCGGGGCGGCGTACGGCACGCCGAGCAGGGCGAGGAGCAGGGCGACCGCGGTGACGAACAGGCCGACCTGCTGGGCGAAGGTCGGGGGTTCCGGAGCCTCGAGTTCGGCGGGCGGGGCCAGGCGCGGGCGGACGACCCGTCGGAAGAGTGCGCCGTAGGGGTGGCGGCGGATGCCGGCGATGCCTCCGACGGCGAACAGCGCGACGATGACCGCGAGCAACACGATGCCGGCGACCCACGTCTCGGGGATCAGCGTGAGGACGATCGTCGCGGCGAGCAGCACCGTGGTGATGGCGGCGCCGAAGCGTGGGGAGCGGGGGTCGATGCCGCGGTCGGTGTCGGTCGTGGTGGTCATCGGGGCTCCTGGGTGCCGGTCGTGTCTGCGGTGCCCGTACTGCCTGCGCTGGCGGTGCTCAGGACGGTGTCGAGGGCTGCGGCGAGCTCGGGTGGGTGCGGTGGGCCTCCGAAGCGGGTGCGAACGGTCCGGGAACCGTCGACGAGCAGGACCGTGGGGGTCTGCAGGACGTTGAAACGGCTCGCTAGTCCGGGGTGCTCGGCGAGGTCGATCTCGATGCGTCGAACGCCCTCGTGGTGGTCTGCGACGGCGTCGAGCAACCGGCGCGTGGCCGGGCAACGAGCACACGTCGGCGTCGAGAACTGGACGAGGGTTGCGGCAGAGCCGTAGCCGCTCACGGAAGCGAGGTCGTCGGCACGCAGACGGCTCTTTCTGATGGTGTCCCCAGCAAAGCGGGCACGACCTGTGACGTGGCGGAGGACCACCCCGATGATCGTCGCCAGGATGAGTATCCCCACGACCACACCGACGGCGGTTTCGACTGTCATGCGGCGACGGTACGCCCGTTTCGTGCGCACCCGGTGAACGTGACCGGATGTGACGCGACGGTATCGATGAGCACGAGCCCGGAGCGGCCTACTCGGGTACGCCGAGCCCTTGGCACGCAGCCCACTGCTCGGGTCGACGCGCTGCGATCCACTCGGTGAAGGCGCCGTATCCGCGGTAGTTCGTGAACACCACGAACTGCTTCTTCTTCCGGTCGTTCCAGGCGGTCAGGCTGATGAACGTCGGCCCGCCGCCGTTCGACTGACTGCCGTACCGCAGAGTGTGGATGTCGTCGATCGCGCGCCGACGCAACTTCCCGAACCCGGACTTCACCTCGTAATGCCGGTCGTACACGTTGACGCGGTCGCCAGCGAGCGCCAGTCCGATCACGAGCAATGCGACGCCCAAGGCGGCCATCAACCCGAACGTGGGATCGCTGTCGCTCGGAGTGGCCAGCATCTGCACGATGAAGCCGGGGACCCCGATCACGATGCAGGTCCCGCCGAGGATCAGGAAAACGATCCCCGGGAACCTCGGTCGGCGGACGACGAACAGTGGCGTCTCGTTCTCGTTCGTCCCCGTTGCGCCCTGCATGTTGGTGCTCTCGGTCATCCTTCCCCCCTTTCAGACACCGTACCGAACGGATTCCCGCACCGCGGGAGCAGCGTGCCGCTCGCGATCCACGGCATCGCATCGCGCGGCTAGCCCTAGCATCGGAGCGTGAGCTTCGACGTGACACCCGGGCGGTATCGACACTTCAAGGGCAACGACTACGAGGTCGTCCTGGTTGCCCGTGACGTGGAGACCGAGGAGCGGGTGGTCGTCTACCAGGCGCTGTACGGCGCGCGGGGGCACTGGGTTCGCTCGCTCGCTGACTTCACGGCACATGTGAACCGTGACGGGTACGACGGGCCGCGGTTCGTCCGAGCCGAACACTGACTCCTCCTGGTTAGAGTCGAGTCATCGTCGAACAGGGGGTCAGAATGGATTTCGACTGGATGGGTGCGCTGCTCGGTGCAGTGGTCGGTGCAGCGCTGACAGCTGGCCTCGGTTACCTTGCCTACCGACGGGAGCGAGGCAAGCTGGAGAAGGCTGTTATCGACGAACTGATCAGAGAATTGAGCGAGCGCCGGGCGTTCGCGATCGGCGAGCCGCGGCTGATCCCCAACGCCGAGAAGGGTCAAGATTTCGGCCAGCTGAGTGCCAGCGTCCTGTCGGTGCGTGACCGGATCCGGGAGACCCGCGCGCAACTGGTCCGGCACGAGCAAGCACAAGAAGCGTTGACAGCGATGATTCGGGCTTGCAATCGCTACCTTGAGCGAAGCGCGGGAAACCCGCCTCAATACTGGTTCCTCGCAGTCGAGCTGCGCGACGAGCTGCATGCACGCCTGCGGGAAACAGGGTTGAAAAATGCTGACGACGTGATCCGACCCGGGGATCTTGCTTTCACGGGCTGAGATTCCGCCGTCGGAGGATGCATCTACGGTTGTCCCCGTGCAGATCACGTCCAACGGCAGCGCCCTACTCAGCCCGAGTGACCTGAGCACGTGGTCGGCCTGCGAGTGGGCGTTCCTGCGCCGGCTCGACGCCAAGCTCGGTCGCGGTGACGCCCTGCCGGACGTGCACGACGACATGCTCGAGCGCACCGCACGGCTGGGGGACCAGCACGAGCTCGACTACCTCGACATCCTCAAGCAGACCCGCGCCGTCGTCGAGTTCGACCGCCCTGCCCAGCCGGACTACGCACGCGCCGCAGCCGAAGCACGACAGGCCTTCGCCGACGGTGCCGACGTGCTGTACCAGCCGACGTTCCACGCGGCGCCGACAGCCGACGCCCCCGGGTTCATCGGCTTCGCGGACTTCATCATCCGCAACGAACGCGGCGAGTACGAGGTCTACGACACCAAGCTCGCCCGCCACGCCAAGATCAGCGCCCTGTTGCAGCTCGCCGCGTACGCCGAGCAGATGCAAGCGCACGGCATCCCGACCGGACAGCAGGTGCACCTGGTGCTCGGCGACCGGACGACCACGACGCACGACCTCGCCGACATCGCGCCGGTGTACCGCACGCAGCGCGCCGAGCTGCAGCGGGTGATCGCCGAGCGCATCGCTGCCGACGAGCCACTGCAGTGGGGCGACCCGCGGTACTCCAGCTGCGGGCGCTGCGCCGTCTGCTCGACCCAGGTGGCCGAGCACCGCGACCTCGTGCTCGTCGCGGGCATGCGCCTGGACCAGCGGGCGAAGCTCATCAAGCACGAGGTGCGGACGATCGACGACCTGGCGGTCCGCACCCGGGCAGTACCGGGCTTGTCCCGCGCGACGCAGGATCGGCTGGTACGTCAGGCGAGCCTCCAGATCGAGACGGAGACCGCCCGACGGAACGGTGCCGACCGGCCGGACCAGCCTGTGACGCCGCGCTTCGACGTCCTCGATGCCCGCGCGCTCGACGCGATCCCCGCACCCGACCCGGGCGACGTGTTCTTCGACTTCGAGGGCGACCCCCTGCACACCGAGGACGGCGTGCACTGGGGCCTCGACTACCTGTTCGGCCTGGTCGACGACCGCGCCGAGTTCACGGCGTTCTGGGCGCACACCATCCGCGACGAGCGGGTTGCGCTGGAGCAGTTCCTCGCCTTCATCGAGGCCCGGCGGCAGCAGTACCCGGGCATGCACATCTACCACTACGCGGCGTACGAACGGACGCACCTGCTGTCCCTGGCGGCCCGGCACGGGGTCGGCGAAGAGGCCGTCGACGACCTGCTGCGCGCCGGCGTCCTGGTCGACCTGTACCCGATCGTCCGCAAGGCCCTGGTCGTCGGCAGCCACAGCTACTCGATCAAGAAGCTCGAGCCGCTCTACATGGGCGATGACCTGCGCGAGAGCGACGTCACGAACGCCGCCGACAGCATCACCGCCTACGTCGAAGCGATCGAGGAACTCCGGAACGGCGACGCCGTCGAAGGGCAGCGGATGCTCGACCAGGTCGCCGACTACAACGCCTACGACTGCCGCTCGACCCTGCGCCTGCGCGACTGGCTCCGCTCGCTGCGCACCGACGACCCGGACGCGGCCGACCCGGCACTCGAGCTCGAGGTCCCGCCGATCCCCGTCGAGCGCGAACCCAATCCGGTGTACGTCGCCCTGGCCGCGCAGCTTGAGGACGTCGACGCCCTCGACCGCACTCCTGACCAGACCGCGTTGGCGCTCGCCGCAGCCGCGATCGACTACCACCGCCGCGAGGCGAAGACCTTCTGGCAGGACCACTTCGACCGCCTGCGGAACCCGGTCGACGACTGGGCCGACACGCGTGATGTCCTCGTCGTGGAGCGGGCGTCCGTCGAGCGCGACTGGGACACCCTGCCGCGTGCTCGCTCGCAGTCGCGGGAACTCCGGTTGTCGGGGACGCTCGCGCCCGGTTCGCGGCTCCGGCCTGGAGGCACGCCCCACCTGGTCTACGACGACCCGCTTCCGCCATCGGTCGCCTCTCCGGGCCCCGGGTCGAAGGGCGCGTCGTCGCGCGCCGTGATCGTGGACGCGTGGGACAACGGCGATGCCGTCGAGGTCCTCGTGAAAGAGGGCCTGCCCGTCGGTGGCGAGCCGCACCACGAGTTCCCGGTGGCCCTCGCCCCGTCGGCACCGCCCCGAGCGAAGCCCCAGCCGGAGGCGATCGCGTGGTGGGGGCAGGCCGTGCTCGACGAGCTGCCGGCGATGCTGCCCGACCCTGCGCTCGACCTGCTGCGTCGGGTGCCCCCGCGCGGTGCGATCGTCCCGGTGCAGGGTGACGACACGGTGTCGGCCGTGGTGTCGACCCTGCTCGGCCTCGACCGCTCGTACCTGGCGATCCAGGGCCCTCCCGGCACGGGCAAGACCTACGTCGGGTCGAACGTCGTCGCACGGCTCGTCCGCGAGTACGGCTGGCGGGTCGGCGTCGTCGGGCAGTCCCACGCGACGTCGGAGAACTTCCTGTCGTCCGTGGTGAACGCCGGCGTCCCCGCGGACCGGGTCGTGAAGGTGCCGAAGTCCGGCGCGACCGAGGACGACCTCGACGCCGCCGCGTGGACGCCCGTCAAGAACGGTGCCGCGGTCGCCGCGTTCCTGTCGTCGTGCGAGGCCTCGGGCACCGGCGGTGTCGTCGGTGGCACGGCGTGGACGTTCGCGAACGAGTCGACGATCGAGCGTCGTTCCCTCGACCTGCTCGTGGTCGACGAGGCCGGACAGTTCTCCCTCGCCCCGACCATCGCCTCGTCGGTCGCGGGGACCCGGCTCCTGCTGCTCGGTGACCCCCAGCAGCTCCCGCAGGTGTCGCAGGGTTCGCACCCCGAGCCCGTTGACGAGTCCGCGCTCGGCTGGCTCGCCGACGGGCAGCACGTCCTGCCGCCGGAGTTCGGCTACTTCCTGGCCCGCACCCGCCGCATGGAGCCCGCGCTCACCGAGTCCGTCTCGGCCCTGTCCTACGACGGGCAGCTGGCCTCGATGGTCTCCGGTCGACACCTCGACGGTGTCGACGCCGGTGTGCACCCCGTGCCGGTCGTCCACGCGGGCAACACGACGTCGTCGGCCGAGGAGGCCGCCCGCGTCGTCGCACTCGTCGGTGACGTCGTCGGTCGCACCTGGACGGACGGTTCCGACACGCGTGCCCTGACCGACGAGGACGTCATCGTGGTGGCGCCGTACAACGCGCAGGGAGCCCTGATCCGGCAGGAGCTGGACCGCGCGGGCTTCACCGGGACCCAGGTCGGGACGGTCGACCTGTTCCAGGGCCGCGAGGCCGTCGTGTCGATCGTGTCCCTGGCGGCGTCGAGTGCGGCGGACATCCCGCGCGGGCTCGACTTCCTGCTCATGCCCAACCGGCTGAACGTGGCGATCTCGCGGGCGAAGTGGGCGGCGTACCTCGTGCACTCGCCGGCGCTCACCACGGGCCTGCCCCTGTCGATCGCCGGTCTGTCCCTGTTGTCCCGCTTCATCGAGCTCGTCGAACGGGGCCGCTGATCGAGGCGACGGGGCGGATCCTCTAGGCTGCAGAAGGCCGAGGGGGCCAGGGGAGCGGGGGACGATGTCTGCAGGAGCGCAAGGACCACAGCCGACAGCAGCACCAGTGCCGGGCCCGGTCCCGGCGCCGAAGGCGAACACGGCGTCGACGGTCGACCTGGTCGTCACCATCGCCCTGTTCGTGGTCATCGCGATGCTCAGCGGCTTCGCGGTGCTGTTCGGTTGGGTCCTCGGGACGGTGTCGCAGTACGGGTGTGACTGGGAGTCCTCGACGCGCGTCTGCAACCGGTCGATGGGCATGCAGACCGCAGTGGTCGAGGCGATCGTCCTCGTCGTCGTGTGCACTGCAGGCGGAGTGCTCGCGGCGAAGGTCCGTCGGAAGCGGCCGCTCGGGTGGCTCGTCGCGCTCGGGACGGCTGCGGCGGTGGCGATCGCCCTCGCGCTGACGCTTGCGGTGGTCGGGGCGGCGTCGGGTTCCTGACGCCCGTTTGACGGTTTCGGTTCACGAACCCCGAGGATCGTGAACCAGAACCGTCACACAGCGGAAAACGCCCCGCACTCGCCCGCCGCGGACGGTGGGAGCGCGCGGGTCAGTCGTCGCTCGTCGGGACACCGCTCTGCATCTGGACCCGCATCTGGGCGAGGACGTCGGCGTGCAGGAAGTTCGCCGCCTCGGCACTCGTCGGGTCGACCACGATGCCGAACTCCTCGGGCAGCGCCGACACGAGTTCGGACATCGGCACCGGGCGACCCTCGGCCTCGGGCAGGCCGGCGGCGAGTTCGCCGGGGTCGGTGAAGACCGGCACGAACGGCTTGTCACGGATCATGACGTGGGCGACGCTGCCGGCTTCCGGACTGCCCGCCGGCTTCCAGGGCACCCACGCCGCGCTGCGCAGGAAGCCCGCCGGAGAGGCGGCCATCCTCCGTCGCAGTTCGGCGGCAGCGGTCGGCGGGGTCTTGTCGACGCCTCGGCCGAAGGCTGATCCGTTCGTCTCGTCGTTGCTCACGCCGACCATGCTGTCACGCCCGCACGACACGGCGGGGCCGAGCCGCGCCTCCAGGTCGACGCCCAGCGCACGCGGACGTGCGCCGGGTGTCGGAGGTGACGGACTCAGTACGCGGCCGACTGCCCGCCGTCGATCGGGACGACCGTCGCGTTGACGTAGGACGCGTCGTCGGAGAGCAGGAACGCGACCACGGCGGCGATCTCGGGGGCCTCGCCGTAGCGCTTCGTCGGGTTGACCTGGATGAACTCCTCGGCCGCCTTGCGGGGGTTCTCCGCGTCGAGCTGCTTCATCGAGTTCTCGACCATGGGCGTCCAGATGGCCCCGGGGGCGATGGCGTTGATGCGGATGCCGTAGCGGCCGTACTCGACGGCCGAGTTGCGGGTGAGTCCGACGACGCCGTGCTTGGCGGCGGCGTACCCGGACTGGTTGCCGATGCCGCGGATGCCGCCGACGCTCGCGGTGTTCACGACCATGCCGGAGCCCTGCTCGCGCATGACCTTGAGGACCTTCTCGAGCCCGAGGAACACGCCACGCAGGTTGATCGACACGACCTTGTCGAACTCGGCGGCGGTGAAGGACTCGGTCGGGTTCTGCTTGCCCTCGATGCCGGCGTTGTTGAAGAAGCCGTCGATGCGGCCGAAGCGCTCGGTCGTGGCGGTGACGTAGGCGTCGACCTGGGCTTCATCGGAGACGTCGGCGACGGTCGTCAGGACCTGCGCGTCCGGGGTGGCGTCGATGACGGCGGTCTTCGTCGCCTCGAGACCCTGCTCGGAGACGTCGACCAGGGAGAGCGCAGCGCCCTCGGCGGCCAGGCGGACGGCGGTCGCACGGCCGAGGCCGGAGCCGCCGCCGGTGATGAGGACGACACGGTCGGTGAAGCGGGGGGTGCCGGTGGTGGTTTCGGGCATGGGGGAGGCCTCCTGAGGTCTTCGACGGCGAAGGGCTCGGGGTCCGCGGTGGAGCAGCGAGTCCGATCAATGCATCCGCATCGATAAAAGTAGACTACACCTGTCGCGCAACGGCCTCGTCAGTGGGTGCCCAGCGGGTGCCCGCGGCCGACCTCAGCTCGTGATGACCGTGGTTGCCGTCGCGGTGGTCGCCGCCATGATGACGATCATCGCCGCGGCTCGGATCTGCTCGAGCACGGCCTGCACCGCGGGGCTCGCCCAGGTGCCCGAGGTGATCTCCTCGACCAGGCCCTTGTCGACCGCGCCGAACTGCTTGCGGAGCGTGTTCGTCGCGTCGAGCAGCCCGATGACCGCGGCGGAGAACGGTGTCGGGCCCGCCCGCCGAGCCAGCACGTCCGCGATGCCCGATCGCAGCAGTGCCTCCGGGGCTCCGTCGCGCTCCGGGTGCTTCGTGGTGGGGAAGAGGCCGAGCACCTTGCCCTGCTCGACGCTGATGATGCCCCTGGCGACGAGGCCGGCGAACACGTCGTCGCGCAGCCGCTGCTTGCCGAGCCGGCTCACCCACCACTTCGCCTTGCGCGGCGCACCCGATGCCGCGATCGACCCGACGACGCCGTCGAGCACCGGGTCGCCTGTGGCGGCGCCGTTGACGACGGTGACCAGGCCGTCCTGCAGCGAGACGACACCGCGGAGTGCGAGGTCCGCGAGGACCGCGCCCGCGAGACCGGTGTCCAGCGTCTGCCCGTCGAGGGACTTGCGGCCGCCGGGCTCGACCTGGAGGAGCGCGAACGCCTGCGGCACTGTGAGTTGCTCAGCCATGTCCGCAGCCTGCCACGCGGGGCGGAGGTGGTCCGGGCCTCCAGGCTGACACTCAGCAGCGCCGGGCCGCCCGACGTCAGCAGGCGCCGAGCACGCGTTCCATCGCGTCCCGCTCTGCCGGGGCCACCCAAAGGTGGTACTTCGTCTTCACCGTGACCTGGTGCTCGATGTAGGTGCAGCGGAACGCCTTGTTCGCGGGGAGCCAGGTCGCCGCGTCGCCGGAGCCCTTCTGCGAGTTGGACCGGCCGTCGACGGCGAACAGGTTCACCGGGTCGTTCGCCAGTGCCTGCCGCTCGGTCTCGGTGAGGCGCTGGGCTCCGGTGCGCCAGGCGTTCTCGAGCGCGACGACGTGGTCGATCTGCACGAGCGTCGAGGTCGTGTTGCCGCGGACGAAGTCCACCCGCGCACCGGTGTACGGCGAGACGAGGGTGCCGGTGAGGACCTTGCAGCGACCCTCGCGGGTGATGCCGGCCAGGTCGCGGGCGAGGACGTCGTTCCGCGTGTCACACCCGTTGTGGTCGACGTCGAGCCAGGCGCTGCCGAAGTCGCCGGTGCGGTCGTAGCCGGTGGCCGCCGCCTTGCCCTTGACGGGCAGGTCGGCGAGCTGGGTGCGTGCGCGGACCGCGTCGGCGTCGGTTCCGCGGCTGACGGTCGCACTGGAGGTCGGGCTCGCCCCTGACGACGCGTCCTGCGGTCCGATCGTGGTCGTCTCCACGGCCGTGGGACCGCCCGCAGCGGTCGTGCCGGCCGCAGCGGTCGTGCCGGCCGTGTCGGTCGTGCCGGCCGCGTCGGCGTCCGGGCCGAGGGCCCCGGTGGCGTCGAGGGCGTACCCACCGACGGCGAGGGCCAGGACGACGAGGACGGAGGTCAGGGTGATGCGGCTGCGGCGTCGGCGGGACGTCATGCGGTGGGACTCCAGGTGGTGCGGGGCGGAACGTGGTGCGGTGGTGCGGTGGTGCGGTGGTGCGGTGGTGCGGGTCTGGCGGGACAGGGACGATCATCTCGTGCGTGACCGACATACCGGGGCGGCGCGCGCGGCACGGTGCGGGGTTGGTCGGTGTGTGCGGTCGGGGTTGTTCGGTGCGGGGTTGTGGCGTGGCACGGGGTGGGCAATGTCGCACGGGTTGGCGGATCTCGCACGG
>NZ_MJGM01000031.1:0-554 GCF_001864905.1 Curtobacterium sp. MCBA15_007
CAACGAGCACACGTCGGCGTGGAGAACTGGACGAGGGTGGCACGACTGCCGAAGGCATCGGCGGAGGCGAGGTCGTCGACGGTGCTGGCGGTGCCGTCGGGCGCGGTCGGGCTGGGCTTCGCGCGGCCTGTCCTGGAACGCAGGAGCAGCCCGAGGACGGTGGCGAGGGCGAGAACCCCCGCCAGCACGGCGACGGCCACGATGACGGTCATGGTGTGACCGTACGTCGTGGTGCTGTCCGCACGGAAGCACGTGTCCGTTCGTGACGGTGCCGGGCGGTCTGGCGGTCCGGCGGTTTGGCGGTTCGGCGCGGCCGTCGCGTCGTTCAGCCGTCAGACGAGCCGCCCGCCGGGGTGGGGACACCTGCGCCGTGAACAGCGCACCTTTCCAGCGTCGGCGGCGGACGGCTCACCTGCCTATGCTTCGTCGTCCTCCGCGCCCTCCACCGCGGTGGTCAGGGCGGGGTCGCCGCTGGCGATCACGCCGACCACCTGGCTCGGATCGGTGCCGAAGGTGGGCGGGCACTCGCTGGCATCGAGGACGCCGAGCCGGCC
>NZ_MJGM01000031.1:1304-5031 GCF_001864905.1 Curtobacterium sp. MCBA15_007
CGTAGACGTAGACGTAGACGAGTCTGCCGCCGCGCGCGAAGCTCCAAAGATCGAATCGACACTGACATTGCAACCGGCTCGGCGAGGAGCCGTCGAGCGTCGGAGCCGCGGCCTCAGCGACCCGCATTGAGGCCGTCGCGATCATCCAGCGGACGGACCCGACCGCTCGCAAGGAGGTGACATATCGGGCTATGCTTGGGGAGCGTTGGCGGGCGAAGGGGGCAACGTTGGGGGATTTGACGGTCGATGCGTCTGCGATGCATGCGGTTGCGACGAAGGCGAAGAATGCGGCGGCGGAGTTCGGTTCGGAGCGGGCGCTCTCCGAGGCGGATGGTGGGTGTTTCGGTTCTGATGTCGTGGCATCGGCATTCACGACGTCTGCGCGGGCACAGGACGCGATGGTCCGTTCGCTCGGTGAGGACGCGGAGACGTTGAGCCGATTTGTGCAGGACGCTGTTTCGGAGATGGAGCAGACGGACGCGGGTCTGGCGGAGGAGCTGCGATGACTGCCGATCCGACAGCGGGCGATCCGGACGGGATCCGTCGGCTTGCACGCTTGCACACGCAGCACGCCGACGCAGTCCGTGCCGGGGCTCGGCAGGTGGTGAACGCTGCTGAGGCAGCGCAGTCCGGGTGGAGCGGGAAGGCGCAGGAGCGGTTCGTCACGGTGGCGGCGACGGTGCCCGCGAGTTCGCAGCGCATCGCGGCTCGGCTCGACGAGGCCGCTTCGGCGTTGGGCACGTATGCACGCGAGGTGCAGCAGATCCAGGACGAAGCGCAGCGAGTGCAGACTGCCCAGCAGAACGCAGCCGATGACGTCGCGGCGAATGCCCGCGCGATCCGCGCGGCCACCGCGACCGCGCAGAGCGTGGACGCGGTGGAGTCGGACACAGTGAAGCTCCAACAGTTGCAGAACGGAGCGGCGAGCCTCGCCGGGCTGCAGGGGCGGTTGTCCGTGCAGTGGGAAGAGCTGGTGATGCGGCGCGATGCAGCCGATCGACGTGCTGCCTCGGCTCTGGAAGCTCCGGAGGTCGTCGGCACGCTCAAGTCTGCCGCGGCCGTGGCGAAGATGAGTGACGGGCAGTTCCTCACGTGGCTCGGCACGCTTGACAAGGAGTCGATCGCCGCGTTGCAGGACGATCCGGCGATCGCTGCACGCTTGGCGCGCATGGACGCGAAGGACGTGGCGCTGTGGTGGAACGCGATGTCCGGTCCGGCCGGTGCGCACTCCGCCGAGCAGGATGCGTTCGTCGCGGCGCTCCCGGTGGCGCTCGGGAACCTGAACGGCGTCGCGTACTGGGCGAGGGCGCGAGCGAACAAGACTGTGCTCGCAGACAAGCTCAGCGAAGCCAAGCAGAAGACGTCGTACTGGGAGAAGCAGTTGAAGAACGCTTCGAGCCCCGCGGCCGCCGCGGCCGCCCGAACGCAACTCCAGATCTGGGAACGGCAGCGCGACGGATACCAGAACATTCAGATGACGTTGGACACGAAACCTGTCTCGCTCATCTCGCTCGTCGATGACAGGCCGCCGTTGGCGCAGATCGTCGCCGGTGACATGGACACCGCGGTGCACGTGACGTACATCGTGCCCGGCATGAACACGGCGACGTACCAGGACGGGACCGTGCAGAACTACGCAACGATTGCTGCCGGTATGCGAGCGGAACAAGCGGTACTCGGGAAGACCGCCCCCTCCAATGTGGCAGTCGTCTCCTGGATCGGGTATCACGGGCCGATGGCGGATGACCTGTCGTTCGCATCTGTCGTGGCGAACGGGCGCGCCCACACGGGCGCTGACGCCCTCGTCGCCGATTTGAACGGCTTCGACGCAGTTCGTGCAGCGTCGGGTAGAGACTCGAGCCTGTCTGTCGTCGCGCACTCGTACGGCACGAACGTGGCAACGATCGCGCTGACGAAGACCCACGCCGACCACGTCGTGCTCCTCGGGTCCGCCGGGGTCACGGACGTTGCGCCGAACGCCGACGCACTGCAGGTGCCGAAGGGTGAGGTATTCGCAAGCCAAGGAGCGAAAGACGGGTGGGCGATCACCGGGCAGAACCTGTCGGGCCGCCAGGACCCGACGGACCCGTCCTGGGGCGCCCATGACTTCAGCGCCGAGACGCAAGGGTCCGGTGCTGACACGCTGAACGGCATCACCCATCACGGCCCGTACGACGGCCGCGAGGGCAATGATCAAGGTCGCTACTCGTACTTCGACAATGCGACGACCGCGCAGTACAACACTGCGAAGGCAACGATGGGTCTTGGCGATCAGATCCCTGAAGCTGGTGCTCCCTTCGATCGGATGCGGCAGCAGACGAAGGACAATTGGTTCATGTACGAGTGGCAGACAGGACTGACCGGTGATCCGACTCAATGACCGACGGGCCGTCGTGGGTGCGTTGTGCGCACTCGTTGCGACTCTCATCACCGGCTGCTCTGACACCGGACCCCACACCCCAGCGAGCAAGGATTCATCCATGACGTTGCAGGAGTCACATCAGAATGTGCTCGACATCTTCGCCGCGATTACGTCGGTTGTCGGAGAGGATGGATGGGCCGAGGGGACCGAGTCGGAATGGAACGGCTGCTCCTCGCAGGGTGGAGCGGGGGCGCAGTTCATGCTCACCGCGATCCGGAATCAACCTCTCTCCGGTACGCCGGATGATGTGACGAAGCGTGTTGCAGCCGCGCTCAAGTCGAGGCTGGGCATGGAAGGTATCCGCGTACAGCACGACGAGACGTTGTCGCCTCCCCGGACGGTCATCGGTTACCCGAACGGCTACAACGGCGGGACCGCTGCCGACGGGTACGGATTGCAGTTCCAGACCGATCCCGGCTTCGTTGGAGTCATCATCTACGGGCACTGCGTGCCCGGGAACCCACCCAAGCTCGGGACACCGCTGAATCCGCGCCCTTCCGAATCGTCGAAGCCGTCAGGCAGTTGAGACCCTCCCGCGGTCGAGGGATGGTCCGGTGATTGCCCGCGCTCCGTCTCTCGGCGCTGGCCAAGTGTGGGAGGCGGGACGGACGGCGTGCTGCTGTTCGAGGACGTGGCAGACAGGGACGCAGTTTGACCCCGCGGTGTAGACGCTTGACCGTGATGTGCGCACTGGGCGCCTCCGCCGTTCTCCTCTTGACCCGTAAGGAGTCGTCGTCGCTCATGAGGTTCGGGATCTGCGGTCCCGCGATCCCGGCGTAGAGCACCAGGAACTGGGCGAGCGAGAGGGGCATCGACAGCGCCGCACTCCGAGCCCCCTCGAAAGCACGATGCGCCATCTCGGAGTCGCGCGGTTCGATCGGCCTCCCGGCGAACACGGCGCGGCGCACGCTCCGTCGGCCCGTTCGGTCGAGCTCGAGGACCGGCCACCGCATCGTCGGAGCCAGCTTGATCGTCGACGGGAGGCTCGAACCGGTCCCGCTCAACCCGCCGAGCGCCAAGGCATACCCGAGGACGGTCAGGAACCGGCTCAGCGCATCGTCGCCGCTCGGCAGCAACAGCCCGACGACCGCCTCCGCGACGACCCCGCCGATGGCGATCCAGATCGTCCGCCGCCGAGCGCGACGGGCGATGCCCTCGTCGTCCCCCATGCACTCCAACCCACGAGGACCGCCCGCTTCGCGTGCGTCGCGGAGGCGAGGCGCGCCTCCAAACCGGACCGCCCTGCCAGCGCGGCCTGGGCCGCGGGGGTGAGTCGCGCCTCCCGGCCGTCAGGCGACGCCGCGT
>NZ_MJGM01000032.1:0-947 GCF_001864905.1 Curtobacterium sp. MCBA15_007
CAGGTGAGCACGTCGGTGTCGTCACCGGTCGCGATCCAGCGATCCGGGTGGTGGTCGGTCATCGTCTCCATGGTGACCAGCGTGGCGGGGGTGTGGTGGGCCTCCAGGCTGTGCGGCACCACCTGTGGACAAGACGTGTTCGCACACAGCCGGACATGCGGCGGTCTCCCCCGGCGCACGGAGGCCGTATCCTGTTCCCATGGCACGCAGCTCTTCCACAGACAAGAAGGCGAAGGAGCCGGGGCGTCTCAAGCAGATGTTCCAGGTCTTCCAGATGACCCGCAAGGCCGACCCGTCGTCGGTCTGGTGGTTCGCCCTCGCCTTCGTCGTTCCGGTCGTCCTCGGTGTCCTGCTGGCACTGCTCCTGCCGGGGCAGAACTGGCTCGCGGTCGTCCTGTGGATCGTCGCCGGTGTGCTGCTCGGTGTGCTGCTCTTCCTGATCGTGCTCACCCGCCTCGCTGAACGTGCCGCCTACTCGCAGATCGAAGGCCAGCCCGGTGCCGTCGGCGCCGTGCTGTCGAACTCGCTCCGTCGGCAGTGGCGCTCGAGCGAGATGCCGGTCGCGGTGCACGGTCGCTCACAGTCCGCGGTCTACCGCGCGGTCGGTCGCCCGGGTGTCGTGCTGATCACCGAGGGCCAGCGCGGCAACCTCAGCCGTCAGCTCGACGAGGAGCGCCGCAAGGTCCAGCGCATCGTGCCGAACGTCGCCGTGCACGTGCTGCACGTCGGTGACGGCTCCGGCGAGAGCCTGACGCTGCACAAGCTGCCCCGTGCCATGAACAAGCTCAAGAAGTCGCTCAACCGCAACGAGGTCCTGGCGGTCGCGAACCGTCTCGACTCGCTGACGCAGAGCCCCGCGGCCTCGATCCCGAAGGGCATGGACCCGATGCGTGCCCGTGCCGGACGGCCGCGCTGACCCAGCCGCAACACACGAAGACGCCCCCGAC
>NZ_MJGM01000033.1:0-12714 GCF_001864905.1 Curtobacterium sp. MCBA15_007
CGGCGCCGCCACGCGCCTCCCGTCCGCAGCATGCGGATCCACGCAACGAACGCGTGCTCCGGAGGCCCCTGGCCCCAGCCCGGGGGACGTTCCCTCCGGATCACGCACGCCGTTACGAAAACGCGACCAATCCGAATTGACAGCCGCACCGAGGCTGTGCGTAAATTGCCTCCGTCCAGCCGATGTGACCGTTCACATGAGCGTCACACCGCGCCGGATCCGGACGCGACAACGAAGTCCACACAGGCCCCCTGTGCTTTCGCTGCCGCAGCAGAACCACCCGAACACACTGCCGCACCGAAGCGGCAGAAGGAGATGCACTGTGGCGTCAACCCCGATCGACACCGGCCTCGAGACCCGGTCGATCACCGCACCCGAGACCATCCTCGAGATGCGCTCGATCACCAAGGAGTTCCCTGGTGTGAAGGCGCTGGCCGACGTCTCCCTCAGCGTCCGCGCCGGCGAGATCCACGCGATCTGCGGCGAGAACGGCGCCGGCAAGTCGACCTTGATGAAGGTCCTGTCGGGCGTCTACCCGTACGGCACCTACAGCGGCGAGATCGTCTACGAGGGCGAGGAAGTCCGCTTCTCGAACATCAAGCAGTCCGAGCAGGCCGGCATCGTCATCATCCACCAGGAGCTGGCGCTCGTCCCGGAGCTCTCGATCACCGAGAACCTGTTCCTGGGCAACGAGCCGAGCCGCGCTGGCGTCATCAACTGGACCGCCGCGCAGCTCCGTGCGCAGGACCTGCTCGCCCGCGTCGGCCTGGCCGACGACCCGGACACGCAGATCAAGAACATCGGTGTCGGCAAGCAGCAGCTCGTCGAGATCGCGAAGGCCCTGCACAAGGACGTCAAGCTGCTGATCCTCGACGAGCCGACCGCCGCGCTCAACGAGAACGACTCGCAGCACCTGCTCGACCTGATCGTCGGGCTGAAGGCCAAGGGCATCGCGAGCATCATCATCAGCCACAAGCTCAACGAGATCGAGCAGATCGCGGACGAGATCACGATCATCCGTGACGGCAAGGCCATCGAGACGCTCAACGTCAAGGCGGACGGCGTCAACGAGGACCGCATCATCCGCGGCATGGTCGGCCGCTCGCTCGAGTCGCGTTTCCCCGACCGCACCCCGAAGATCGGCGAGACCTTCTTCGAGGTCCGCAACTGGACCGTGCAGCACCCGATCGACCCGTCGCGTCTGGTCTGCAAGGCGTCGAACTTCCACGTCCGCAAGGGCGAGATCGTCGGCTTCGCCGGCCTGATGGGCGCCGGACGCACCGAGCTGGCGATGAGCCTGTTCGGTCGCTCCTACGGCACCTGGCTCGACGGCCAGATCATCAAGGACGGCCGCGAGATCAAGGTCACGAACGTCCAGCAGGCGATCGAGAACGGCATCGGCTACGTCTCCGAGGACCGCAAGGCGCTCGGCCTGAACCTGCTCGACACCGTGAAGCGCTCGACGGTCGCCGCCGACCTGCAGAAGATCTCGAAGGCCGGTGTCGTCGACTCGCTCGAGGAGTACTCGGTCGCCGAGAAGTACCGCAAGATGCTCCGCACCAAGGTGCCGAGCGTCGAGGACAACGTCGGCAAGCTCTCTGGTGGCAACCAGCAGAAGGTCGTCCTGTCCAAGTGGATGTTCACCGACCCGGACATCCTGATCCTCGACGAGCCCACCCGCGGCATCGACGTGGGCGCCAAGTTCGAGATCTACGGGATCATCCAGCAGCTCGCGGCCGAGGGGAAGGGCATCATCCTCATCTCGTCCGAGCTGCCCGAACTCCTCGGTCTCTCCGACCGGATCTACACCATCTTCGAGGGCCAGATCACCGCTGACCTCCCGGCCGACCAGGCCGATCCCGAATCGCTCATGCGCAGCATGACCTCCGCGCGGAAGGGCGCCACCGCCTCATGAACAACCTGAAACTGCTCTTCGGCAAGGGCAACTCGATCGGCCAGTACGGCATGATCATCGCCCTCATCGTGCTGCTCGCGTTCTTCGCGGTCACGACGAAGGGGCTCATCCTCGAGCCGACCAACGTCATCAACCTGTTCCTGCAGTACTCCTACATCCTGATCCTGGCGCTCGGCATGGTCATGGTCATCATCGCGGGGCACATCGACCTGTCGGTGGGTTCGGTCGCGGCCGTCGTCGGCATCGTCGTGGCGCAGTCGATGTCCGTGTGGAACTTCCCGGTGTGGGCCGCGATCATCCTGGGCCTGGCCTGCGGTGCCGCGATCGGCGCCTGGCAGGGCTTCTGGGTGGCGTTCGTGAAGGTCCCGGCCTTCATCGTGACGCTGGCCGGTCAGCTCATCTTCCGTGGCGTGAACCAGATCATCGGCAACTCGACGTCCGTCCCCGTGCCGAACGACTTCACCCCGATCGGCGCCGGCTTCCTCGGTGACTTCGGCCCCGACTTCGGCTACAGCAACGGCACGCTGCTCATCGGGCTCGTCACGATCCTCGCGCTCATCATCATCGAGGCCCGTGGCCGTGCCCGCCGCCGGAAGATGCAGGCCGAGGTCCCGCCGCTGTGGGTCTCGATCGTCCGCACCGGCATCCTGGTCGCCGTCACGCTCGTCGCCACGTACCTGTTCGGCGCCGGTCCGGTCGGCACCTCGGTCCCGATCGTCGCGATCATCCTCGGGGTCCTGACCATCGTCTACGGCTTCGTCACGAAGAACACGATCTTCGGTCGCCAGGTCTACGCCGTCGGTGGCAACGCCAACGCCGCGATCCTGTCCGGCGTCTCGGCGAAGAAGGTCAACTTCTTCGTCATGATGAACATGTCGGTCCTCGCCGCGATCGCCGGCATGGTGTTCGTCGCCTACTCCGGCGCCTCGGGCCCCGCGGACGGCACCGGCTGGGAGCTCGACGCGATCGCCGCCGTGTTCGTCGGTGGCGCAGCGGTCGCCGGTGGTGTCGGCACGATCTCCGGCTCGATCATCGGTGGTCTCGTGATGGCGCTGCTGTCGAACGGCCTGCAGCTGATGGGCCTCGAGTCCAACCAGGTGCAGATCATCCGCGGTCTCGTCCTGCTCGTCGCCGTCGCCTTCGACGTCTACTCGAAGTCGCAGGGTCGTCCGTCCCTCATCGGGGGCATGATGCGGCAGTTCCAGCGGAAGGACACCGAGGAGAACACGGTGGCCGCCCAGCAGCCGCGGTCGATCGACGGTCAGCCCGACAAGCCGACCCTCCCCTAGTCCCAACTCCCCACACCGGGGCCTCGGCCCCACACCTCCTCAACGAAGAGAAAGCACTCACATGCGCAAGAAGATCGTCGCCGGCCTCAGCCTGGCGCTCATCGCGGGCCTCGCCCTCAGCGGCTGCTCGTCGCGCGGCTCGTCCGACGACGCCGGCAGCAGCAGCACCATCAAGAAGGGCGACCTCATCGGCGTCGCCCTGCCGGCCAAGACCTCGCAGAACTGGGTCCTCGCTGGTGCCGCGTTCAAGAAGTCGATCGAGGACGCCGGCTTCAAGGCCGACATCCAGTACGCCAACGCCGGCAACCCGGTGCCCGACCAGCAGTCGCAGATCTCCGGCATGATCACCAAGGGCGCCAAGGCCGTCATCATCGGTGCCGCCGACGGTTCGCAGCTGACCGCGCAGGTCAAGTCCGCCAAGGACCGCGGCGCCGTCGTCATCGCCTGGGACCGCAACATCCTGAACACGAAGAACGTCGACTACTACGTGGCGTTCAACAACTTCAAGGTCGGCCAGCTCCAGGCCGAGGCGCTGCTCAAGGGCCTCGAGGAGAAGAAGGGCGACAAGCCGTACAACGTCGAGCTCTTCGCCGGTTCGCCGGACGACGCCAACGCCACCGTGTTCTTCAACGGTGCGATGGACGTCCTCCAGCCGAAGATCGACGACGGCACGATCAAGGTCGTCTCCGGTCAGACCACGTTCCAGAAGGTCGTCACGCAGGGCTGGCTCGCGCAGAAGGCCCAGTCGCGCATGACCGACCTGCTCGCGCAGTACTACACGGGTGACACCGAGCTCGACGGCGTCCTGTCGCCGAACGACACCCTCGCCCGTGCGATCCTCACCGCGACCAAGGCCGCCGGCAAGGACAACCCCGTCGTGACCGGTCAGGACTCCGAGACCGCGTCGATCCCGCTCATCATGCAGGGCACGCAGTACTCGACGATCTTCAAGGACACCACGAAGGAAGCCCAGGCTGCCGTCGACCTCGTCTCCACCCTGTCGAAGGGCGACAAGCCCGACACCAAGATGGACAAGACGAACAACTACAACGGTGTGAAGACGGTCCCCGCGATCGAGCTCGCACCGGTCCTCGTCACCAAGGACAACGCCGTCGAGGCCTACAAGGGCAACGACACCCTCGAGGAGCTCGCCAAGAAGGGCTGATCTCCCCAGCACCACGGACGGCCCCGTCTCGCCTCGGCGAGACGGGGCCGTCCTGCGCCGTCCGCGGGCCGACCACACGGCGGCCGGGAGGCGCGGCGCAGGTGGCGATCCGTGCCTCCAGTCCGGTGGGTGGTCCGTGGACGCGAGACGCCGGCGTCACGGGAAGACGCCGCGGAATCCGGCGGCGTCTCACGGCACATGACGGCGTCGGCGCAAGACGCCGGCGTCTCGCGCTGCACCTGCTGTCAGGGCTGGGCGGCGCGCAGCCGCCTCGCGGCGTCGGCGAGGTGCGGGACATCCGTCCGCGCGGTGCCGACCACCAGTGCACGGGTGGTGTCGAAGTACCGGCGTGTGAGCCGTTCCCCCAGGTCGGACACCCGCGACCAGGGGATGCCGGGCTCGCTCGCGGTGACCCAGGCGGGGAGCATCCGCACCGCCTCGCCGATCTCGACCAGTCGCATCCGCACGGCATCGTGCACCAGGTCCTCGGGCAGCCGCTCGTCGTCCACGTAGCGCCGGATCGCCTCGCAGGCCCGGATGACGTCGTCGATGCGGTCGCCGACGGCCCGGCGGACCGCCGGGTGCGGGGTCACAACGGCACCGCGGTCCGGACGACCTCGGGAGCCATGCCCGCCGCGTCGACGACGTCGACGCGGACCCCGAGGAGCCGCTCGGCGGCGTCCTGGATGCGCATGAGCGCGAAGATGCCGAGCCCCGGGTCGAGGTCGATCATCAGGTCGACGTCGCTGCCCGGGCCGTCCTCGCCCCGGGCGACGCTGCCGAAGAGCCGCGGCCGGTGACCGCCGAACCGTTCGACGATCGCGATGAGGTCCTGCCGCGCGGCGGTGACTCGCTCGCGCAGGGGCGGTGGTTCCTCGACGGGCTGCAGGTCGATGCTCGTCGTGAAGCCCGCGGCGCGGAGCATCCGCTGCAGCGCCGCGAGGGACGGTTCGCGCCGACCGTTCTCGTACGTGCTGATGACGCTCTGTGTGACGCCGGCACGTCGGGCGAGCTGGACCTGGGTCAGTTCGGCCCGCTCGCGGGCGTCGCGGATGAGCACGGCGGCGGACAGCGGCGTCGCAGGCCGAGGAGGTTCAGCGGACATGCTGCAACGATACACAGCATGCGACATTTCGTCCGCCGGTCTGATCGACGGGGGCGCGAGGGACGGTACGGACCCGCGCGGACCAGCGCGGGTCAGCGGGGGTCGGAGACGTCCGCGCGGTGGAAGTTCTGCGACGAGCGGGACGCGGTCGGGCCGCGCTGGCCCTGGTAGCGGGACTGGTACTCGGCCGAGCCGTAGGGCTTCTCGGCCGGGCTCGACAGCTGGAAGAAGCAGAGCTGGCCGATCTTCATCCCCGGCCACAGCTTGATCGGCAGCGTCGCCACGTTCGACAGCTCGAGCGTCACGTGCCCCGAGAACCCGGGGTCGATGAAGCCCGCGGTCGAGTGGGTCAGGAGTCCGAGCCGGCCGAGCGAGCTCTTGCCCTCGAGCCGCGCGGCGATGTCGTCGGGCAGCGTGACGACCTCGAACGTGGAACCGAGGACGAACTCGCCGGGGTGCAGCACGAACGCCTCGTCCGGGTCGGTCTCGACCAGGCGGGTCAGGTCGGGCTGGTCCACGGCGGGGTCGATGTGCGGGTACTTGTGGTTGTCGAACAACCGGAAGAACTTGTCGAGCCGGACGTCGATGCTCGACGGCTGCACGAGCGAGGCGTCGTACGGGTCGAGGCCGATCCGGCCTTCGGCGAGCTGGGCGGTGATGTCGCGGTCGGAGAGCAGCACGGACGAAGCCTAGCGGCAGCGCACGTCCCGCCGGTATGCTGCCAGGCTGCCCACCACCCGGGCGGGCGGCGTTCGGAGCAGTGATGACCACGTACACCGTCGACGAGATCACGGTCCCCGCCTCGATGGACGACGACCCGGCGGTCGTCTCGGTGTTCCGCGAGTGGGTCGACGTGCAGAACCGGGCCGAGGTCGCGACCACGCACCTGCCCGAGCTGCTCTGGACACCCGAGGAACAGCTGCCCTACCTGATCGACCCGGATGCCCCCAGCCGACTGTTCCTGGTCCGCGACGACGAGGGGACCGCGGTCGGAGTGGGTTCGTACGACTCGAAGGCGACTGCGGACGCCCCGAACTGCTGGATCGCGGTCAGCGTCGCACCCGAGCACCGAGGTCGCGGCGTGGGCACGCTCCTGGCCGAGCACCTGGAGGACGTCGCTCGGGGTCAGGGACGCACGCAGTGGAAGGCCTACGCAGTCTCACGGCAGGTCGGCCCGGCCTCCGGCCCCGGGTACCGACAGGCGCCCACGGGCTTCGGGGCCGTGCCGGAGGACGAGGCAGCGGTCCGGTTCCTGACCCGTCGAGGCTGGCGGCTCGGACAGGTCGACCGGATCAGCCGTCTCGCGCTCCCGGCCGCCGAGGCCGCGGTGGCCGACGTCCGTGCGGCTGCGGACGCCGCGTCGGGTGACCACTACCGCGTGCACACCTGGACAGGACCGACACCCGATCGGTGGCAGTCGGACCTCGTGCTCCTGCTGACCCGGATGAGCACCGACGCCCCGTCGGGCGACATGACCGAGCCCGAGGACGCCTGGACCCTCGAGCGGCTCCGGACGCACGAGCAGCACCTCGAGGAGGGACCCCGGACGATGCGCACCGTCGTGGTCGAGGACACGTCGACCGGGTCACTCGTCGGGTTCACCCAGCTCGCGGTCCCCGGTCCCCGCACCCAGCCGGTGATGCAGGGCGACACCCTGGTGGTCCGGGAACACCGCGGGCTCCGGCTCGGCTGGCTCCTGAAGGCGGTCGGGATCGAGATGGTCCAGCAGGAACATCCGGGGCACCCCTCGATCATCACGTTCAACGCGGAGGAGAACCGCCACATGCTCGACGTGAACGAGGCCGTGGGGTTCGTCGGCGTCGGTTGCGAGGGCGTCTGGGAACGGCGGGTCTGAGCGCGCATCCGAGGGGCCGGTTGCCAGCCGACACGCCTACCATTGGACGGTCATGACCGTCACGTCACCCGAAACCCAGCCCACCGGGTCAGCACCGGACGCCGCCCCCACCACCGGGCGCTCGTCCACCGTCGCGACGGTCCTGGTCATCGCGATCCCCCTGGCCGTCGCGTGCTCGCTCCTCGGGCTGACGATCACCGGCGCCTTCAGCACGAGTCAGCAGCTGGTGTCCGCCGGCGAGCTCGTCGAGTACGGCCTGCCGATCGCCCGCGTCGTGCACGACACGATGGCGGCGCTCACGATCGGGCTCCTCATCGTCGCCGCCTTCGCTCTTCCCGCGCAGAAGAAGGACCACGGCGCGCTGTCCAGCGTGCAGCACCGGGCCACCCGGTGGGCCGCAGCGACCGGCGCCGTCTGGTTCCTCGCCGCGGCGGTGAGCATCGTCCTCACCGGCGCGAACACGCTGGGCGTCCCGCTCACCAGCCCGGTGTTCGCGCGCAACTTCATGCTCTTCGCGTTCCAGGTCGAGATCGGTCAGGCCCTCGTCGTGTCCGCGGCCGCGATCCTCATCGCCACGGTGGTGGCCGCCTTCGCCACCCGGGTGACGACCCTGGCGTTCGCCACCGTCATCGGCCTGTTCGCCCTGCTCCCCCTGGCGCTGTCCGGCCACGCCGCCGGGTCGCTCGAGCACGCGAACGCGGTGAACTCGCTCGCGATCCACCTGGTCGGGGTGTGCGTGTGGGCCGGTGGCCTGGTCGCCGTGGTCCTGCTCCGCACGCGCACCAAGGGTGCGACGGGCCGGGTCATCGCCCGGTACTCGACGCTCGCCGGCTGGTCCTTCGGGGCCGTGGCGTTCTCCGGCATCGTGAACGCGTCGCTCCGGCTGACCGGTCCGCTCGACCTGCTCACGACGACCTACGGCTGGCTCATCACGGTCAAGGCGGTCATCCTCGTCCTGCTCGGCGTCGCCGGTGTCGTCCAGCGCCGGAAGCTCGTGCCCGGACTCCTCCGTGCGCCGCTCGACCGTCGCCTGTTCACCCGGTTCGCCCTGGCCGAGATCGTGTTCATGGCCGTGGCCATCGGCGTCTCGGTCGCCGTGTCCCGGTCGCAGCCGCCGATCCCGCAGACCCCGGCGACGGGCGAGGACACCCGCTCTGGTCTGATCGGCTTCCCGTTCCCGCCGGCGCAGACCGCGCAGACCTACCTGACGCAGTGGCACATCGACTGGGTCTGGCTCGGCCTGGCCGTCGTCGGAGCCGTCTGGTACCTGCTGGCGGTCCGCAAGCTCCGGAAGCGCGGTGACTCCTGGCCCGTCGGCCGCACCATCGCCTGGCTGATCGGCTGCGCCCTGTTCATCTGGACCACGTCGGCCGGCCCCGCGGTCTACGGCATGATCCACTTCTCGTCGCACATGCTCCAGCACATGCTGCTGATGATGTTCGTGCCGCTGCCGCTCGTGCTCGGCGGCCCGGTGCTG
Source organism: Curtobacterium sp. MCBA15_007 (assembly GCF_001864905.1). Lineage (NCBI taxonomy): Bacteria > Bacillati > Actinomycetota > Actinomycetes > Micrococcales > Microbacteriaceae > Curtobacterium > Curtobacterium sp. MCBA15_007. Next base: position 8,807 of record NZ_MJGM01000033.1, read on the forward strand.
CTCGCGCTCCGCACGCTGCCGGTCCGCAACGACGGCTCCCGCGGCGCCCGCGAGTGGCTCATGCTCTTCGTGCACTCCCGCTGGATGCAGTTCCTCGGCAAGCCCGCCGTCGCCGGGATCATCTTCGCCGGGTCCCTCGTGGTGTTCTACTTCACCCCGGCGTACCAGGCCGCGATGCAGTCGCACGAGTGGCACGTCGCGATGATCGTCCACTTCGTCCTGAGCGGGTACCTGTTCTTCTGGGTGTTCGTCGGTGTCGACCCGGGCCCGAAGCGTCCTCCGTACCCGATGCTCATCATCACGCTCCTGGCCACCCTGGCGTTCCACGCGTTCTTCGGTGTCGCGGTCATGACGTCGCAGTCGGTGTTCGCGATCGACTGGTTCCACGCGCTCGGACAGACCAACGACGCCGCACTGCTCGACGACCAGCACACCGGCGGCGGCATCGCCTGGGGTGCGTCGGAGCTCCCGATGGTGTTCGTGGCCCTGCTCGTCGTCCGCAACTGGATGCGCTCGGACAAGCGCGACGCGAAGCGCCTCGACCGCAAGGCCGAGCGCGACGGCGATGCCGACCTCAAGGCCTACAACGAGCGCCTGGCGGCGATGAGCAAGCGGGACTGACCCGCCGTACCGATCGCCCGGGGGTGCCCGCGGGTGTTCAGTCGCCGTGGACGATGCAGACCGCGTCGAGGTCCATGGCGGCCTCGAGCGCGGCCGAGATCCCCGATTCCCCGTCGGGGCCGGCTGGGGTGACCGTGTCGACCCACCACAGCGGCGTCGCCAGGGTCGGGGCGTCCGGCAGGATCCGCTCCACCTCATCGAAGGAGTCAACGCGCCGCACGCTCAGCACGGTGATCACCGGGTGGGTGGCGTCCCGGCAGACCTGGACCATCGGGCCGTCGTCGAGTGCGCGGACGCCCCAGGTCTCGTCGTGCAGCAGGAGCGCCTCGGCGACCTCGCGCGGCTCGACCGGCTGCCGGCACAGGATCGTGACGTCACGCGGCACCCTGGCCGCCCACCATCCGGTCGTCGCGGACGTGGCCGTCGAGTGTGCCCTCGTCGTGGGCGGGGTCGAGCGGCGCACCGCCGACCAGCTGCAGGAAGCGGTCCTCGTCGATGCGGTCGAGGAACGACTCGAGCGCTTCCCAGCCGTCCTCGAAGCGGACGATCATGCCGCCGTCGGTGTCGGCGTCGGGGCGACCGGACGAGCCGGTTCCGGCGGCGAACGTCGCGGTCGTGGTGCGCGGCGGCGGCCAGACACCGTCACGGTCCAGGAAGCCAGCGGCCTCGGGCCCGACGACGACGGCGAGCGGCGACGGTTCTCCGTGTGAGACGGCACGGACCAGGTGGTCGGCGTCACCGCGGCGCTGCATGACGACGCCGAAGACGGGGACGACCTGGTCGGCGACCCGCTGCACGGCGTCGAACATGCGGTTCGCCAGGCCCGGGTCGGTGTTCTCCTCGGGCACGGTGAGCACGGCGGACATCGTCTCCACGACGACCCCGCCGACCAGGTGTGCGGTCATCGTCGCCGAGAAGCCCTCGCCGACGGCGTACGAGGTCGAGATGCCGGGTGCCTCGTGCTTCGCGTACTGCGTCACGACCCAGCGGTCCCACGGCACGGTGAGCGGTTCTGCGGTGCCCCACCGGGTCGGGCAGGTGCCGACGGTGTGGCACAGGGCCTCGATCGCCGAGCCCATGTCGACCGCGCGGCCGGGGTGGTGCCGGAGGGTCAGGTCGATGCTGATCTGACGGACCGAGTCGGCCGAGACCGGGTGCTCGGGCGACGGTGTGCCCACGAGTTCGGGGCCGCGGTGCACGAAGTCTTCGATGTCCGAGGCAGCGACACCGGTCCGGCCGTCACGCAGCGTTCCGTCGAAGTCGGACACGGCCCATGCGGCACCGTACGCGCCGAGTGCGTGCCGGAGCGCCGGGGTGATCGCCGCCGACCGTCCGGTGCGGAGCACGACCGTCCGCCCGGCGTCCGCCGACCGGCGGAGCAACGAGGCGAGCGCGTCGGTCAGCCACACGACGGGCGAGGCCGACTCGACCACGATCGCCGGGCCGACCACGTCGTCGATGAGGGGATGCCTGACCATCCGGGTCCTCCTCGGTTCGGGGCTGGAACTCCCTGGACGGTACACACGGGTCCGACACCTGTCCGTCGAGTCGGCACCCTCACAGCGGAGACTCGGGAGGCACGACACGCGCCCGGCAGACGGCGTACGGTGCGCGGTCGGCTGGCTTCCAGGCGAGAATCCGCTAGGCTTGCCGAGTCCCGTTCTGCGGGGCGCGCGAGTGTAGTTCAATGGTAGAACTCCAGCTTCCCAAGCTGGTAGCGCGGGTTCGATTCCCGTCACTCGCTCCAACTACGATCAAGCCGTGGAGTCCAAGCCGGCATCGGTCCTCAAGGCCATCAGGGCCGAGATCATCAGCGGCTCGCTCGCACGTGGCTCGAGACTCAAGGAAGACGTGCTCGCGGAGCGTTTCGGCGTCTCCCGGGTCCCTGTCCGCGAAGCCCTCCGACAGCTGGAGACCGAGGGCTTCGTCGTCGCCGAGAAGTTCAAGGGCGTCCGGGTCGCGGATTCCTCAACCGAGGTCGTCATCGAATTGATGCAGATCCGGCGCGGGCTCGAGGTCCTGGCCGCCGAGCTCGCGGCCGACCGGACGGGCGGCGACTGCGCGGCCCTGCTCCGGGCAGTCGGCCACGAGGGCCGCTCCGACCAGGAGGTCGAGGCCCAGTCGCCCCGGTTCGCATTCCACGGCCTGGTGGCCCGAGCGTCCGGGAACACCCGACTCGAGACGATGATCGAACAGCTGATCCACCAGACCGCCTGGGCCTTCGAGCGCGTGACGCGTGAAGAGGTCGCCGCGAGCAGCGGGGACCACGCCGCCGTCGCGAACGCGATCCTGCGGGGAGCATCGGTTCAGGCAGGGCTGCTGATGGACGAGCACCTGCGTCGCGACGAAGCGATCTACCGCGAACTCAGCGCGTAGAACGTATACGACCGCAGTTCGCGCGCAGTCGGCGACTTCGACCGCATGTCTGATCCGCTGCGGTTTGAGCCGGATACGTCACGAAACGTCTCGAAGTCGAAACCAGCCCGAAACAGCTTTTCGTATACAAAAGAGTGACCGCACGGTGCACCGCTCACTCTTCCCCGCTGGAGTTACGAATGTCTGCTGTAACGCGCTCCACCGCACCAACACGCACCACCACCGACCAGCCTTCCGGAGGCGTCGGCTCCGCACTCGACTCGATCGGGTTCACAAGAGCCCAGTTCTGGGTCCTCATGCTCATCCTCGCCGGTGAGTTCTTCGACACCCTCGAGCAGAACTCCGTCGGCGCCATGGCCACCAACATCAAGGCCTCCCTCGCGATCGGCGACGTCCAGCTCTCCACCATCAACACCGCGACCGTCGTCGGCGGGTTGGTCGGCAGGCTCCTCGCCGGTTGGCTCGCCGACCGCTACGGCCGCCGGTTCTCGCTCGGCCTGAACCTGCTCGTCTACACGCTGGGCGGCCTGCTGAGCGCTGTCTCCCCGAACTTCGAGATGCTGCTGGTCAGCCGCTTCATCGTCGGCATCGGCGTCGGCGGTGAGTTCATGATCGGCATCGCGATGCTGTCCGAGATGGTCGCGACCCGGTACCGGGGCGGACTCATCGCCACGATCAACGTCGGTGCAGGCGGCATCGGGAACTTCATCTCCTACGGCCTCTTCCTGCTCCTCCTCGGCCCGTTGGCCGTCCCGCTCGGTGGCGACGACCACGTCTGGCGCTGGAGCTTCGTGATCCTTGCGCTCCCCGCGCTGTTCGTCGTCCTGTACCGGCGCAAGTTGCCCGAGACGCCGCGCTGGCTCCTCTCGAAGGGGCGGATCGACGACGCGAACCGCTCGCTCGCGGTCCTC
>NZ_MJGM01000033.1:13394-13709 GCF_001864905.1 Curtobacterium sp. MCBA15_007
CCGCTCGCTCGCGGTCCTCGCCTCGAACACCTTGACGCCGCCCGCGGACGCCGTCGGCCCCGTCCGGCTCAGCCCCGCAGATCTCCCGCCGGTGTCCTTGCACGCCTCACCCGCAGCGGTGTTCCACCGGCTGGTCCTGCGCCGGACGATCGCCATCGGGGTCGCGTCGTGGATGGCCTTCGGGGTGCAGGTCACGCTGAACTTCCTCATGCCCACGCTGCTCGTCGAACGTGGGTACTCCGTCTCGCAGAGCCTGCTGTACACGATGATCATGAACGTCGGCTCGCTCCTCGGGTGCACCGCCGCCGCCCTGCT
>NZ_MJGM01000034.1:0-98098 GCF_001864905.1 Curtobacterium sp. MCBA15_007
CCAGGCTGCTGCCCGTACCCGGGCTGCTGCCCGTAGCCCGGCTGCTGCCCGTACCCAGGCTGCTGCCCGTACCCGGGCTGCCCCTGCGGCTGGTCGCCGCCCGGCTGGCCCCACTGCGGCGTCCCGTCGTTGCTCATCGGCTCGTGTCCGGACGGTCGTACCGAGCGCCCTGCGGGTTCGACGGCAGCAGTCCGAAGACGACACCGGCGACGCCGATGAACAGCGCGATGATCCACAGTGCACCGGACAGGTTCGCGTCGTGCAGGCGTCGCCAGCCCAGGGCGAGCGACGGCACCAGGGTCGCGAGGCCCCAGAGCACCAGCAGGACGAGCACCACCCAGAAGATCGGCGGGACCGGGTCCACCACCTGGTACGCAGTGCCGTAGTAGTCGACCGTCCGGGCGTTGAGCGTGGTGAGGCGGATGACGGCGCCGATGGTCACCAGGGCCCCGGTGACGATCGTGTTCGCCAGGAACCACCACCAGAACTCACTCCGACTCGCACGACCGCTGAACGTGGCGTACTTCGCGAAGAAGCGGGCGATGGCCTTCGGGAACGAGATGCCGTACCACGGAGCCCATCGCGGCGGGACGCCCGCGGCGCCGGTCGACTGACCGGTCTGCTCCGCGGGCGTCCACTGCTGCGTGCTCTCGGTCATCGGACACCCTGCGGACGGTCGTACCGCGCGCCCTGCGGGTTCGAGGGCAGCAGACCGAAGACGATGCCGACGATGCCGACGAAGAGCGCGATGATCCACAGCGCACCGGGGAGGTTCGCGTCGTGCAGTCGGCGCCAGCCGAGGGCGAGCGTCGGGACGATGATCGCCAGGCCCCAGAGCAGGGCGACGATGCCGACGATGACGAAGAGGGCGGACGGCTCGGTGACGGTCGACTGGACGCTGGTGGACGTCGCAGTCGACATCGACACGGTCGAGCGTTCGGAGGTGGCGATGCCGATGCCGTACAGGATGCCGAGGACGATGCCGATGATCCCGTTGGCCAGGTACCACCACCAGAACTCGCTCCGGCTGGCGCGACCGCTGAAGGTCGCGTACTTCTTGAAGAAGCGGCCGACGGCCTTGCCGAACGAGATCCCGTACCACGGTGCCCACAGCGGCGGTTCCCCGTCGGGCCCGGTCGGCGGCTGCTGGCCGTACTGCGGCGTGCCACCGAACTGGGCGTTCGGCTGGTTGTTCGGATCCTGCGGGTACTGGTCGCTCACGTGGTCCCCCTCGAGTGTTGGCTGATGTACATGTCCGAGTCAACCAGAACTCCCGAGCGGGCGGCAGGGCCGATCCGCTGCGCTACCCCTGCTGCGGCCGGTCGTACTGCTGCCCCTGCGGGTTCGTCGACATCAGGCCGATGATCAACGAGAACAGGATGCCGATGGGCGGGATGATGAAGAACAGCGCGAACATGCCGCTGAGGTTCACGTCGTGCAGCCGGCGTACGGTCAACGCGATGAACCCGAGGGCGCAGGCGAGGCTCCAGAGGCTGCCGAGTCCGTCCGAGCCGTCGTTGACGAACGGCAACACGTCGAACCCGCTGCCGATGATGCCGGCGGCCGCCGACCCGATCAGGTACCACAGCGCCCAGAACCAGTACTCCGACTGGCTGGCCCGACCGTCGAAGCGCACGTACTTCTTCCAGAACCGCAGGAACGCCTGGGGGAAGGGGATGCCGTACCAGGGCGCCCAGAGCGGCGGCTCGGATCTCCCACCACTCGGCTGACCCGGACCGGGCTGCCCGTACTGCCCTGGAGGCTGCTGACCCGGCTGCCCCCACGGCTGCTGGCCGGACTGCCCCGGCTGCTGCCCGTACGGGTCCCTGGGTGGGTACTGGTCACTCATGCGTGCGTTCCTTCCGGCGCGGGCTGTCGGTCCACACAGAGTGTGGCACTCCCCCGAGCCGGCGAGCGTCATCCGCGGGGACGACACCCGGCTCGGTCTCGCGTCAGGGCAGGAGGGCGAGCTTGCCGCCGGGGTGCCCGGACTCCAGCAACTCCGCCGCCGCCTTCGCCTCGGACAACGGGAACGTCCGCGCGACCGGGACCTCGAGCCCTCCGGCACCGGCGCGGTCGATGAGCCGCTGCCGCACCGAGTCCCGGAACGCCTTGCTGGCCGGCTGCGCCCCACCCACGGCGGCGATACCGTCCGATGCGGCCCGCGCCTGCGCGGCGATCGTCACGATCCGTGACCGGTCCGCGACCAACGCGAGCGAGACGTCGACGGCCTCGTCGGTGCCGACGCAGTCCAGTGCCACGTCGATGCCGGAGGGGGCGAGATCACGGACACGCGCCTCCAGGCCGTCGCCGTACGCGACCCATTCGCCACCGAAGCGTCGCACGACGTCCGCACCACGCTCCGACGCGGTGCCGATGACGCGCGTGCCCAGCAGCCGCAGCTGCTGGAGCAGGCTGACGCCGACCGCGCCCGAGGCGCCGTGCACCAGGACGGTGTCGCGCCCCTCGGCGCGGGTGACGCGGAGCATGTCGGCGGCGGTCGAGCCGGCGAGGAGCAGGTTGGCGGCCTCCGCGAAACCGAGCGCGGTGGGCTTCGCGAAGACGTCGGCCGCGGGCACCGTGACCGACTCGGCCCAGCCGCCGCTGATGCGGAAGGCGAGGACCTCGTCGCCGACCGCTCCCCCGCCGGACGCGATCTCGGTGTCGGGGCCGACGGCGGACAGGACACCGGCGACCTCGTACCCGACGGCGATCGGCAGGTCCGCGGGGTCTCCCTGGCGGGTGTGCTTCGTGTCAGCAGGGTTCATGCCGGCGGCGCGGACGGCGATCGTGACCTCGCCGGGACCGGGCGCCGGCACCTCGGTGTCGACGTACTCCAGGACTTCGCTGCCGCCGAACCGTGGGGCCACCCAGTGCTTCGTCATGCGGGCGACGCTACGCGTCGCGGCCCCGGGACGAACGGGAGGCCCGTCACCAGCTGGTGACGGGCCTCCCGTTCGTCGGTGCTGACGTCGTCAGGCGCGTGCGGACCGGATCCGGTCGGCGAACGCGGCGTGCAGCGGGTGCTCCGCACCGAGACCGGTGATCTGCGTGGCCACGTCGGCGTCCGACGTGTCCGATGCGAGGAGAGCCTGCAGTTCGAGGCTCTGTTCGTCGTCCGCGACGTCGAAGCGGAGCGCAGCGGCCATCGCGTCGAGCAGCGCGGTCGGTTCGGTGCCGTCTTCGGCCAGCGCTGCGGCGGGCGAGACGAACCGCTCGTCACGCGACAACTTGCGGAGCGGCTGTCGGCCGACGCGGGTCACCGTGTCGGGCAGGTGCGGGTTCTCGAACCGGCCGATGATCGCCTGCACGTAGGCGCGGTGCACCTCGGGGTCGAGCTCGTGCCGGCGGACCAGCAGATCGCTCGTCTCAGTGAGCACGGACTCGAGCTCGGAGCGCACGGCGGGGATCGCGATGGCGTCCGAGATCTTGTCGGCCCCGGCGACGAAGCCGTGGTACGCGACGGTGGCGTGTCCGGTGTTCACCGTGAAGAGCTTGCGCTCGATCGAGGCGGCGAGGCCGTCGACGTAGTGCGCGCCGGGGATCTCCGGCTCGTTCCCACCGAACGGTGTGCGGTCGATGGCCCACTCGAAGTAGGTCTCCACGGTCACGTCGAGTCCGCCGCCCTCGGGCTGCGCGGGCACGATGCGGTCGACGGCGGTGTTCGCGAACACGGCCTTCGCCAGGGCGGCGTCGCGGCCGTCCTCGGGCAGGGCAGCGACGATGAACTCGCGCAGGCGGTCCGTGGCGTTCAGGGCGTTCTCGCACGCCATCACGGCGATCGGTGCGGCGTCCGCGTCACGGGCGACCAGCGCGCGTGCGATGACCGGGGCGATGAACTTCAGGACGTTCGGGCCGACGGCGCACGTGACGATCGCGGCCGTCGCGATCTCGGCGACCACGCCGTCCTCGTCCTGCGCGCTGTTCAGTGCGCGGAAGTCCGTGACCTCGTGGTCCTGGGCGCCGGACCCGACCTCGTGCACGGTGTACGAGTCGGCTGCGGCCAGGGCGTCGATGAGCGGGGCGGCGACGTCGGCGAAGACGACCTCGTACCCGGCCTGGTGGAGCAGGAGCCCGACGAAGCCACGGCCGATGTTGCCGGCGCCGAAGTGGACGGCGGTGCTGGTGCTCACTCGTTGACCTCGCCGAGGATCGCCAGGATCGCGGCGGTGTCGGCGGCGTCGGTGAGCTTCTGGACCTCGTCCTCGTCGGAGAACACGATCGCGATCTTCGACAGGATGTCGAGGTGCTCGTTGTTCACGCCGGCGATGCCGACGACGAAGCGCACGGGGTTGCCGTCCCAGTCGATCGGGCTGGCGTAACGGATGAACGACAGGGCGGACGACTTGATGGCGTCCTTCGCGTCGTTGGTGCCGTGCGGGATCGCGAGGAAGTTGCCCATGTAGGTGGACACGCTCTTCTCGCGCTCGAGCATCGCCGGGTAGTAGTCGGCCGTGACCGCGCCCGCAGCTTCGAGGATCTCGGCCGCCTCCTTCATCGCCTCCGACTTGGTCGGCGCGGTGTCCTCGGTGTGGATGCGGATCTGGCTCTCCTGCAGGACGGGCATCGGGGGTTCTCCTTGTGTTGAGGACGTGATGGAGGGGACGGGTCAGCCCCGTCCCCTCCGATACTGCACTTCGTTACTGGTTGTGGCGTTACTGGTTCTTCAGCTGCTCGACGACCTGGTCGTACTGCGGCGCGTTCATGAAGTTGCCGACCGACACGTGCTGCGCGTTCGGGTTCTTCTGCTTCGCACGGTCCGTCAGCTCTTCCTGCGTGATGATCAGGTCCTCGTCACCGGACAGGTTCGCGATCGCCTTGTTGGAGACCGTGACCCCTTCGATGCCCGCCTTCTTGATCTTGTTGCGCAGGACGCTGGCGCCCATGGCGCTGGAGCCCATGCCGGCGTCGCAGGCGAAGACCAGGTTCTGGACCTTCGTCGCCGTCGCCGTGCTCGCCGAGCCGACGCCGCCGAGGGAGGCCTCGGCCTCTTCCTCGTTGGCCGGGGAGTTGTTGCCGAGCAGGCCGGCGGTCGCGGAGTTGACGTCACGGCCCTTGTTGGCCTGGAGCTTCGCCATCGCGGCGCTCATGTCGCCGTCGTTGCCCATCTCGCGGTCACGCTTGCGGGTGGCGAGGAGGAAGAACGACGCGACCGCGAACGTGACTGCCGCGGACAGGACGACCGACAGGATGACACCGAGGAAACTGTCCCGCGGCGTGTTCAGGAACACCGCGAAGATCGACCCGGGGGACGCAGGTGCCGTCAGGCCGGAGTTGAAGATGACGTTCGTCAGCACGCCCGTGCCGCCACCGAGGATCACCGCGATGAACATGACCGGCTTCTGCAGCACGTACGGGAAGTAGATCTCGTGGATGCCGCCGAAGAACTGGATGATGATCGCGCCGGGGGCGGTCGAACGAGCGATGCCGACACCGAAGATGGTGAACGCCAGCAGCAGGCCGAGGCCGGGGCCGGGGTTCGCCTCGAGCAGGAACAGGATCGACTTGCCCGACTCCTTGACCTGGTCCACGCCGAGCTGGTCGAGCACGCCGTGGTTGATCGCGTTGTTGAGGAAGAACACCTTCGCCGGCTCGATGAAGACGCTCGCGAGCGGGAGCAGGGAGTGGTTGATCAGGAACTCGACGGCTGCACCCAGTGCGGTCGCGATCCCGGTGAAGACCTTCGACAGCCAGAAGAACCCGGCCAGGAACAACCCGAACCCGAGGATGCCGGCGGCGTAGTTGTTGACCAGCATCTCGAAGCCCGGCTTGATCTTGCCGTCCCAGAGACGGTCCAGCTGCTTGATGATGTACGCACCGAGCGGCCCGCAGATCATCGCACCGAGGATCATCGTCGAGTCAGAGCCGAGGATGACGCCCATCGCGAAGATCGAGCCGACGACTGCACCGCGGGTCTCGTAGACCATGCGGCCACCCTGGAACGCGATCGCGAGCGGGATGAGGTACGTCAGGATCGGGCCGACGACACCCACGACACTGCCGTCGCGGGACCCGCCGAGGGCTGCGACCGGCGTCCAGCCGTCCGGGATGAAGAAGGCCGTGATGATGCCCCACGCGATGAAGATCGCGATGTTGGGCATGACCATGCCGGAGAGGAACGTGCCGAACTTCTGAACGGCGACGCGTGCGCCGCCCCGCGACTTCGCGGGTGCGTCGGGCGCTGCAACGGACGACGTTGTCATGTGCGGTGACTTTCTGTGTGGTGGAGCTGCTGCGTGGTGCTGGGAGGGTGGTGCTGGGAGTGGTGGGTCAGGCGGCGTGCACCGCGGACGCGGCAGCGGACTTCGCGGCCGCCGCCGTGCTCGCGGCGAGTGCCGCCGTCGCCATCTCGCGGGCCTGTTCGAGCGTGTAGCGACCGAGTTCGGCGCGCACGTCGGCCAGGGCCGCGGGGGTCATGGAGAGGGTGGTGGCGCCGAGACCGACCAGGACGACGGCGAGCAGCGGGTCGGCTGCTGCCTCGCCGCAGATCCCGACGGGTTTGCCGGCGGTCGCGCCCGCGGTGCCGAGCTGCGCGACGAGGCGCAGGACGGCGGGGTGCCACGGGTCCTGGTAGGACGCGACGGTGCCGAGCATGCGGTCGGCGGCCATCGTGTACTGGGTCAGGTCGTTCGTGCCGATCGACACGAAGTCGGCGTTCTGGAACACCTGGTCGGCCATCAGCGCGAGCGACGGCACCTCGGCCATGACGCCCGCGGTGCGGATGCCCAGCTCACGCGCCAGGGTGACGAAGTACTCGGTCTCCTCGGCGTCGGCGACCATCGGGGCCATCACCCACAGGTCGGCCTCGGTCGCGGCGTCGGCCTGGGCGAGCGCGGTGAGCTGGTCGCGCAGGACCTCGGGGTGGTTCCGCAGGGCACGGAGACCGCGGCGCCCGAGGGCGGGGTTCTCCTCGTCCTTGTCGGTGAGGAACGGCAGCGGCTTGTCGGCGCCGGCGTCGAGCGCACGCACGACCACCTTCTTGCCGGGGAACGCCGCGAGGAGCTGGCGGTACGACTCGGTCTGCTCGTCGACCGTGGGGGCCTTCGGCGAGTCGAGGAAGAGGAACTCGGTGCGGAAGAGCCCCACGCCCTCCGCACCGAGAGCAACGGCGCCGGCGGCGTCGGCGGGGCTGCCGAGGTTCGCGAGCAGGGGCACGACGTGGCCGTCGGCGAGGGCACCGGCGGTGAGCGGTGCCGCTGCGGCGGCGAGGCGGTCGGCGATGCGGCGCTCGACGTCCGCGACCAGTGCGGCGTCGGGGTCGGTCACGACCGTGCCGGCGATGGCGTCGACCACGACGGACTGGCCGTCGACCAGGTCGTCCGCACCGGTCACACCGACGATTGCGGTGATGCCCTTGGCACGGGCGAGGATGGCGGTGTGCGAGGTCGGGCCGCCGTCACGGGTGACGAGCGCCAGGACCTTGTCGAGGTCGAGCAGGGCGGTGTCGGCCGGTGCGAGGTCGCGGGCGACGAGGACGAAAGGGGTGTCCGACTCGGGGACACCGGGGGCGTGCACGCCGCGGAGCTTGGCGATGATGCGCTGGGCGACGTCGTCGAGGTCGGCCGCGCGCTCCCCCATGTAGCCACCCATGCCGACGAGCAGGTCGCGGAACTGTGCGAAGGCCTCGTACACGGCACGCTCGGCGTTCGTGCCGCCGTCGATGCGGGCGTGCACGTCGTCGAGCAGCGTGGGGTCCTGCGCCATCAGCGCCTGGGCCTCGAGCACGGCCTGGGCGTCGCCACCCGCGAGCTGTCCGCGCTTGTTGAGGTCGTCCGCCACGGCGGCGAGTGCGTCGTGCACGGCCTGCTTCGCGTCGTCCGCAGAACCCACCAGGGCGTCCTTCGACGGTTCGCCGAGCGGGTCAGCCATCCGGAGCACGGGGCCGTGGGCGACGCCACGGCCGACGCCGGTGCCGAGCAGTTCGGACATTCGAGACTCCTTCATCTCACACGCGCTTGCGGTGGGGTGGATCGTTCGGTGCACGCGACACGGGAACAGACCACGCCCGTGCGGCTGATCAGCACACTACCCCGATCAGCGTTGACAAACAAACACATCCGGGGATAAAAATACAGAAACAGATGCCCGTTTGCGTCTGGCGGATCGACCGACGGCACCGACATCACGGATGTCGCGCCCGAACATGTCCGTTCCGTTCCGACCCGAGACGACGAGGTCCGATGTACGCACCAGAACGCCACCAGCGCATCGTCGAGCAGGCGCGCGCGCAGGGCCGGGTGGACGTCAAGGACCTGGCCGAGCTGCTCGCCGTCACGCCCGAGACCATCCGCCGCGACCTGACGAGCCTCGAGCGCCGCGGCCTCGTCCGGCGCGCGCACGGCGGCGCGATCCCGGTCGAGCGCATCACCCTGCACCCCGGCGTCGGTGACCGCGGCGGCATCAACCAGACCGAGAAGATGGTCATCGCCGAGGCCGCCCTGGCGGAACTGCCCGAGAACGGCTCGATCATGATCGACGCCGGCACCTCGACCATCTGCCTGGCCGAGATGCTCCCGACCGACCGCGGCCTGACGGTCGTCACGCACTCGCTGCCGGTCGCCACCGCCGTCGCGAACCGCCCGGGCCTCGACCTGCACCTGCTCGGCGGCAACATCCGCAGCGACTCGCTGGCCGGCGTCGGCACGTGGACGCACCAGCTCATCGGCATGGTCAGCGTCGACGTCGCCTTCATCAGCATCAACGGCATCACGCCGGAGCGCGGCCTGACGACCCACAACGTGGCCGAGGCCGCCGTGAAGAGCGCGATGATCAAGTCCGCACGGCGGAGCATCCTGCTCGCCGACCACACCAAGTTCGGCCGCGAGGAGTTCGGACGCGTCGCCCCGCTCGCCGCGATCGACACGATCATCACCGACCCCGCCGTCAACCTCGACCTGGTCCGCGAGGTCGAGGCCGCCGGCACCGAGGTCTTCTGGCCCGGCCGAGCCTGACCGTGCCCCGTTCCCGCCCACCCAGCGCTCGCTAGCATGAGCCAACCACCCGTCGACAGGAGTACATCGATGTCCGAAGCCACCCGCACCGTGACCGTCGCCAGCGCATCCGGCCTGCACGCTCGCCCCGCCTCCCTCTTCGTCCAGACCGTGACGGCGTCGGGGCACCAGGTCACGATCGCCAAGGGCGACAAGTCCGGGAACGCCGGCAGCATCCTCGCCCTGCTCGGACTCGGCATCGAGCACGGCGACGAGGTCACCCTCACCGTCTCGGGCGACGACGCCGAGACCACCGCGGACAGCCTGGTCGAGTTCCTCGGGACGGACCACGACGCGGCCTGATCGCGCAGGTCGCGTCCTGCACGCGACCACCAGACGGACGGGAGGCACGGTGCCAGCTGGCACCGTGCCTCCCGTCCGTCCGTCGGGGGCGTCCAGGGCTGTCGGCACCCGCCGATAAGGTGTTCTGCATGACACGCCTGCGCCTCGCATCCGTCAACGTGAACGGCGTCCGCGCCGCCTTCCGCAAGGGCATGGGCGACTGGCTCGCCACCCGTGACGTCGACGTGCTGGCCCTGCAGGAAGTGCGCGCGTCGAGCGACGACCTGACGGCGCTGCTCGGCGACGAGTGGGACATCGTGCACGACCCGGCGACCGCGAAGGGTCGCGCCGGCGTGGCCATCGCGTCCCGACACTCGGCGCAGATCCACCGCGTCGCGCTCGGACCGGACGACTTCGACTCCGCCGGCCGGTGGCTCGAAGCCGACTACGAGATCGGCGGCACCACCGTGACCGTCGTCTCGACGTACGTGCACTCGGGCGAGGTCGACACCCCCAAGCAGGACGAGAAGTGGAAGTTCCTCGACGCGATGACCGAGCGGCTGCCCGCACTCCGGGCACACAACCCGCTCGCGGTCGTCGTCGGTGACCTGAACGTCGGGCACGACCAGCGCGACATCAAGAACTGGAAGGGCAACGTCAAGCGTGCCGGCTTCCTGCCGCGCGAGCGTGCCTACTTCTCGCGGTTCTTCGGTGCCGACGGCGAGCCCGTCGACGGCGCCGACGGCTCCACGGGTCCCGGCCTCGGGTGGGTCGACGTGGGTCGCGCCCAGGCCGGTGACGTCGACGGGCCGTTCACGTGGTGGTCGTGGCGCGGTCAGGCCTTCGACAACGACACGGGCTGGCGCATCGACTACCAGATGGCGACGCCCGACCTGGCCGCGAAGGTCACGGAGTACACGGTCGACCGCGCTGCGGCGTACGACCAGCGATGGTCCGACCACGCCCCCGTGGTCGTCGACTACGAACTCTGACCCCTCTTCTCTCGCTTCACCTGACGCACCGGAGCACCACCATGACCAAGACCCGCATCTTCTCGGGCATCCAGCCGTCCGCCGGCTCGCTGCACCTCGGCAACTACGTCGGGGCACTCATGCAATGGAGGACTCTGCTCGACGACTACGACGCCATCTACTGCGTCGTCGACATGCACGCGATCACGTCCCCGCAGGACCCTGCCGAGCTCCGTGCGAACACCCGGGCCACGGCCGCGCAGTACATCGCGTCGGGCATCGACCCGTCGAAGGCGACGCTGTTCGTGCAGTCCCACGTCCCCGCACACGCCGAGCTCGCCTGGGTGCTGAACACCCTGACCGGCTTCGGCGAGGCGAGCCGGATGACCCAGTTCAAGGACAAGTCGGCGCGTCAGGGCGCCGAGGCGGCGTCGGTCGGGCTCTTCACCTACCCGATCCTGATGGCCGCCGACATCCTGCTGTACGACACCAAGGTCGTGCCGGTCGGTGACGACCAGCGACAGCACGTCGAGCTGACCCGCGACCTGGCCGGACGCTTCAACTCGCGGTTCGGCGACACCTTCGTCACGCCCGAGGCGCGGATCCTGACCGAGACCGCGCGCATCTACGACCTGCAGGACCCGACCAGCAAGATGAGCAAGTCCGCAGCGTCGGAGAACGGCCTCATCCGCCTGCTCGACGACCCGAAGCGCACCGCGAAGAAGATCAAGTCGGCCGTCACCGACGACGAGCGCGAGATCCGGGCCGACCGCCAGGCCAAGCCCGGTGTGACGAACCTGCTGTCGATCCTGTCGGCGTTCACCGGCACGTCGATCGCCGCGCTCGAGGAGTCGTTCGCCGGCAAGGGCTACGGCGACCTGAAGGGCGAGGTGGCCGACGCCGTCGTGGCCGAGCTCGAACCGGTCCGCGCCCGCACGCTCGAACTGCTCGACGACCCGGCCGAGCTCGACCGCCTGCTCGCCGTCGGTGCCGACCGTGCCGAGTCCATCGCGCAGGACACCCTGGCCCGCGTCTACGACCGCATCGGGTTCGTCCCGCGGTCGCGCGGCTGAGCGTGCAGCCCGTCACGCTCGAGTCGGCGCGCGTCCGGCTCGACCTGCCCACCCGCGCCGACACCGCGGCGATCACCGAAGCCTGCCAGGACCCGGAGATCGTCCGGTGGACCACGGTCCCGAACCCGTACCGCGAACAGGACGCCCGCACCTTCGTCGACGCGCTCGTCGGCCCGGGCTGGGCCTCGGACCGTGAGTACACCTGGGCGATCAGGCCCGCCGGCTCGACGTGGCTCGCGGGCATCATCAGCTACCGCACCGCCGGCCGCGACCTCGGGTTCTGGCTCGCGCCGTCCGCGCGCGGCGCCGGGATCATGCACGACGCTGTCCGGCTCGTCGTCGACTGGGCGCTCGAGCAGGGCGCCCCGGACGTCTACTGGGAGTGCTACGAGGGCAACACAGCGTCGGCGGCTGTCGCCCGTGCGGCCGGGTTCTCGTACACCGGCCGCGGCGAAGCCCGTGTGCCGGACCGGGACGGGGGCCCCACGGCGGCGTGGACGGCGCTCCGACGCGCCGACGGCGCACCTGCCTCCGACCTCCCGTTGCCCGTCGTCTGAACACGCTCACAACCATGGTGACGCGTCACCCGAATGCCGCCGGTAGGCTCGGCCCGTGAGCGACACGGCACGACCCACCGAGGTCCGGGCAATGCGCCGCGGGCTCGAACTCGCGGCCCTCGGACCCGCTGTCGGCGACCACGCACGCGTCGGCGCGGTGATCCTGTCCCCCACCGGCGAGGTCCTCGCCGAGGGCTGGCACAAGGGCGCCGGGACCCCGCACGCCGAGGTCGACGCGATGGCCAAGGTCGACCCGGCGCTGCTCCGCGGCGCGACAGCGGTCGTCACCCTCGAGCCCTGCAACCACGTCGGTCGCACCGGCCCCTGTGCCGTGGCACTGCTCGACGCCGGAGTCGCCCGGGTCGTGTACGCGATCGACGACCCCGGAGCCGACGTGCACGGCGGCGCCGACCGACTGCGCGCAGCGGGGGTCCAGGTCGTCTCCGGGGTCCTGGCCGACCAGGCCGAAGCGTTCCTCGAACGGTGGCTCCTGTCGGTGCGGCTCGGTCGCCCGTGGGTCACCGTGAAGTGGGCGTCCAGCCTCGACGGGCGTGCCGCCGCTGCCGACGGCACGAGCAAGTGGATCACCGGCGCCGCCGCCCGCCAGCACGTCCACGAGCAGCGTGCCGCCCACGACGCGATCCTCGTCGGCACCGGCACCGTCCTGGCGGACGACCCGAGTCTGACCGCCCGCGGCGACGCCGGCGAGCTGCTCGCCGACCAGCCGCTCGCCGTGGTGCTCGGCGACCGCCCGGTGCCCGACGACGCCGCGGTCCGCCGGCACCCGCGCGGACTCATCGCCCTGCCCGGACACGACCTGGCCACGTCGCTCGGAGCCCTGCGTGGACACGGCGTGCACTCGGTGTTCGTCGAAGGGGGTCCGACGGTCGCCTCGGCGCTGATCGCCGCCGGACTCGTGGACGAGTACCTCGTGTACATCGCCCCGGTCCTGCTCGGCGGTCCCCGAGTGGCCCTCGGCGACCTGGGCGTGGGAAGCATCTCCGACCGTCGCCGGTTGGACGTACTATCGACCACCAGCCTCGGCCCCGACCTGCTGGTCCGAGCCCGGCCGCAGCGGACACAGCACCACGACCACCAGCTGCAGCGGCAGCACGACGCGACATCCGGGCTCGGGAACGACGGGCCCACGAACGACCGGAGCACCACATGACCGACGCGCTGACCTCACCCACGCCGGGGAGCCCGGTCCACTTCGAGGTGTCCACGAACGTGCCGACCACCCACGGCACCTTCCAGATGCGCGCCTACCGCGACCTCGTCACGAGCGCGGAGCACGTCGCCATCATCGGCGCCCTGCCCGACGGCTCGCTGCCCGCCGACGGCGCGCTCGTCCGCGTGCACTCCGAGTGCCTGACCGGCGAGGCCTTCGGCTCGCTGAAGTGCGAGTGCGGCCCCCAGCTCGACGCGGCGCTCGACACCATCGCGGCCGAGGGCGGCGTGGTGATCTACCTGCGCGGGCACGAGGGCCGCGGCATCGGTCTCATCAACAAGCTCAAGGCCTACCGCCTGCAGGAAGACGGTCTCGACACGCTCGACGCCAACCTCGCGCTCGGGCTGCCTGCGGACTCCCGTGCCTACGGCGGTGCCGCGGGCATCCTCGCCGACCTCGGCATCACCCGCGTCCGGCTGCTGTCGAACAACCCCGAGAAGCGCCGCCAGCTCGAGGAGCACGGCATCACCGTCGACTCCCTCGTGCCGCTCGTCGTCGGCATCTCGGCGCAGAACGCCGGGTACCTCGACACCAAGCGCGACCGGATGGGCCACCAGCTGCCCGAGCACCTCGAAGCCGGGGCCGGCGCCGGCGCCTGAGCGCGCACGGGCAACGGACGGCCGCGACCAGCTGACTCTGGGCTGATTCGCAGCCAGACGACATCTGTCGTATGATCGGGCTTCCGTCACAAGCGGTCCCCCTCAGCCGAACGCACCCGATCGGTGCCCGCGCCACCCCGCGCGAACCGATCGGTGTCCGCCGTCCGGACCCTCGTGCTCTCCCCCGGGAGCACGCAGCACGGAAGACCCCGCCCTGTCATGACCGCCGCTCCGGCACCCGCAACGCCCACCTCCGCTCCGGCCCCCGCCGGCAACCCGCGCTCCCGCGTCGTCATCGCCAGCCTCGTCGGCACGTCGATCGAGTTCTACGACTTCTACGTCTACGCGACCGCCGCGGTGCTCGTCTTCCCCACGCTGTTCTTCCCCAACGAGGACCCGACGGCCTCGCAGCTGTCGTCGTTCGTCACCTTCGCCCTGGCGTTCTTCGCCCGGCCGGTCGGGTCGATCATCTTCGGGCACTTCGGTGACCGGATCGGCCGCAAGACCACCCTCGTCGCGTCGCTGCTCGTGATGGGCACGGCCACGTTCCTGATCGGCTGCCTGCCGACGTTCGACACCATCGGGGTGTGGGCTCCGGTCCTGCTCGCCGTGATGCGCTTCACCCAGGGCGTCGGCCTCGGCGGCGAGTGGTCCGGTGCGGCGCTGCTCGCGACCGAGAACGCGCCGAAGGGCAAGCGCGGCGTGTTCGGCTCGATGCCGCAGCTCGGTGCCCCCATCGGCTTCCTGCTCGCGAACGGCCTGTTCATCGCCATCAACGCGGCGATGCCCGCCAGTGCCGACGGCACCCCGAACGCCGACTTCCAGGCGTGGGGCTGGCGCATCCCGTTCCTGCTGTCCGCGGTGCTCGTCATCATCGGTCTGTACGTGCGGTTCAAGCTCGTCGAGTCGCCGGTGTTCCGCGGGGTGCAGGAGTCCGGCACGGTCGCGAAGGTCCCGCTCGGCCGGGTGTTCCGCACCTCGTGGAAGGCCGTCATCGTCGGCACCTTCGGCATGGTCGCCACCTACGTGCTCTTCTACTTCCTGACGACGTTCACCCTGCAGTACGGCACCACCGGCACCGTGAACAGTGCGCTCGTGCCGAAGGTCGGTCTCGGGTACTCCCGCGGTGAGTTCCTGACGCTGCTGATGATCGGCGTCGTGTTCTTCGGGATCTTCACGCCGATCGCGGGCCTGCTCGCCGACCGGTTCGGCCGCCGCAAGACCCTCATCCCGACCACGATCGGCATCGCGCTGTTCGGCCTGACGTTCCAGTTCTGGTTCGCGGCGTCGAGCGGGCCGATCACGGTGGTGACGTTCCTCATCGTGGGGCTCTCCCTGATGGGTCTGACCTTCGGCCCGATGGGTGCGCTGCTGCCCGAGCTGTTCCCGACGAACGTCCGGTACACCGGCTCGGCCATCGCCTACAACGTCGCGTCGATCCTCGGTGCGTCGCTCGCGCCGACGGTCGCGCTGGCGCTCTGGCGGCCGGACGGCGACATCTTCCTCGTCGGCCTGTACCTGACGATCGCCGCGGTCGTGACGCTGGTCGCGCTGCTCTTCGTGCGCGAGACGAAGTCGAAGGACATCGCCGACGCCTGATCGGCGACCACCTGAGGGACGGGAGGCCCCCGCTCAGCAGCGACGCGAAGCGTTGCGCGGGGTGCGCCGACCGAGCCTGCGAGGGAGGGATGCCAGCTGGCACCGGGCCTCCCGTCCGTCGTGTGCGTGCCTCGCGCCCCGCGCAACACGCCGTCGTACCGGCAAGGCACCGCAAGCCCGCCGAGACGCCGCCGAATCCGGCGGCGTCTCGCGCGAGTGACGGCGTCGAACGAAGACGCCGGCGTCTGCGCACCTCACCCGGCACTCGTCAACCCAGATTGACGAGTGTCGGTGCGTCAATGTACGTTGACAGGCGTGGACCGACCGACCATCACGAGCCTCGCGGCCGGAGCCTCGGGGGACGACCCGTTCTCCGCCCTCGCCAGCGTGCGGGAGCTGCGTCGTGAGCTCGACCGGGCCGAGGAACTCGCCGCACGCCGTGCACGCACCGCCGGCGCATCGTGGCAGGAGATCGCGACGCTGCTCGGTGTCAGCCGACAGGCAGTGCACAAGAAGTACGGCAGAAACTAGGAGCACGATGAGCTTCCCCTTCGCACGCCCGAAGACCTCCGACGGCCCCCGCGCCACGTTCGGTCGCCTGCTGTCCTACCTGTTCGAGAACAAGCCCGCGATGGTGGTCATCATCGTGCTGAGCGTCCTCGGCGCGGGGGCGTCGCTCGCCCAGCCGCTGCTGGTCAACCAGGTGATCACGGCGGTGCAGCAGGGCAACACCCTCAGCACGCTCGTGTGGCTGCTGGTCGGGCTCGTCATGATCGCGGGCGTGCTGAACGGCGTGCAGCACTTCCTGCTGCAGCGCGCGGGTGAGGGCGTGGTGCTCTCCACCCGCCGCAAGCTCATCGCGCGCATCCTCAACCTGCCCATCTCGGAGTTCGACACCCGCCGCACCGGCGACCTGGTGTCCCGCGTCGGCAGCGACACCACGCTCCTGCGCGCCGTCCTGACCCAGGGGCTCATCGAGTCGATCGGCGGCGCGCTGACGTTCGTCGGCGCCGTCATCGCGATGGCCGTCATCGACCCGCTGTTGCTCGTGATCGTCGTGGTCATCGTCCTGGTCGCGATCGTCGTCGTCGGCGGACTGAGCCGTCGCATCCGGGTCGCGTCGAAGCGCGCGCAGGAGAAGGTCGGCGACCTCACCGCCGCGGTCGAACGCGGGATCGGCGCGGTCCGCACCATCCGTGCAGCCGGCGCGACCGAGCGCGAGGTGCACGAGGTCGACGGCCACGCGACCGAGGCGTACAAGCGGGGGCTCGACATCGCCAAGATGTCCGCCTTCGTCGTCCCCGTCGCGAGCATCGTCATGCAGGTCGCGTTCATCGCCGTCCTGGGCGTCGGCGGCGCGCAGGTCGCGGCCGGCACCATCACCATCGCGACGCTCATCACGTTCATCCTGCTGCTCTTCATGATGATCATGCCGCTCGGCCAGGCGATGGGCGCGGTCGTCGCCGTCGCCCAGGCGCTCGGCGCCCTCGGCCGCATCGAGGAGATCCTGCACCTGCCGACCGAGTCCCAGGACGACGCGTCCGTCCGGCCGGCTGCGGCGGTCGCGACCGACGACGCCATCGCGTTCGAGCACGTGTCGTTCCGGTACCGCGGCCAGGCGGACGCCTCGGGTGCCGACGGCGCGGTCGCGTCCGACGCCGCGGATCACCCAGGAGGCCCGGATCGCGTCGACGACGAGCGACCGGTCGACGACGTGGTGCTCCACGACGTGTCGTTCCGCGTGCCGCGCGGGTCGCGCGTCGCACTCGTGGGTCCGTCCGGTGCCGGCAAGTCGACGACCCTGGCGCTGATCGAGCGGTTCTACGACCCCACCGACGGCGTCATCCGCCTGGGCGGCATCGACGTGCGCGGCATGGACCGCGACGAGCTCCGTGCCCAGATCGGCTACGTCGAGCAGGACGCACCCGTGCTCGCCGGCACGATCCGCGCCAACCTGCTGCTCGGGTCGCCCGACGCCACCGAGGACGACTGCGTCCGCGTGCTCGAGGCGGTCAACCTCGGCGAGGTCCTGCACCGCGACCCCCGCGGCCTCGACGCGCAGGTCGGTGAGGACGGCGTGATGCTCTCCGGCGGGGAACGGCAGCGCTTGGCCATCGCCCGTGCGCTGCTCGCCGCTCCCCCGATCCTGCTGCTCGACGAGTCGACGTCGTCCCTCGACGGGGTCAACGAGCAGAAGATGCGGCTCGCGATCGACGCCGTCGCCGAAGACCGCACGCTCCTCGTCATCGCCCACCGGCTGTCGACCGTGGTCGACTCCGACGTGATCGTCGTGCTCGAGCGCGGCCGCGTCGTGGGCAGCGGCACGCACTCCGAGCTCGTGCAGTCGACCCCGCTCTACCGCGACCTGGCGAAGCACCAGCTGCTGGTGTGAGCGTCGGTGCGGCCGCGTCCACCGCGGCCGCACCGTGGGACCACGCGCAGGCTCAGGCGGCGAACGGGTCCGGGGTGAGCACGTAGACGGTCTCGAGGTACTCCTCGATGCCCTCGTGTGCCCCCTCACGACCGAGGCCCGACGACTTCACGCCGCCGAACGGGAACGCCGCGTTCGACACGACGCCCGTGTTCAGGCCGAGCATGCCGGTCTCCAGGCGCTCGGCGAGCCGCTGACCACGCCGGAAGTCGGTCGTGAAGGCGTACGCGACGAGGCCGTACTCGGTGTCGTTCGCGAGCCGGATGCCCTCGTCCTCGGTGCTGAAGCGCGTGACCGACGCGACCGGTCCGAATATCTCCGTCGTCATGATCTCCGAGCCGGGCTGCACGTCGTCGATCACCGTCGCCTCGTAGAACGTGCCCGGACGGTCGATCCGGTGCCCGCCGGTGACGAGCCGCGCACCCCGGCCGACGGCGTCGTCGACGAGCCCGGCGGCCTTGTCCACGGCGCGGTCGTCGATGAGCGGTCCGAGCGTCGTGCCGTCCTCGGTGCCCCGGCCGACGCGCAGTGCGTCGACCTTCGCGGTGAGGGCTGCGACGAACGCGTCGGCGATGCCGTCCTGCACGAAGAACCGGTTCGCAGCGGTGCAGGCCTCGCCCGTGTTCCGGAACTTCGCGAGCATCGCGGCGTCCACAGCCGTGTCGAGGTCGGCGTCGTCGAACACGAGCAGCGGAGCGTTGCCGCCGAGCTCCATGCTCGTCTTGAGCACGTTGTCGGCCGCCTGCTTGAGCAGTGCCGACCCGACCGGGGTCGAGCCCGTGAACGTGAGCTTGCGCAGGCGCGGGTCGGCGATGATCGGTCCGGACAGTCCCTTGGCGTCGCTCGACGGGATCACGTTGAGCACACCGTCCGGCAGCCCCGCGCGGCGGAACAGCTCGACCAGGAACAGGGTCGTCAGCGGGGTCAGGTCGGCAGGCTTCGCGACCACGGTGCAACCGGCGGCCAGCGCTGGGCCGATCTTCCGGGTCGCCATCGCGAGCGGGAAGTTCCACGGCGTGATGGCGTAGACGGGGCCGACCGGACGCTTCAGCACGATCGCCCGGCCGGTGCCCTCGGGGTTCGTGCGGTAGTCGCCGGTGATGCGGACGGCCTCCTCCGAGAACCAGCGCAGGAACTCGCCGCCGTAGACGACCTCACCCCGGGCCTCGGCCAGGGGCTTGCCCATCTCGAGCGACATGAGGGCCGCCAGGTCGTCGGTGTGCTCGTGCACCAGGTCGAAGGCCCGGCGGAGGATGTCGGAACGCGTGCGCGGGGCCGTGGCCGCCCAGGACTCCTGCGCTGCGGCCGCGGCGTCGAGCGCGGCGATGCCGTCCTCGGCGCTGGCGTCGGCGACCTCGGCCAGCACGGCGCCGGTCGACGGGTCGTGCACGGCGAAGGTGGACCCGCTCGACGAGGCACGCCAGGTGCCGCCGATGAACAGGCCGGTGGGGACGCCCTGGACGCGGACGTGCTCGTCCCCGACGGTCGTCACGAGACGCGCGTCGTCCGCGGCGTCGGTGGTGGGGGTGTCGTTCGTGGTGGTTTCGGTCACAGTCGTGCTCCTCCTGGGTTCGCGAGGCCCTCGTCCATGTCGCTGCGGTCGACGTGTCCGCCGGCCGCCCGGATCTCGTCCAGCGCCCGGGCACTGCGCTCAGCGTCGACGCCGGCCACCAGGTCCTGGTACACGGCGACGTCGAGGCCCGCGGCACGGGCGTCGAGTGCCGATGCCCGGACACAGTGGTCGGTCGCCATCCCGACGACGTCGACCGTGTGCACGCGGCGTTCGGCGAGTACTGCGGCGAGCGGGACACCCGCCTCGGTCCGGGCCTGGAACGCCGAGTAGTCCGGCGTGCCCTGGCCCTTGAAGACCTCGACGTCGACCAGAGCGGCGTCGAGATCGGGATGGTAGTCGGCGCCCGGCGAGCCCGCGACGCAGTGCACCGGCCAGGTGTCCATGAAGTCGGGTCCCTCGGGTCCGGCGAAGTGCCCGCCGTTGTCGTCGTCGCCGTGGTGCCAGTCGCGGGACGCCACGATCAGGTCGTACTCGTCCCCGTGCCGACCGAGGAACGCGGTGATGCGCTCCGCGAGCGCCGCTCCCCCGGTGACCGCGAGCGCACCGCCCTCGGTGAAGTCGTTCTGGACGTCCACGACGAGCAGTGCTCTTGCCATGGATCCATCCAACACCCGTCGGCTCAGGAGCCGGTGAGCTTGCTCCCGCACGAGTAGGTGGCGGCCGTCACCGCGTCCAGTGCCGGCAGGGCGGCCGCGCGTGGTGAACCGATGGCGTAGAAGGCGAAGGTCAACCGGGAGCCGTCAGCAGCATCGATGTAGCCGCCGAGGGTGTTCGCGCTGTCGATCCAGCCGGTCTTCGCGTGCACCTTGCCGCGCGCGACGGCGTTCGCCCCGGTGAACCGGCTGGCGAGGGTGCCGGACTGCCCGGACACCGGCAGGGCGTTCGCGAGCGTCCCGAGGCCCTTCGCGCCCGAGGCGACCTGCACCATGAGGTGCGCGACGAACTCCGGCGGCACGGCGTTCGAGGCGCTCTCGCCCGAGCCGTCCTTGATCGTGATGCCGGCCGGGTCGAGGCCGTACGAGCGGAGCGCCGACTGGTACACCGATGTCAGTGAGGCCGCCGAGCCGTTCGACCCCGACTCCTTCGACGAGATCCGGGCGAGCATCTCGGCCAGGGTGTTGTCCGAGTTCGGGATCATCTGCCCGATGAGCGTCGACACCGGCTGCGAGTTCACCGTCGCGATCGTCTCGGTACCCGTGGTCGCACGCTTGACGATCTGCGCGGAACCTGCGCCCGCGACGCCCGCGTTGGCCAGTGCTGTCCGGAACGCGGCGCCGGCACGACCGACGGGGTCCTCCGACCGGGGCGAGGTCGCCGCGGCGGGGTTCGCCCGGTCACCGTCGACCATCAGCGCGGTGACCTCCGGCTGGTACCCGATGGTGCGCTCGGACACCGGCCACGTGGGGTCCCAGGCGTCGGCGTCGCTCCAGTAGGAGTCGTCGGTGACGATGGTGGTGATCGGGGTGTCGCCGACCTTGGCCTTCACCTGCTGCGCGAGCTGCGCGAGGGTCGGGGCGCCCGGGTAGACGGTGCCGCCACCGGCGGACAGGGTGGCGTCCCCGTGGCCGACCAGGGCAACGGTGTTCGCGGACTCCCGAGCGACCGTCGTCGGGATGCGGTGGTCGCCCCCGAGCACCGAGAGCGCGGTCGCCGAGGTGAGGGTCTTCATGACGCTGCCGGTCTGGGCAGCCCGCTCCCCGTTCTTCGAGAACAGGACCTTGCCCGTCTTCGCGTCCATCACGTACCCCTCGAAGTCGCCGAGGCCGCTCGCCGACGCGGCGGTGGCGATCGAACAGGTCCGGAGTGCGGACGGGCCGGCCAGGTCCTTCGGCACCGCACGGGCGGCCGCGGTCGGGGTCGGCGACGGCTTCGTCGTCGGGCGCTTCGTGGTGGTCGTCGAGTCCGGCGCCGAGGACCCGCCCCGGGTCGGGCTCGGCGCGGCGGCCGACCGGGAGTCCGAGGTCGTGGCCGCCGCGACGGCGACGGCCCCACCGGAACCGACCACGAGGAGCGCCGCGAGCCCACCCGCGATCCAGGGCACCGGGCGTCGCGCCGCGGAGGCACGCACCGCGGCGACGGCGGCGCGGAACCGCTCCGGGACGGAAGGCGGGGTGGGCTGCTGCTCGGACATCGCGACCGATCCTACGGAACTGCGGCAGGAGCCTCCAGGCCGGATGCGGGATCCGTGGCGGACGGGAGCCGGATCAGGGCGCCGTGGCGGGACCGTCGGCCGGGTAGCGGACCCCGACCTGGCGACGTGCCTCGTCCAGCACGGCCATGATCGCGACCGTCTCGTCCGGGTCCATCGGGCCGCCGTCCTGGCGGCCGGACGTGATCATCGACTCGAAGGCGCGCGCCTCGTGCGCGTAGCCGGCGAGCTCCTCGCGACCGTCGAACTCCTCGACCACGACGCCGTCACGATCGCGGATCCGCCAAGTGGTCGGCGTGTACCAGGTGGAGTCGATGTCGATGCGGCCGGACTCACCGATGACCGACGCCGTGTTCGGGCTGCGCAGGTCCATGCCGAAGTGGATCATCGACTGTGCGCCGCCCTCGTGCGTCATCACCAGGCCCATCTGCTCGTCGACGCCCTGCTCGCTCAGCGTGCCCGCCGCGACCAGCGCTGTCGGCACCCCGAGCACGTCCACCGCGAAGGACACCGGGTAGATCCCGAGGTCGAGCATCGCTCCCCCACCGAGTGCCGGGTCGCGCAGCCGGTGGTCGGGGTCCGTCGGCAGGGCCTGGTGGTGGGTCGCCTCGACGACCATCGGGCGGCCGATGCGGCCCTCGGCGACGACCTCGCGGATCATCGCCATCTGGGGCAGGAACCGCGTCCACATCGCCTCCATCACCGCGACACCCGCCTGCCTCGCGGCGTCGACGACCGTCCAGGCCTCGGCCGCGGTCATCGTGAAGGCCTTCTCGACCAGGACGTGCTTGCCCGCGCGGATCGCGAGCAGGGCGTCCTCGGCGTGCCGGACGTGCGGGGTCGCGACGTAGACCGCGTCGACCTGGTCGTCCGCGACGAGGTCCTCGTACGACCCGTGCGCCCGCTCGACGCCGAACTCGGCGGCGAAGGCCTCGGCGTGCGCGCCGGTGCGACTGCCCACAGCCGTGAACACGACGCCTGCCGCGGCGCAGTCACCCACGAAGGAGCGCGCGATGCCGCCTGTACCGATGACTCCCCAGCGAACCGTCATGGGTCCTGTCTACCAGCGCCGCGGCGGTGGCGCCTCGCGGTGCTGGGCTGCTGCGCGGGGCTGCCGGTGCTGTGCGGTGCTGGGCTGCTGCGCGGTGCGGCCGGTGCCGTGCGTCAGCGGCGGTGTTTGCCGAGCGCGGCGTCGGGAGCGGCCAGCGGGTGGTTCCGGAACCAGCGCAGGAGCTCGCGCGCGCGGCTGGTGTCCGCACTCGCGTCGCCCTGGGCGAGGAACGTGTCGAAGCCGTCGGGCAGGTCGCCATCGACCTCGCGGTGGAACGCCATCTTCCACTCGCCGAAGCGCCGGGTGTGGATGCGCTCCTCGACCAGCAGGCCGATCTCGGTGTGCCGCGGGTCGTCGGTGATCCGCCGGTAGGTCTCGAGCACGGCCGCTTCGGGACCCTCGAGCAGCTGCATGAACCGGCCGTCCTTGTAGACGAGCAGGCCGGACAGGTCGGACGCGGTGTTGTGCTCCCGCGCGTGCTCGAGCAACGCGTCGAGCAGCTCCTGGTCGAACACCTGGTTCGCCGCGCTCATGTAGACCAGGGACAGCAGCATGACGACCTCTCGGTGACGACGGAACGGGTTCCCACTCATCGTGGACCGCCCCGACGACGACGGGCAGCCCCAGAACGGGGAACGGCCCCACCCGCGCACCCGCGTCGAGGTTCGGGTCATCGACGCGAGCACACGGGTGTCGGGTCGTACGACCGGACTGATTCGGAGCCCCCGTCCGGGGGGTTTGGTCACTCCGCGTCGTAAGTGCGGACCCAGTCGATCTGGACGTGCCCCGGGGCGCCCCAGTTGCCGATCTGGAACATGTAGCGGTGCGGGGTGGTGGGCACGTTCCGCGGCACCGTGAACACGAGCTTGCCGTCGAGGTAGTACCGGATGATCTTCCCCGGCACCCACTCCGTCGTGTAGGTGTGCCAGTCGTTCCAGGACACCCGGGTGTTGTAGTGCTCGGTGCGGCGTTCGAGTCCCTGGAGCATCGAGTGGTGGAAGACCCGCGGGGAGCCGTCGAACTGGCCCTCCGGGTAGTTCAGCTCGCCGTCCGCCCAGGCGTTGGACGTCGGCCAGAGCATCACCGCGATCCCGTTGCCGTCGCCCCCGGTCGCCCGCGCACGGATGCTGAAGGTGCCGCCGACGTGCGACCAGGCGCCGGTGGGGGTGCCGAAGGTGCCGGCGGCGCCCCGCTCACCGTCCAACGCGACGTCCAGGTAGCCGTCGTGCGCGCTGATGAGCTCGTCCGAGTAGTACTTGCCGCCGGCGCCGTCGGGGTAGGGCTGCCACGAGTTCCGGTACGTCTCGGCGAAGGGACCACCGGCCGCAGCGGGGGTGTCGAAGTCTTCCGAGAAGGTCGGCTCACGGTCGGCCAGGTACGCCGGCCCGGTCGAGGACCCCGTCGGCGTCGCGGACGATGGGGCACCCGGCGACGCGGTCGACGCAGATGTCGCCCGCGACTCGGGCACGGCCGCTGCGGTCATCGCAAGCGCTCCGGCGGTGGCGGCGACCAGGACGACGACCAGCACACGCTTCAACACGGCGTCACTGCCGTCGGTGCGATGAGCTGGCGCTCGGTCATGGTGTCCCCCGTATCGCGGACAAGGTTAGTCCGCGCGAACGCCAGGGGTCTGTCCCTCGGGTGAGGGACACGGATTTCGTCCGGAGTACGAAAACCCCGGTCAGAGCCACTTCGAGCAGGCCTGACCGGGGTGTTCACGGAGCCGCCTGTCGGAATCGAACCGACGACCTATTCATTACGAGTGAATCGCTCTACCGACTGAGCTAAGGCGGCGCACACTCCATGTCCGGAGTGGCACGAGCAATGACTATACAGGTTCAGACGAGTGAACGCGAAACCAGCACGCCGAGCTCGGAGAAGGACCGTTCGAGTTCGTCGACCAGGTGGGTTCCGGCCTCGGAACCCGACCACTCCCACCACGCGTGGCGCAGGGCGGCGAGGGCGACGATGGCCGCGAGACCGGCGCGGCGACGGAGCGCATCGGCGTCCGCGGCGAGCTCGGGGTCGGCGCGCTCGAGCCGACGTGCGACGGCAGCCTGCAGTTCCGCCTGGAACTCCTTCATCGACGCCATCCGCCGGCTGAACAGCTCCGGGTTGGCGCGGAGGACCTGCTGCCGCTCCTCGATGAGTCCACGTTCCTCGATCAGTTCGCGCGTGGAGTGCACGAGCAGGGTGCCGATGTCAGCGAGCAGTTCACCGTTCGGCCCCCCGGCGACGAACGTCTGCAACGCCTGGTCGTCCGGCAGCTGCGGGTCGTCGCCGAGGATCGCCTGTTCCTTGCTCGGGAAGTAGTTGAAGAACGTCCGGGGCGAGACGTCGGCACGGCGGGAGATCTCGTCCACCGTCACCGCGCCGATGCCGTCCTCGATGGCGATCCGGAGCGCAGCCTGCTGGATGGCGCGCCGAGTGGCGCGGCGCTTCCGTTCGCGCAGGCCGGGTTCAGCGTCGGGCATGCCGTGATTCTCGCATGCCCGGCCTCAGCGGCGGGCGCGTGCGATCGTGACGAGCAGCGCTTCGAGGGCCAGCAGTGCCGCGACGTTCGCAGCGATGCGCTGACGCGCCAGGGCCACGGCGTCCAGCACCTGGAGCGCGGCGGCGGGCGGGGTCGTCGGCAGTGCGTGCTCGAGCTGCTCACGCATGGCCAGGTTGACCGGTTCCGCCGGAGCACCGAGCCCCATCAGGAGCAGGTCGCGGTACAGGGACGAGACGTCCACCAGGATCCGGTCGAGCCCGTCGCGCAGGCTCCGGGTCGCTCGGCGTTTCTGGTCGTCCTCGAGCGCACGGAGCTGCGACCGGAGTGCCGGCGGGATCGTCCCGCCCGGCTCGACACCGAGCGAGCGCAGGGCCGCGTCGCGTTCTTCCGAGTCGCGCTGCTCGGTGATGGACTTGGCGTCTTCGTCGGCGACGGCGAGGAGCTCGGCGGCAGCCATGACGGCGTCACCGACGCTCCGCACACCGAGCACGGTGGTCAGGGTCCGGCGTCGACGATCACGGGCCGGCTCGCTCGTGGCCAGGCGCTGCGCCATGCCGATGTGGCTCTGCGCCTGACGAGCGGCGTCCATCGCGAGAGCACGGTCGACACCGGTCCGGGCCACGAGCAGGTCGGCGACGGACTCGATGCCGGGCACACGCAGGCGGACCGAACGGACGCGCGACCGGATCGTCGGCAGCAAGTCGGCTTCACTGGGCGCGCAGAGTATCCACACCGTGCGCTCCGGTGGTTCCTCGAGCGCCTTGAGCAGCAGGTTCGAGGTCCGCTCGGTCATGCGGTCGGCGTCCTCGATGATGACGACGCGGTAGCGCCCGACCGACGGCGAGTAGTACGACGAGGTGACGAGCTGCCGGATCTCGTCGATCGTGATGATCACGCGCTGGGTCGTGAGCACCGAGACGTCGGGGTGGGTCTTCGCGGTGATCTGCCGCAGGGTGTGGTCGTCGTCGGGGCCGTTGCCCACGAGCGCAGCCGCGAAGGCGGTCGCCACGTTCGACCGACCGGACCCGGGCGGGCCGGTGATGAGCCACGAGTGGGTCATGCCGCCGGTACCGTCGGTCGACTCGGCTGCATTGCGCAGCGATGCGACCGCTTCTTCCTGCCCGGTCAGGCCGTCCCACACGCTCACGGGACCATCCTGTCAGTGACCACCGTCACGCTGCGTCGATCCCGACGAGCGGGGCGACCGCGCGACGGACTGCGTCCTGCACGGCATCGGTCGGAGCTGCGGCGTCGACCACGAGGAAGCGTGCGGGCTCGGCGTCCGCCATGGCGAGGAACGCCTGCCGGACGGACTCGTGGAACGCCGCGGCCTCGGATTCGAGGCGGTCGAAGGTGTCCCCCCGTGCCGCGGCCACCCGGGCACGCCCGAGCGTGACGTCGAGGTCGAGCAGGATCGTGAGGTCCGGTGCCAGGCCGTCGGCGGCCCATTCCGAGACCGAGCGGACCTGCTCGGCGCCGAGCCCCCGCGCGACACCCTGGTAGGCGACGGACGAGTCGATGTAGCGGTCCTGCAGCACGACGTCACCGCGTGCGATCGCCGGACGGACGACGGTCTCGACGTGCTGGGCGCGATCAGCCGCGTACAGCAGCGCCTCGGCCCGGGGCGCGATGTGGCCCCGCTCGTGCAGGACCATCTGGCGGATCCGGACGCCGAGGTCGGTGCCACCGGGCTCGCGGGTGCGCACCACCGTCCGGCCGTGCGCACCGAGCCACGCCGAGAGCAGCTCCGCCTGGGTCGTCTTGCCCGCGCCGTCGCCGCCCTCGAGCGTGATGAAGCGACCGGTCACTTCTTCTTGGCCGCCGTCCGACGAGCCGGGGTCTTCTTCTTGACGGGCCCCTTGGCGCGCTTGTCCGCGATGAGCTGGACGGCGCGGGCGTGGTCGACGGCCTCGACGTCCTCGCCCTTCGGGATGGTCGCGTTCGTCTCGCCGTCGGTGACGTACGGACCGAACCGGCCGTCCTTCATCTTGATCGCCTTGCCGGACACCGGGTCGGCGTCGAACTCCTTGAGCGCGGCACTGGCGGTGCGGCCGCCGTACTTCGGCTGTGCGAACAGCTCGAGTGCGCCGGGCAGGTCGATGTCGAAGATCGCGTCCTCGCCGGGCAGGGTCCGGGTGTCGGTCCCCTTCTTCAGGTACGGACCGTACCGGCCGTTCTGCGCCGTGATGTCGTTGCCGGTCTCCGGGTCCTGACCGACGACGCGGGGCAGGTCGAGGAGCTTCAGCGCGGTCTCGAGGTCGACCGTCTGCGGGTCCATCGACTTGAAGAGCGAAGCGGTGCGTTCCTTCGGAGCCGCGGCCTTCTTCGTCGTCTTCTTCGCGGGGGCCTTCTTCGCGGGGGCCTTCTTCGCCGTCGCCGTCTCGCTCGTCGCGGTCGCAGCAGCCGCCTCGTCCGCCGGGGCCTCTGCCGGTGCAGGCGACTCGACGACCTCGCCGGTCTTCGGGTCCACGGTGGGCTCGGGCTCCGGGGTGCGCTCGGTGACGTACGGACCGAAGCGGCCGTCCTTCGCCAGGACTTCCTTGCCGGTCTCCGGGTTGATCCCGACGACGCGGTCGCCGATCACCGGAGCGTCGACGAGTTCCTTCGCCTTCGCGACGGTCAGTTCGTCGGGGGCGAGGTCCTCGGGGACGTTGACGCGCCGGGGCTTCTCGGGGTCGTCGCTCGGCACCTCGATGTAGGGACCGTACCGACCGATCCGGAGCGTGAGGCCCGGAGCGAGCTCGACCGAGTTGATCTCGCGAGCGTCGATCTCACCGAGGTTGTCGATGACCGTCCGCAGGCCGCGCTGGTCGTCGTCGCCACCACCGAAGTAGAAGCCCTTGAGCCAGTCCACCCGGTCGGCGTCGCCGCGGGCGATGCGGTCGAGGTCTTCTTCCATCTCGGCGGTGAAGTCGTACTCCACGAGCTCGCCGAAGTACTCCTCGAGCAGGCGCACCACGCTGAAGGCGATCCAGTTCGGCACGAGTTGCGTGCCGCGGAGCGAGACGTAGCCGCGGTCGATGATCGTCGGGCTGATCGTGGGGTAGGTCGACGGGCGTCCGATCCCCAGCTCTTCCAGCGTCTTGATCAGGCTCGCCTCGGTGAAGCGCGGCGGCGGGGTGGTGTCGTGCCCCTTCGCCTCGACGTCGGTGACCGCGAGGTGCTCGCCCTTGGCCACGTTCGGCAGGGCGACGTCCTGGCCGGCGCGATCGCTGGACTCGTGGCGGTCCTCGTCGCGGCCTTCTTCGTACGCGCTGAGGAAGCCGCGGAAGGTGATGACGGTGCCGGAGGCGGTGAACTCGGCGTCGGTGCCGTTCGCGGTCGACGCGATGCCCTCCACCGACTCGGTGGAGGCGATGCCGAGCACGATCGACGCGGTCGAACCCTTGGCATCGGCCATCTGCGACGCGATGGTGCGCTTCCAGATGAGGTCGTAGAGACGCCACTCGACACCGGTCAGGGTGCCCTGGAGGTCCTGCGGGGTGCGGAAGGAGTCGCCTGCGGGACGGATCGCCTCGTGCGCCTCTTGCGCGTTCTTGCTCTTGCTCGCGTACAGGCGGGGCTTGTCGGGGACGGTGGCCGAGCCGTACAGGTCGGCCGCCTGCTTGCGGGCCGCGTCGATCGCCTGCTTCGAGAGCGAGACCGAGTCGGTACGGATGTAGGTGATGTACCCGTTCTCGTACAGCGTCTGCGCGGCACGGGCGGTCTGTCGCGGCGACAGACGGAGCTTGCGCGCGGCTTCCTGCTGGAGCGTCGACGTGGTGAACGGAGCGGCCGGGCGTCGCGTGTAGGGCTTCGAGTCGACGCTGCGGACGGTGGCGTCACCGGCGCGCTCGAGGACGGTCGTCAGCGACGCGGCAGCGGCCTCGTCGAGGCGGACGACGTCGCCGCTGAGCGCGCCGCGGTCGTCGAAGTCACGGCCGGAGGCGACGCGGGTGCCGTGGATCCGGGCGAGTCGCGCGGAGAAGGAGGACTCTCCGGCCTTCTCGAACCGGGCGGACAGGTCCCAGTAGTTGGCGGACACGAACGCCAGGCGCTCGCGCTCACGGTCGACCACGAGACGGGTGGCGGCGGACTGCACACGGCCGGCCGACAGTCCGGGGGCGACCTTGCGCCACAGGACCGGCGAGACCTCGTACCCGTAGAGACGGTCGAGGATGCGGCGGGTCTCCTGTGCGTCGACGAGGGCGGTGTCGAGCTCACGGGTGGCTTCCTGCGCGCGCTGGATCGCCTCCTTCGTGATCTCGTGGAAGACCATCCGCTTGACGGGGACCTTCGGCTTCAGGACCTGCAGCAGGTGCCATGCGATGGCTTCGCCCTCGCGGTCTTCATCTGTTGCGAGGTAGAGCTCGTCGGCGTCCTTCAGGGCGCGCTTCAGCTCGGAGACGGTCTTCTTCTTGGCGTCGGACACGACGTAGTACGGCTCGAAGCCGTTGTCGACGTCCACCGAGAACTTGCCGAGGGAGCCCTTCTTGAGCTCGGGCGGCAGGTTCTTCGGCTCGACGAGGTCGCGGATGTGTCCGACAGAGGCCTGGACTTCGTATCCGTCACCGAGGTATTGCGCGATCGTCTTCGCCTTCGCAGGGCTCTCGACGATCACGAGCTTCTTCGTGCCTGGCACGTGTCTCCTTGATCGATGGTGCTGATCGGCCCTGTCCACGAGCGTGTCCGGGTCGACCGGGACATCGGTGACCGCGGGCCGACAGGCACACCATACACATAGTGTTCGGGCGGGTTGCCTGCCGGACCGGCCACCGCGAGCGCGCCGGTGACGAACGGACCGGTGCCCACGACCACGCGGACCCGGGCCGTGGTCGCGAGGAGTTCGCAGGTGTCGAGGGTGGCCCCGTTCGCCGT
This sequence comes from Curtobacterium sp. MCBA15_007, assembly GCF_001864905.1. Classification (NCBI taxonomy): domain Bacteria; kingdom Bacillati; phylum Actinomycetota; class Actinomycetes; order Micrococcales; family Microbacteriaceae; genus Curtobacterium; species Curtobacterium sp. MCBA15_007. The sequence goes on from NZ_MJGM01000034.1 coordinate 29,858, forward strand.
CGCGATCCGGGTGGCGACCGCGCACGGCTCCCCCGACACGAGCCCGGTGGCGGCCGCAGCGGTCCCGACGGCCGCGGCGTCGGCGGCACCCTGTGCGCGGAGGGCCTGCGTGCGGTGGCCGGCTGCGGCGAGCGCCGTCGACCCGACGAGGACCCCCACGCCGAGGACCGCCACGAGCAGCACGGTCGCCGAGCCCCGTTGACCGTCGGGACGCACCACGTCAGCCCCCTCGGGCCACGGCGCACCCCGTCGCGGTCAGCGGGAGCGCCGCGAAGGGACCGGTCCCGCCGCGCGTGGCGTCGACGCACACCATGTCGCCGTCGGCCCGGACGACGATCGAGGCCCCCGGGGCGATCCGTTCGGCCGCGGACCGCCCCTGGGAGTCGTCGTCGCGACCGATCGCCCGCGCTGCGGTGGCGGCGGCGAGTTGCAGCCGACCCTGCGCATCGACGACGAGCACCGCCGCGACGAGCGCGGTCAGCACGAGGGCCACCACGGGCAGCGCGACCGCGAACTCGACCGTCACCGAGCCACGCTCACAGCGAGAGCGCGCCACGGACGAGGTCGGTGAGGATGGTCTGGACCTCGCCCGAGCGCATCACCGCGACGAGCACTCCGGCGAAGGCCACGGCGGCGAGGATGACGACCGCGTACTCGGCGGTGGCCGATCCCCGGTCGTCGCGCAGTCGGGCGCGCCACCGTGCGACGAGGGAACGGTGGCGACGGTGGCGGATGGCCCGACGGATGCGGTGGTCGGGAGGTGACGTGGTGCTCATGGAGTCCGTCCTTTCTGTTCGGTGGGACCAGCCTGTCCGGGCTGCGGTGGCGACGACGGCGTTCCGACCGCATCTGTGGAGAGGTCACCCCGGTCCGCCCACCGTGGAGGAGAGGACCCCCACCACCACGGGCACCACCCCCACGAGCACGAACGCCGGCAGGACGCACACCCCGAGCGGCAGCACCAGGCGCACGGCCAGGCGTTCCGCCGCCACGAGCCCGTCGGCAGCGGCTTCGTCGCGGACGTCCTCGGCAGCGCGTCGGAGCAGCCCCGCGGCGGGGACCCCAGCGCGCCGGGCGAGGTCGAGCACCTCCCGCAGACGATCGACGTCCCCCGCGGGTGGGACGGCTGCGGCGGACGCCTCGGCGACGGCCTGCCCGGCGGTGGTCCACGATCCGCCTCCGGCCACCGCCACGGCCCAGGCGTCGAGGAGCACCCCGGGGACGTGGCCGTCGGGCGTCGCGGAACGGACCAGCCGCGCCGTCCACCGTCGTCCGGCGAGGACGAGGGCTGCGGCGGTGCCCGAGCACACCCAGCCGGCCGGCGAACCGACCAGGACCTCGACGGCGCCCGCACCCCAGGCCGCCCCGAGGCCCAACCCGAAGAGCGGCAGCGCGAGGACGACGCGGGCGCTCGTCCGCGGACCGGCCAGGGCGACCCGGATCGCGCGGTCCGAGGCGGCGGCGCGCCGGAGCGCGCCGGCGAGCCCGCGGAGGGTCTCGGCGACGGGTGCTCCCGTCCGGTCCGCGACGCGCAGGACGACGGCGACGTCCTGCTGGGCCGGTCCGCCGGCGCCGGGCAGCCCGCCGACGAGCTGCCACGCTCGCGGCGGCGGGACACCCGCCGCGACCAGCGTCGCCACCCGGTCGAGCACCCCCGCCACCCGAGCGGGGCCGTCAGCGGTGTGTCGGCTCACCGCAGCCCGTCCACCGGGCGCACCTCGAGCCTCCCGTCCGGACCGACGTGCAACGTGCCCACGCCGCCGAGCCGCCGCTGTCCGGCTCGTCGCTCCACGTGCAGGACCAGGTCGAAGGCGCTGACGGCCTGCCGGGCCAGCGCCTCGGCACCGAGGCCGGCGAGCGCTCCGAGTGCTTCGAGGCGCGCAGCGACGTCGGCGATGCCGTTGGCGTGCACCGTGCCCGCTCCGCCGTCGTGCCCGGTGTTCAGGGCGGAGAGGAGTTCGCGGACCTCGGCGCCACGGCACTCCCCCACGACGATCCGGTCGGGTCGCATCCGGAGCGCTTCGCGCACGAGTCGGTCGAGACCGAGCCCGCCGACCCCCTCGGCGTTCGCCTGCCGCGCCTCGAGCGCGACGACGTGCGGGTGGGCGATCCGGAGCTCTGCGACGTCCTCCACCGTCACGATGCGCTCGTCGACGGGGACGCTCCCGAGCATCGCCGCGAGCAGGGTGGTCTTGCCGCTGCCGGTCGCACCGGTGACCAGGACGTTCCGGCGCGCGGCGACGGCGTCCTCGACGACCGACCGCGGAACGAACGCGAAGGTCCCGCCGCGTTCGAGGGCGGCGAGCGAGGGTCGGTGGACCTGTGGCAGTCGGATCGACACGGCGGTGCCCCCGACGGACACCGGGGCCAGGACGACGTGGACCCGGACACCGTCACCGTGCCGGACGTCCGCGCACGGCGTGGTCTCGTCGACGTGACGACCACCGAGCGCGACGAGGCGGGTCGCGAGTTCGCGGGCACGCGTCTCGGTCAGCCGAGGCTGGACGGCTTCGAGTCCGGTGCCGCGGTCGACCCACGTCCCCACGCCGCCGAGCACCAGGACGTCCGTCACGGCGGCGTCTGCCACCAGGGCCGCGAGTTCCTCGAACTCGACGACCACGGCCGCACGGCGACGTGCCGGCGGTGCGGCGCCGGGCAGGAACGGGGCGGAAGGAGGGGGCGGTGGCGAGAGCGCTGCCGACGCGGACGCAGACGCAGACGCAGACGACGTCAGCGCGTGCGACGCCGACGTGGACGTGGACGAACCACGCGCAAGCGGAGAAAGCGGAGGAGCACGGTGGAGTGGCATGCCGCCGACGGTAGGGAGCGCTCGAGGGCGCCGATCGGCCAGTCCCCACTTCTGTGGACAACACCGAGCTGCCCTACCAACGGACCGGTTTGTCCCCCGAAACGGAAAGCCGTACCCCGGTCGATGATCGGACACGGATGCCACCGGGATCACCCACCACCCCTGCTCCCGGCGTCCGGACTGGACGTAGCACCTGCTACGCAAGAACATGCAGAATGCATGCACGAGCATGGACCGGTCTGTCCACGCGACCGGCGTCCCTGTGCGGATCGGGGCACACGCCAGAGCCCGACGAGCGGCCGATGCTCGAGTCAGACCCCGGGAAACAGAAGAGGCGGCACCGGTTGGGGGGAACAGGTGCCGCCTTGACATCGAGGGATTGGGGGGAATCCGATTCGATGCCGCCGGAAACGAGTCCAGCGAGAACTACTGTACCCCACGATCACCCCTCCGGGGCAACCCCGGACACGACCTCCGGGCGTGCCGCACCCCGACCCGGCCGAGGGGTAGTCTCCGGATGCACGCAGGCACCGGCGACGGATGCCACCAGAGGCCGCAACGACGCGAAAGGACATCGATGTCCACTCCGACCCAGACCGACCCCCGAGGCGACGACGGAGCGACGTTCGCGCCGCCACCCGAGTTTGTGGCCGACGCGGTCGCCGGCGAGGACCTCCACCACGCAGCCGCAGCGGACCGCGAGGCATTCTGGGCCGAGCAGTCCCGGTCCCTGCTCGACTGGCGCACCCCGTTCACGCAGACCCTGGACTGGTCAGGCGCCCCGTTCGCGAAGTGGTTCGCCGACGGCACGCTCAACGTCGCCGAGAACTGCCTCGACCGGCACGTGCGGGCGGGCAACGGCGACCGTGTCGCGATCCACTTCGAGGGTGCCCCGGGCGACACGCGCCGGATCACCTACGCCGAGCTCACCGCCGAGGTGCAGCGCGCCGCGAACATGCTCACCGACCTCGGTGTCGGCCAGGGCGACCGCGTGGTCGTCTACCTGCCGCTCATCCCCGAGGCCGTCGTGACGATGCTCGCCGTCGCCCGCATCGGCGCCGTGCACTCGGTCGTCTTCGGTGGGTTCAGTGCCGAGAGCCTCCGTGCCCGCATCGAGGACGCCGGCGCGAAGCTCGTCGTCACCGCGGACGGCGGGTGGCGGCGCGGTGCCGTCTCACCACTCAAGCCCGCAGTCGACGAGGCGCTGACCGGCGAGGGCACCGACACGGTCGAGCACGTCCTGGTCGTCAAGCGCGGCGGCAACGACATCGCGTGGAACGACCGCGACGTGTGGTGGCACGACGAGCTGGCGAAGGCGGCACCGACCCACGAGGCCCAGGCGTTCCCCGCCGAGACGCCGCTGTTCATCCTGTACACCTCGGGCACGACCGGGAAGCCGAAGGGCATCGTGCACACCTCCGGCGGCTACCTGACCCAGGCGGCGTACACGCACAAGAACGTCTTCGACATGCACCCGGAGAAGGACGTGTACTGGTGCACCGCCGACATCGGCTGGATCACCGGTCACTCCTACGTCGTCTACGGCCCGCTCACCAACGGCGTCACCCAGGTGCTCTACGAAGGCACGCCGGACGAGCCGAAGCCCGGCCGCTGGTGGGACCTGGTCGACGCGTACGGCGTCACCGTCCTGTACACTGCGCCCACCGCGGTCCGTGCGGCGATGAAGGCCGGCCGGCAGATCCCGGAGGCCCGCAGCCTCGAGACCCTCCGCCTGCTCGGCAGCGTCGGCGAGCCGATCAACCCCGAGGCGTGGCAGTGGTACCGGCAGGTCATCGGCCACGACCGCACGCCGATCGTCGACACGTGGTGGCAGACCGAGACCGGCGCGATCATGATCTCCGCCCTGCCCGGCGTCACGAAGCTCAAGCCCGGTGCCGCGCAGACGCCACTGCCCGGCATCGTCGCCGAGATCGTCGACGACGACGGCAACCGCGCCGAACCGGGCGAGAGTGGCTACCTCACCATCACCGAGCCGTGGCCGTCGATGGCGCGCGGGATCTGGAACGACCCGGACCGCTTCGTCGAGACCTACTGGTCTCGGTTCCCCGGCCGCTACTTCGCCGGAGACGGTGCGCGGCTCGACGGCGAGGGCGACATCTGGGTGCAGGGTCGCGTCGACGACGTCATGAACGTCTCGGGACACCGCCTGTCCACCGCTGAGATCGAGTCCGCCCTGGTCGGCCACGAGGGCGTCGCCGAGGCCGCCGTGGTCGGCGCCGCCGACGAGACCACCGGGCAGGCCGTCGTCGCCTTCGTCATCCTGACCGCCGAGGCCGCCGCCGACGTCGACCGCGAGACCGTCGCCGCAGAGCTCCGCAACTGGGTCGGCAAGCGGATCGGCGCGATCGCGAAGCCGCGCCAGGTCGTCATCGTGCCGGAGCTGCCGAAGACACGTTCCGGCAAGATCATGCGGCGGCTGCTCCGCGACGCGGCCGAGGGCCGTCGCATCGGCGACACGACGACGCTGGCCGACCCGGCGATCATGGCGACCATCGCGGAACTCATGTAGTCCGTGTCACGCAGGTGGGGCCTCCAGTCCATGTCGGACGGGAGGCCCCACCTGCGTTCGCTTCACTGCTGACGGTCCGTCAGGACGTCAGTTCCACCACCAGCTCGACCTCGACCGGCGCATCCAGCGGGAGCACCGCGACGCCCACCGCGCTCCGCGCGTGGACGCCGGCGTCGCCGAAGACCTCGCCGACCAGGGTCGACGCGCCGTTGGCGACGCCGGGCTGACCGGTGAACGACGGGTCCGACGCGACGAAGACGGTGACCTTGACGACACGGGCCACGCGGTCGAGCGAACCGGCGACCGACTGCACGGCGGCCAGGGCGTTCAGCGCGGCCACGCGAGCCTGGGCGGCAGCGGTCTCCGCGTCGACGTCGGTACCGACCTTGCCGGTCACGGGCAGTGTGCCGTCGACGAAGGGCAGCTGGCCCGCCGTGTAGACGTACTGGCCCGTCACGACGGCGGGCACGTAGGCGGCGACGGGCGCGGCGACCGCAGGGATCGTCAGGCCGAGTTCGGCGAGTCGGTCCGAGACGCTCATGCGTCGGCCTTGGGGCGCTTCAGGTAGGCGACGAGGCCACCCTCGGGTCCGGTGACGATCTGGACCAGCTCCCAACCCTCGTCCCCGTAGTTGTTGAGGATCGCGGTGGTGTTGTGGATCATCAGCGGCGTGGTGAAGTACTCCCAGCGAGTCATGCGGTTCCTTGCCAGCCTTTCAGTCGGGGGTGTCGTTTAGGCTGCATCCTATGTCTGCCCAGAAGACGTCTGCATCGCGGACCAAGCCCGTCTCAGCAGTCGGCGCCTTCATCGGATTCGTCGGGTTCAGTGCCCTCGCCGGCCTGCTCGTCACGATCGGCGTCACGCCGGCCATCGCCGTCGCCGGTGTCACGACGACGTCCACGATCGGCGTGTTCGAGTCCCTGCCGGAGTACATCGAGATCGGTGACCTGCCGCAGCGCAACGAGCTGTACGCGTACTCGGGCGGCAAGTCCGTGCACTTCGCCACCCTGTACGACCAGAACCGCCAAGAGCTGAAGTTCGACCAGATCAGCGACCAGCTGAAGAACGCGGCGATCGACGGCGAGGACAAGCGCTTCTACGACCACGGCGGCGTCGACATGACGTCGCTCATCCGCGCCGGTGTGGGCAGCATCGCGGGCGGCCTCGGCGACTCGGGCGGTGGGTCGACGCTGACCATGCAGCTCGTCCGCAACATCAAGATGAACGAAGCCCTGAACCTCCCCACCAAGAAGGAGCAGGAGAAGGCTTACAACGAGGCCGTCGAGCAGACCATTCCCCGCAAGCTCGAGGAGATGAAGCTCGCGATCGGGCTGGCGAAGAAGTACTCCAAGAAGGAGATCCTCACCGCCTACCTGAACATCGCCTACTTCGGCGACCAGACGTACGGCGTCCAGGCCGCGGCGCAGCACTACTACAACAAGAGCGCCACCGACCTGACCCCGGCCGAGGCCGCGTCGCTCATCGCGATCGTGCAGTACCCCGAGGCGCGCAACCTGTCGAACCCGAAGAAGTACGACGCCAACGTCGCCAGACGCAACGTCGTGCTCCGATCGATGTACGCCCAGAAGAACCTCACCGAGGCCGAGTACCGCAAGGCCCGCCTGTCGAAGCCGGCGGACTACGTGCACCTGACGCAGCCCTCGCAGGGGTGCCGGTCCTCGGTCGGCGACGGCTCGCAGTTCTTCTGCGACTACGCCAAGAAGGTCGTGCTCGAGATGTCGCAGCTCGGCTCCTCGCAGAAGGCCCGCGACACCGCGTGGCGCAACGGCGGCTACAAGATCCAGACGACGCTGAACATCGATCTGAACGCCGAGCAGAAGCGCCTGCTGAACACCTACGACAACAAGGCCGAGACGAACCTGGCCCTGGGGTCGACGCTCAACTCGATCGAGGCCGGTTCGGGGCGCATCATCACGATGGCGCAGAACAAGGACTTCGACGAGTCGCTGAAGTCCGCACCCACGTCGACCAGCATCAACTACAGCGTCGACTACAAGTACGGCAGCTCGGGCGGCTTCCAGACGGGCTCAACGTACAAGCTGTTCACCCTGCTCGACTGGGTCAAGGCCGGACACGGCTTGAACGAAACCGTGAGCGGCGCGGAACGGACCATTTCCCCTTGGACCATTTGTGGGGAAACCGTTGGAACCCCCTTCCCGGTGTCGAACGACGCTCCGGGCGAGGGCGGCAACTGGAGCGTGATGGGAGCCACTGCTGGCTCGATCAACGGTGCGTTCGCCTCGATGGCCCAGAAGCTCGACCTCTGCGACATCCGTGACATCGCGCAGTCGCTCGGTGTCCACCGGGCGGACGGCGGAGAGCTCCAGTACCAGAACCCTTCCGCGATCCTTGGCACGAACGAGATCGCTCCGATGACCATGGCAGCTGCCTACGCGGCCGTCGCGAACAACGGCATCTACTGCAAGCCGATCGCCATCGACGAGATCACCTCCCCGTCCGGCAAGAAGCTGGGCGGTCAGACCAAGGACTGCCAGCAGGCCGTCGATCCGGCCTTCGCCCAGGCGGCCATCTACGCGATGAAGGGCACGATCAGGAGCGGAACGGCAGTGGGCGCGCAGACGCCCGACGGAACCCAGCTGTTCGGCAAGACGGGTACCACCGACGAGGCTGACCAGATCTGGCTCGTCGGTGCGAGCTCGCGAGTCGCCACCGCCTACTGGCAGGGCAACACCGACGGTAAGAAGAACAACCTCCGTCACTACAGCAACGGTGTCGGCGGTACGTACGCCGGAGACCGCGCCAAGGTGTGGCGCGAGGCCATGACCCCGATCAACGCGATCTACCCCGCTGGCCCGTTCACGGACCCACAGCAGACCGCGATCCGCGGCAACGCCAAGGCCCTGCCGAACCTGCAGGGCAAGACGGCTGACGAGGCCCGCGCGGCGATCTCGGGCGCCGGGTTCACCTACGTCGACGGCGGTGCGCGCCCCGGCCCGGGGAACCCCGGTTCCGTGACCTCCACCTCCCCGGCGGCGGGTGCGCTCTTGTCCTCGGGCTCGAGCGTCACCGTCTACACGTCGGACGGCACCCAGGCGACCGTTCCGGAGATCGGCGGCAACTCCCTCGGGGATGCCCGCTCGGCCCTGAACGACGCCGGCTTCACCAACGTCAGCATCACCGATGACTACGCCAAGGGCGGCGGCGGCAAGACCTGCAAGGTCGCCGCGGTCGACCCGGCGATCAGCTCCACGGCGAACAAGGACGACCAGGTGCGGATCAAGCTCTACGGCGACAAGGACGGCAAGGCTCCCAAGGACTGCAAGTGACCCGCAGCCGCGCCGCACTCGGCGTCCTCGCTGCCGGCGCGGCCGTCGGGGCTGCTTCGGCAGCGTGGGGTTCGCTCGTCGAACGTCGCCGCTTCGGGATCCGGTGGGAGACCGTCCCGGTGCTCCCGCGGGGTTCCCGTGACGTGACGGTCCTGCACCTGTCCGACATCCACATGGCCCCGTGGCAGGCCGACAAGCAGCAGTGGCTGCGCGACCTGAGCCTGGTCGAACCGGACTTCATCGTGAACACCGGGGACAACCTCGGCCACGCGACCGCGAACGCTGCCGTGGAGTACGCGCTCGAGCCGTTCCGCGGGGTGCCCGGGGTGTTCGCCTACGGGTCGAACGACTTCTTCGGGCCGTCCCCGCGCAACCCGCTCAAGTACTTCTCGGGCCCGAGCCGGATGCACAAGGCGGCGGAGCCCGTCGGTCTCGACATCGACCGGCAGACGGCGTTCTTCGAGTCGCTCGGCTGGCTCGACCTGAACGACCAGGCGCACGCGATCGAGCTCCGCGGCTCCCGGTTCGAGCTGTTCGGCACCTCGGACGCGCACCGCGACTGGGACCGCCTCGACCTGCTGCCCACCAACGTCGACGAGATGCGCAGCGACGTGCCGTGGTCCGAGGACGAGGACGGCCCCGCTCCCGTCGCGATCGGTGTCACGCACGCCCCATACCGCCGTGTGCTCGACGCGTTCGTGACGCAGGGCGCCGACATCATCTTCGCCGGGCACACCCACGGCGGCCAGGTCGCGGTCCCCGGGGTCGGTGCGCTCGTCACGAACTGTGACCTCCCCCGCCGGTACGCCAGCGGGCTGCACAAGTGGGAGCACCGCAACCACTGGTCGTGGCTCGAGGTCTCGGCAGGCCTCGGCACCTCGATCTACGCGCCCGTCCGGTTCGCCTGCCGACCCGAGGCCGTCGCTGTCACCCTCACCGCACGGGCTTCCTGAACCGACGCGCCCGGGAGTTCGCCGGATGGTCGTGAGCACCCTGGATCATCGGATAGTATTGTCTGGTTGCTCCGGTACGGAGTGATCACACCGCGGGGTGTGGCGCAGCTTGGTAGCGCGCCTCGTTCGGGACGAGGAGGTCGCAGGTTCAAATCCTGTCACCCCGACACTGTGTTGAGACAGTACGAAGAAGGCCCTGGTTCTCCGGAACCAGGGCCTTCTGCTTTCCCCGGACACCCTCGACATCGAAGAACCACTCCAGGTCCCGCCGTCGGGTCGCCGCGAGCGCGACGGCAGCGGACCTCGAGCGGCGGGTACGGGCTCGTTCGGCGACGAGTCCGTCAACGCACCGGGCGAGCAGCGCGCGATGTGTCCGGTGGCCCATCGTGCGGCGTGCGACACATCCGCGCGGCACCACGGCCGATACGCTCGCGACCGTCATGGACATCTCCGATCGACTCGCTGCCCTCCTCGCGCAGATCGCCGCGCAGTTCCCCGACATCGCCGACGACCCGGTGCTGACGCAGAACCTGGTCGAGAACGTGACGTCGATGATCGCCGAGGCGCACGAGCGCTACGCAGCTGGAGCCGAGGCCAGCGTGGTGAGCAACGCCTACCTGGATCCCGACCACCTGGCGACCGGCAGTCTGCACGCCGAGCAGGCGCAGCACCCGGCCGGTGCCATGCTCGCGGCGGAGATGCTGTTCGACGCCTACCTGCCGGTCTTCGTCGACGAGGTCGGTGCGACGTCCACCGCCGAGGTCCTGCGGGCCACGAGGGCCTTGCACGCCGGCATCTGGAGCCGGTTCCCGGCCGGGGCAGTCGCGTACACGGAGGCACTGCGCCAACGCCTCACCACGGCGCACCTGGACTCCCGCACCCAGATCGCGCGGGACCTGCACGACCGCGTCGCCCACGGCATCCTCGCCGGGTTGCAGCGCCTCGACCTCGTCCTGCTGACGGACCCGCCGTCCGACGAGCGCGCCGACCAGCTCGAGGACGCAGCGCGGCTGCTCCGGAGCGCCCTCGGCGACGTGCAGGACCTCGCGGTGAGCCTGCACGCCCGGGTCGGTGACGCGCTGCTCGACGACGCGCTCCGACGGCACGTGCACGACCTGTTCCCCGACGACGACCGGCTGTCCATCGAGTCGACGGGGACGCCCGCTGCGCTGCCGAACTGGCAGGCCGAGGAAGCGCTGACGATCCTGCTCGAGGCGCTCACGAACCGCAGCAAGCACGCCCCGGGCTCGACGACCTCGGTGCGCTTCGCGTGGTCCGCCGCCGCCGTGGTCGTGACGGTCGCCGACGACGGCCCGGGCTTCGACGTGCAGGGCGGCGCCGGCGGTCGCCTCGGGCAGCAGACGATGCGCGAGCGCGCCGCGGTGATCGGCGCTCGGCTCGCCGTCGAGAGCTCCCCGGGCACCGGCACCACCGTCCGCCTGACGATCCCGAGGGGCACCCTGTGACCGTCACCCACGTCGCCATCGTCGACGACCACCGGCTGTTCCGCGAAGGACTCGCCACGATCCTGGCCGCCGTCCCCACGATCCGCGTCGTCGCACACGGCGAACGACCGTCCGACGTCCTCGACTCCCCCGAGGCCGCCGCCATCGACGTCCTGCTCCTCGACGTCGAGCTCGACGGCCCGCCGGCGCGCACCACGATCGCCACGGTCCGCCGCACCCGCCCGGACATCCGCGTCGTGGTGCTCACGATGCACCGTGACGCCGTCCTCCGCCGCACCCTGCTCGACGCCGGTGCGGTCGACTTCGTCACGAAGGACACCCCGAGCCGCGAGCTCGTCGACCGGATCGCCCGGGCAGCCCACGCCGATGCGGCACCGGTCACGTTCCCCGTCGACCTGGTCACCGAGGCCCGTGCCGGCTCACCGTTGAGCGACCGCGAGCTCGAGGTCCTGCGACTCCTCGCCGCCGCGCGCACCAACGCCGAGATCGCCGCCGACCTGCAACTCGCGATCGGCACCGTCAAGCGGCACGTCTACAACGTCTTCCGCAAGCTCGACGTCGGGTCCCGCGTCGGGGCGGTCGCTGCAGCCACGCGCCTGGGCCTGCTCACCTGAGGCACCACACGAACGAGTGAGCAGAAGAAGTCGAGTCCCGAGCGGGGAGCCCGACATCTTCTGCTCACTCGACGAACGAACCCGGACTAGCCGACGGACGACGCCCCGGCGCCAGCTGACGCACCCGCGGGCACGAGCGTGCCGGCAGCGTGCAGCCCCGCCACGACGTCGAGCGCCTGGTGCCGGTACCGCGCCTGCGCAGCGCCGGGCGACACGATCACGCCGTTCGCCCCCGTCGACGCCACGAGCGCGTTGATCTTCTCCGCGACCTGTTCGGCGTTGCCGTAGGCCTGACGCTCGGTGCGGGCCGCGATGAAGCGCCGCTCCAGGTCGTTGAACTCGTACGCACGCGCCTCGTCCATCGACACCGGCTCGGGCTTCCGGCCGGAGCGCATCCGGATGAAGGAGATCATGCCCGGCGCGCTCTGCTCCTCGATCACGGCGGGGTCCTCGTCGGTGACGACCTGCACGCCGATCAGCGCGTTCGGCGTCTGCCGGAAGCGCGACGGACGGAACGAGTCGCGGTACAGGGCGAGCGCCGCCTCGGTGTTGTCCGACGCGAAGTGGTGGGCGAAGGCGAACGAGATTCCGAGCGCGCCCGCGACCTGGGCGCTGTAGCCGGAGGACCCGAGCAGCCAGAACTCCGGCACGTCCCCGTACCCGGGCACGGCGCGGATGCGGGACAGCGGGTTCGCCTCGGCCATCCCGGTGAAGAAGCCGATGAGGTCGGCGAGCTGCTGCGGGAAGTCGTCGACGTCGAGTCGGTCGGTTCGGCGCAGCGCCATGGCGGTCGCGCCGTCGGTGCCGGGAGCGCGCCCGAGCCCGAGGTCGACACGGTCGCCGTACAGGGCACGGAGGGTGCCGAACTGCTCGGCGACGACGAGGGGTGCGTGGTTCGGCAGCATGACGCCACCGGATCCGATGCGGATCGTCGAGGTGGCCGCGCCCACCGCGCTCAGCAGCACCGCCGGGGCCGAGGACGTGATGCCCGGCATCCCGTGGTGCTCGGCGACCCAGAACCGCTCGTACCCGAGCTGCTCGGCGTGCACGGCCATGTCGACGGACCCCTGCAGGGCCTCGGTGTTGGACTGGCCGTACTCGCGTGTGGCCAGGTCGAGGACGGACAGGTGCAGGGTGTCGTCGGTCATGTGGTCGCCAACGCGCTCCGGCGCACCCGCATTCCACGCGGCACCGGGACGTCGACCGGTCAGGACATGCCGCCGCACCGCCGCCGACCGGTCACCAGGTGACGCTTGGAGGTTGCGGCACCGACAGTCCGCGACCACTCGGCTGACGCACGCGGCGTGCCCTGGACGCGCGATGCGACGGCCGGGAGGCCCGTGGCGGGGCCGCGCCGCGCCTCCCGGCCGGCCTTCGGTTCCGTCTCGGACGCCGAGCGGTCACGACGTGCCGCGCGCGCCTTTCGGACCGGTCACGGACGGTCGCTCGACGGGCGCACCGCCGACGCGGCGTGACCGCGCGGCGAACCCAAGCGGGGTGTCGTGACCGGCGAGCGGACACGATCAGGGCGCATCATCGACGGGACGCGACCACTCGACGAATCCGACCTCGTGTCGTCGCCAGCCGGCGCGAGCGGTCAGGCGCCGTCGAGGCGGCCGCCGGACTCCGTCAGGTAGCAGTTGGCGCAGAGCGACTCGTAGGCGACGTCGACACCGTCGATCGCGACCTGGGAGCCGTCGAAGACGAAGCGGCCGTCGACCGTGCGGGCGTTGAAGACCGCCTTGCGGCCACAGCGGCAGATGGTCTTGAGTTCCTCGAGGGAGTGCGCGACCTCGAGCAGGCGGGCGCTGCCGGGGAACGCCTCGGTGCGGAAGTCCGTGCGGATGCCGTAGGTGATCACGGGGACCTGGTCGAGGACCGCGATGCGCAGCAGGTCGTCGACCTGGCGCGGGGTGAGGAACTGCGCCTCGTCGACGAGCACGCAGCTGACCGGACGCACCATGCCGTCCAGGCGGTCCGACTCGGGGTCGACGGCTCCGGCGGCGGTGACGGCGTCGCGGACGTCGGCATCCGGCGAGAACACGATGTCGACGGTCCGGGTGACGCCGAGGCGGGAGACGATCTCACGGTCGCCCTTGGTGTCCACCGCGGGCTTGGCGAGCAGCACCCGGTGCCCGCGCTCCTCGTAGTTGTAGGCGGCCTGCAGGAGCCCCGTGCTCTTGCCGCTGTTCATCGCGCCGTAGCGGAAGTAGAGCTTCGCCACTACGCGAGGAACCCGTCCTCGGCGGCCCGACGGATGAGGTCGGACTTCTTCGAGGCGGGGCGGCCCACCTTGCTGTACTTCTCGCGCACGCGACGCAGGTAGGTCTTCGCGGTCTCGTACTGCACGTTCATCTGCGCGGCGACCTCGTTCGTCGAGTAGCCGGACACGTAGAGCCGCAGCGCCTCTTCCTCACCGGCGCTGAGCTTCGGCCGCTGGTGCGCGGTGGCCCCCGTCGGCAGCGGACGCCACTCGCGGGGCTGCGGGGTCTCGCGGGCGACGCCCATGATCTCGCGCGCGACGTCCATGACCTCGCGCATCGGCAGCGACTTCGACAGGAACGCCGCGGCGCCGGCGGCCAGGGCGCGGTCGCGGGACTCACGGCTGTCGACGCTCGAGAGCACGATCACCTTCGCTCCGGCGGCACGGCAGGTGCGCACGCGGGCTTCGATGGAGACGGGTTCCTTGAGCTGGAAGTCGAGGAACACCAGGTCGGTCGGGAAGCTGTCGCTGTGGACCATCTCGAGCCAGGTGTGCGCGGTCAGGGCCAGGTCGAAGTCGAACGCGTTCACCGCGATCCAGCTCGACAGGCTGTCCAGCAGCACCTCGTGGTCGTCGAGGATGGCCAACCGAACACGTCGTGCTCCCGGGTTCGGGAGGGACGGTGACCCCTCCGAGAGCCTGTTCGGGTCAGTGCTGGTCATAGGAGAACCTTAGTGCGAGGGCGGAAGGACGGACTGCGACGTCGAGGTCGGGGAACGTCACGCGGAGGACGGCGAAGTAGGGGTCGAAGGTGCGGTGGATGCCGATGTCGGAGTCCGCGACGGCGAGCTCCATGTCGACCTCCACGCGGGCTGGTGGCGTGGCTGGCTTCGGCGCACCAGCCGGCGACGCGGGGCCCGACGTGGGGCCTGACGTATCGTCGGCTCGTCGCACCGTCGTCCGGAACCCGGCCGGGTCGACCGTCGAGGCGCGCAGGGCCGCACGGACGAAGGTGCGGACCACCGTCCGCTGGTCGGTGTCGAGCGTCGCGATGAGGCCGTCGGGGTCGTCGACCAGCGGTGCTGCACCGCCGTCCACCCGGACGGCGAGCTCGAACCAGGTGCGGTCCGCGTCGGCGACCATCGACGCCCGGATGCCGTCGGCGATCGCACGCGCACGGGCACGGTCGGCGTCAGTGATGACGTCGCGCGTGCGGAGCTCGGCGAAGAACGGCGCGACGTCACGGGATAGGATGGTCGAACGGTCCTGCTGCACGCTCGCCGCGATGCCGTCCCGCTCGGCGCGCGCGACGGAGTACGACCCGGCACGGATCTGCACCCGCTCGGCGAGCCCCGCGAAGGTCCGTGCGAACACCGCCGCAGCAGCGGTCAGCACGAGCGTCGGGGCCGCGGCCAGGAACGCCGCGACGGCGACCGGCACCTCGTGCGGGAACTCCGCTGCGCCCGCCCCCCAGGCGACGGCGTTGACCGCGGCCAGGACGAGCCCGCCGATCGTCAGGTCCGTCCACGGTCGGTACGGGGCGACCATCACGATGCCCGTCGCGGTGAGCAGGGACATGAAGTCGTTCAAGGCGCTGCGGTCCGGCCCCCACTGCGCGGCGATGCTCGCGACCGAGGCCAGGCCGAGCAACCCGACGTGTGCGATGAAGGCCCAACGGGGGAACGGCGCGCGGAACGGACTCGAGGCGGTGAACACCACCACCGCCGAGGCCGCGACGAGCAGCACCGTGAGGGCGCTCAGCGTGGGGCTGCCCACGACGTCGCGGTCGAAGATCGACACGAGCAGGGCCCAGACGACGCTGCCCGCGCCGAGCACGACGACGAGCGGGCGGGACCCCATCGCGCCGAGCGGGTCGTACTGCTGCGCGGTGCGGCGGGGACCAGGGCGGGTCGCCCGGCCCGGACGGACCGCGGTCACCGCACAGCCCCTCGGTCGTCGGCGGCGGCCGGCACGGTGACGGCACCGGTGACCGGCACGTACGGCACCGTCATCATCACGCTCGTCCCGGAACCCGGCGACGACCAGATCTGGACGTCACCCCCGACCCGTCCGATGCGGTCGCGGACCGACCCGCGGAGCCCCATCCGGTCGGCGCCGGTGGCGTCTTCGTCGAACCCTCGTCCGTCGTCCACGACCATGACGGTGCAGGACGCACTGTCGTCGAAGACGCTGACCTCGGCTGCGTCGGTGCCGGCGTGCTTCCGCACGTTCGCCAGGCACTGCGCGACGGCCCGGACGATCGCCGACAGTGCGCGCTGGTCGAGGCGGTCGAGCGCCGAGGTGTCACCGGACACGGTGACGTCGAGTCCGAGCGCACGGTGCTCGTCGACCATGCTGCCGAACGTCTCGGCCGCCGCACCCGGGCGCGGACGGGCGGCCGGGGCGAGCCAGCCCTTGCCGGTGAGCACCCCGACGTCCGCGTCGACGGTCTCGGCGAGGTGCGGGTCCATCGGACCGTCCGGTGCCAGCGCGATGGCACCGAGGTGGTTGAGCACCGTGTCGTGCAGGATCGCGGACGCCTCGGCCTCGACCCCGGCACGGTAGGCGGAGACGTGCTCTTCGCGGGCCGAGCGCAGGAGCTCGGGCTGCACCCGTTCGCTCCGTCCCGTGCTGCGAGTCGTGAAGAGCACGAGCGAGACCACGAAGCCCAGGGTGATCCAGGCCAGGATGAGCGGCCGGGGCGGCGCACCGTCCTGCGCGATGGCGATCCAGGTGGCGAGTCGCCCGGTCAGGAAGCCCACGAAGGACCACAGCACGACGCGGCGCGGCACGGCACCGGCTCCCCCGACCAGGATGAGCGGGATCACCACGAGGGACATCAGGTACGAGGTCACCCAGCCGGTCGGGACCTGCTGCTGGACCCCGACGGCGAACCACCAGGCGCAGACGCCGCCGACCGCCAGGAACGCGATCGCCGAGAGCCGGGTGCCGAACTGCACGTGCACGCCGATCATGGCGAGCATGGGGACGACCGCCAGCGCGGTGCCGACCACCTGCACCCCGGGCTCGGACAGGCCGTAGAGCACGAGCGTGATCACCGCGGCCACCAGGGACCCGACGGCGCCGGCGTGGAAGGCGCGCACGGTCGACCACGCGTTCACTCGCGGCGCGAGGTGCGTGGGGATGCCGAGCACGAGGTGAGTCCTTTCGGGTGGCGAGGGCGCCGTCCACGATCCAACCACCGGAGCAGCGGCCGTGTACCCCGAAACCCGGGCCGTACGGCGACCCGCTCGATGATAGCCACCCGACCTCGGGTCTTGCTGTCCCCCGAACGTGGACCGGCCAGCGCCCGGCGGATCACCGATCAGAAGAGCGTCTGCGACACCTGGGGCCGGAGCAACCGTCGGTCGAACCCGGGGTCGGCACGCTTCAGCGGCGAGACCGTCGGCACCGACTGCTCCTGCGGCGGGCCGTCCGGCACACCCGGCGGCAGCGCACGCGGCCCCGAGAACCCCATCGACCCCGTGGCCGGGTCCACCCGCCCGAGCCCCACCCCGTGCGCCGCCAGGATCGGCCGGATGCGCTCCGACAACCACCGCCGGTAGTCCTTGGGTGCGTAGGTGTTGTCGAGGTACATCGCGCGGTACCGCTGCACCAGGTCGGGCCGTTCACGGCCGAGCCACTCGAACCACCACGGCTTCACACCCGGCCGCAGGTGCAGCGCCGAGTACGTGATGCTCGTCGCTCCGGCCGCGACCGACCGACCGACGGCGTCGTCGAGGTGCGCCCGGGTGTCGGTGATGTAGGGCAGCACGGGCATCAGGAACACGGAGCAGTCGAGCCCCGCGTCACGGATGGCACGCACGGTCGCGAGCCGCGCCGACGTCGTCGGGGTGCCCGCCTCGACCGACTGCTGCAACGAGTCGTCGTACACGGCGATCGACATCGCGAGGTCCACCGGCACGACCTTCGCCGCCTCGGCCAGGAGCGGCAGGTCGCGCCGCAGCAGCGTGCCCTTCGTCAGGATGCTGAACGGGGTGCGCGACTCCGCCAGCGCCTCGATCACCCCGGGCATCAGCCGGTAGCGTCCCTCGGCCCGCTGGTACGGGTCGGTGTTCGTGCCGAGGGCCACCGGGTGGCGGTCCCACGTGGGCTTGCCGAGCTCACGACGCAGCACGTCGGCGACGTTCGTCTTCACCACGATCTGCTGGTCGAAGTCGGCGCCGCCGTCGAACTCCAGGTACGTGTGCGTCGGGCGGGCGAAGCAGTACACGCAGGCGTGGCTGCACCCGCGGTAGGGGTTGATCGTCCAGCCGTACGTGCCGGACCCGTCTGCGCTCGGCACCCGGTTCAGGGCGCTCTTCGCCAGGACCTCGTGGAAGGTCACCCCAGTGAACTCGGGCGTCGTCACGCTCCGGACGAACCCGCTGTTCGATTCCATCCCGGGCAGCGCGTCGCTCTGCTCCGCGTCGATCGCCTGTCCACTCCACCGCATGTCGTCATTCGAACACACGTTCGAACGGACTGCAAGCCGGAGCGGATCGCTGCAGGCCTCAGTGGTGCAGGCCGAGCACCTTCGCCGTGCGCTCGAGCGTGGCGTCGGCCAGCTCCGGGTCGTCACCGAGGTCCTGCCCGTACGTCGGCACCATGGCGCGGACGTCGTCCTGCCAGCCGTCCCACCGGTCGGGGAAGCACCGGTGCAGCATCGTGAGCATGATCGGCACGGCCGTCGACGCACCCGGTGACGCCCCGAGCAGCCCCGCGATGGAGCCGTCGGCGGCGGTGATGACCTCGGTGCCGAACTGGAGCACGCCGCCCTTGTCCTTGTCGGGCTTGATCACCTGGACGCGCTGCCCGGCCGTGATGCGGTGCCAGTTCTCGGGCTCGGCGCTCGGCATGAAGTCACGGAGCGCCTCGAACTTGGTGCGCTTCGAGGCGAGGAGCTGACCGACCAGGTAGCGGACCAGGTCGAAGTTCGAGAACGCCACGCTCAGCATCGGGCGGAGGTTGTGCGGTCGGATCGAGCGGAACAGGTCGAGCACCGATCCCTGCTTCAGGAACTTCGGGCTGAACCCGGCGTACGGGCCGAACATCAGCGACGAACCACCGTCGACGATGCGGGTGTCGAGGTGCGGCACCGACATCGGCGGGGCACCGACACTCGCCTTGCCGTAGACCTTGGCCGAGTGCTTCTGCACCACCTCGGGGTCGTCGGTCCGCAGGAACTCCCCCGACACCGGGAAACCGCCGTAGCCGCGGATCTCGGGGATGCCGGACTTCTGCAGCAGGTGCAGGGCGCCACCACCGGCGCCGACGAAGACGAACTTCGCGGCGATCCGCTGCGTCGACCGACCGATCTCGTTGCGGACGTTGAGCACCCAGCCCTCGGACACCTTCGAGCGGGTCAGGTTGGTGACCTGGTGCGAGGGCTCCATCTCGACGCCGTCGAGCTCGAGCTGGTCGAAGAGCTGGTGGGTGAGCGACCCGAAGTCGACGTCCGAGCCGGCCGCCGAGTACGTCGCAGCGATCGGCTGGTCCTTCTTGCGACCGGGGATGAGCGCCGGTGCCCACTGCCGGATCTGTGCGGGGTCGTCGGAGAACTCGATGCCGGCGAAGAGCGGGTGGTCGCGCATCGCTTCGTACCGCGCACGCATGTAGGCGACGTTGGCCTCGCCCCAGACGAAGGAGATGTGCGGCGTCGGGTTGATGAAGTTCGTCGGTTCCGGCAGCACGCCGGTCTCGACCAGGTGCGCCCAGAACTGTCGCGAGACCTGGAACTGTTCGTTGACCGTGACCGCCTTCGCGATGTCGACGCGGCCGTCCGGCAGTTCGGGCGTGTAGTTCAGCTCGCACAGCGCCGAGTGCCCGGTCCCCGCGTTGTTCCACGGGTTCGAGGACTCCTGCGCGACCGTGCCGAGCCGCTCGTACACGCGGATCTTCCAGCTCGGTTCGAGCTTGTGGATGATGGCCCCGAGCGTGGCACTCATGATGCCTCCGCCGATCAGGACGACGTCGATGGGGTCCACCTGCTTCTCTGCCACCCGTCGATCCTACCGGCGTCCCCCGACAGACGGACGGGAGGCCCGTGGCGGTGTCGCCACGGGCCTCCCGTCCGTCTGCTGGTCGCGCTCGGCGCGCGCTACGCGTCGACGGAGCGACGCGCGACGATGGTCTCGGCGATCTGCACCGCGTTGAGCGCGGCGCCCTTCCGCAGGTTGTCGTTGCTGACGAACAGCACCAGGCCGCGGCCCTCGGGCGCGGACTGGTCGGCGCGGATGCGGCCGACGAACGCCGGGTCCTGGCCCGCGGCCTGCAGCGGGGTCGGGACGTCGGACAGCTCGACGCCGGGCGCGCTCGACAGGATCTCGGTCGCGCGCTCGGGCGACAGCGGACGCTCGAACTCGGCGTGCACCGAGATGGAGTGACCGGTGAACACGGGGACGCGCACGCACGTGCCCGCGACGAGCAGGTCGGGGAGCTCGAGGATCTTCCGGCTCTCATTGCGGAGCTTCTTCTCCTCGTCGGTCTCGCCCAGACCGTCCTCGACGATGCTGCCGGCGAGCGGCACGACGTCGAACGCGATCGGGCGGACGTACTTGACCGGCTCGGGGAACGTCACGGCGGATCCGTCGTGCGTCAGCGCAGCGGTGTCCTGCTCGAGGGCGGCCTTCGCCTGGCCCAGGAGTTCCTCGACGCCGGCGAGCCCGGAGCCGGAGACCGCCTGGTAGGTCGTGGCGACGAGGCGACGGAGCCCGGACTCGGTGTCGAGCACCTTGAGCACCGGCATGATCGCCATGGTCGTGCAGTTCGGGTTCGCGATGATGCCCTTGGGCGCCTGGTCGATGGCGTGCGGGTTCACCTCGCTCACGACGAGCGGGACGTCGGGGTCCATGCGCCAGGCGCTCGAGTTGTCGACGACGAGCGCCCCGGCAGCGGCGAACTTCGGCGCCAGGGCCCGCGAGGCGGTGGCCCCGGCGGAGAACAGCGCGATGTCGATGCCGGACGGGTCGGCGAGCTCGGAGTCCTCGACCACGATCTGCTCGCCGCGGAACGGCAGCGTCGTGCCGGCGGAACGAGCGCTCGCGAAGAAGCGGACCCGGTCGGCCGGGAACGCGCGCTCCTCGAGCAGGCGGCGCATCACGGCGCCGACCTGGCCGGTGGCGCCGACGACGGCGACGGTGAGGGTGGTCATGCGGTGCTCCTGGTGGTTCAGCGGATCAACGAGCCGGCGGGCGTCAGCGGCCGGTGCCGGCGTAGACGACGGCCTCGGCGTCGGCGTCGAGGCCGAACGCGCTGTGCACGACCCGCATCGCCTCGTTCAGGGTGTCGGCGCGGGTCACGACCGAGATGCGGATCTCGGACGTGGAGATCATCTCGATGTTGATCGACGCGTCGTGCAGGGCGCGGAAGAGCTGCGCCGAGACACCGGCGTTCGTGCGCATCCCAGCGCCGACCAGGGCGAGCTTGCCGATCTGGTCGTCGTACTGGATGCTCTCGTAGCCGATGTCGGCCTTCGCGACCTCGAGTGCCGTCAGCACCGTCTGGCCCTGGTCCTTCGGCAGGGTGAACGAGATGTCCGTCCGCCCGGTCGACGCAGCCGACACGTTCTGGACGATCATGTCGATGTTCGCCCCGGCGCGCGCGACGTTGGTGAAGATCTCAGCGGCCTTGCCCGGCTGGTCCGGGACCCCCACGACGGTGATCTTCCCCTCGGAGAGGTCTCCGGCGATCCCGGTGATGATCGGTTCTTCCACGGTTTCCCCCTCGGCAGGGTTGTAGACGATGGTGCCCTCGTTGTTGTTGAACGAGGACCGGACGTGCAGCGTGACCCCGTGCCGACGGGCGTACTCGACGGCGCGGATGTACAGGACCTTGGCACCCGAGGCTGCGAGCTCGAGCATCTCCTCGCTGGTGACGCGGTCGACCTTGCGGGCCTTCGGCACGACACGGGGGTCGGCGGTGAAGATGCCGTCGACGTCGGTGTAGATCTCGCAGACGTCGGCGTCGAGCGCTGCGGCGAGGGCGACGGCCGTGGTGTCGGAGCCGCCGCGACCGAGCGTGGTGATCTCGCCCGTGGTGCGGTTGAAGCCCTGGAACCCGGCGACGATCGCGACGTGGCCGGAGTCGAGCGCCTCACGCACGCGCTTCGGGGTGACGTCGACGATGCGGGCCTTGCCGTGCTGGGCGTCGGTGAGCATGCCGGCCTGGCTGCCGGTGTACGACGACGCTTCGACCCCGAGGCTCTTGATCGCCATCGCGAGCAGCGCCATCGAGATGCGCTCCCCCGCGGTCAGGAGCATGTCGAGTTCACGGCCGGCGGGGATCGGCGTGACGGAGTGCGCCAGGTCGACGAGTTCGTCGGTGGTGTCGCCCATCGCCGACACCGCCACGACCACGTCGTTGCCGGCCTTCTTCGTCTCGACGATCCGCTTCGCCACGCGCTTGATGCTCTCGGCGTCCGCGACGGATGAACCACCGAACTTCTGCACGATCAAGGCCACTGGCTGGTACTCCCGGAGACGGCGACACCGCGAGGTCACGCGGTCTCACAATGGTAGAGGGTGTTTCGGGGATGTTGCGTGCGAGCGGGCCCCGACGCAAGGATCCTGCGTGGGGGTCAGCCGCCGACGACGCGGCGGCCTTCGAAGGCACGACCGAGCGTGACCTCGTCGGCGTACTCCAGGTCGCCACCGACCGGCAACCCCGACGCGAGCCGCGTGGTGCGGATGCCCATCGGGACGAGCAGCCGGCTGAGGTAGGTCGCCGTCGCCTCGCCCTCGAGGTTGGGGTCGGTCGCGATGATGACCTCGGCCACGGTGCCGTCGGCCAGGCGCGTCATGAGCTGCTGGATGCGCAGGTCGTCCGGGCCGATGCCGTCGATCGGGCTGATCGCCCCGCCGAGCACGTGGTACAGCCCACGGAACTCGCGGGTCCGCTCGATCGCCGCGACGTCCTTCGCCTCTTCCACCACGCAGATGGTGGCGGGCGAACGACGCGGGTCACGGCAGATGCTGCACTGCACGTTCTCGGTGACGTTGCCGCAGATCTCGCAGAAGCGGACCCGCTCCTTGACGTCGGCGAGCAGCTCGGACAGTCGGCTCGGGTCGAACGACTCGGTCTGCAGGATGTGGAAGGCGATGCGCTGCGCCGACTTCGGGCCGATGCCGGGCAGGCGGCCGAACTCGTCGATGAGGTCCTGGACGATCCCGTCGTACATCAGGCACCGTCCTGGTGGAGGGCGGTCTCCTCGATGAACTGAGCGTTGAGGATCTCACGCACGACCGCCTCGCCGTACCGACCCGCGACCGGCGCGCGGCGCGCGGGCGGCGCGGTGCGCGGAGCAGCGGCGGCAGGTGCCGACGGCTGGGACGCGCGCTGCGGCGCGGCCTGCTGCGCCGGGGCCGCCGGCGCGGCGGCTGCGGTCGCCGCGCCGCGACCGATCCCCGGGTCGGGGAACGGTGCGCCGTCGTCGTACGGTTCGTCGTCGAGCGGGTAGTCGTCGACGGGAACGCCCGGCACGACGGGACCGCCGGGAGGCACGGCTGCCGCTCCAGACGCCGCCTGCTGCCCCGGGCTGGTCGGCTGGTCGGGCTGCCCACCCGTGGCACCAGCAGGTCGCGCGGGTGCTGCTGGCTGCGTCGGCTCCGTCGTGGTGGTCTCGGCGGGGGCGACCGGTGCGGACGCCGGTGCGGTGCCGAACGGTGCTGCCCAGCTCGGCTCGACGGACTCCGGGACGGCGTCGGCGGTGGGGTCGTTGGCGGGGATCGTCGCGACCGCCCAGTCGGTCACCGGTGCGCCCGAGGGAGCAGGGGTGGGATCGGCGGGTGCCGCGTCACGCTGCGGCGCGGGCGAGGTCGGTGCTCCGGGGGCCGGCGCGGCCTCCGGTGCCGGCGCGGCCTTCGCCGCCTGCTGTTCCGACACAGCCTCGGGTACCGCTGCTGCCGCAGGGGCTGCTTCCGGCTCCGCAGCTGCAGCGGGCACTGCCTGCGACTCCGGCGCCGGAGCAGCCGTTGTCGCGGGCGCAGGCGCGTCAGCAGACTTCGGCGCCGGGGACTCCGGTGCCGCGGCGGCGGGGGCCTGGGCAACGGGAGCCGGACGCTGGGCCGGCGCAGCCTGCTGCGCCGGAGCAGGTTGCTGGGCCGGAGCCGGTTGCTGGGCCGGAGCCGGTTGCTGGGCCGGAGCCGACTGCTGCTGCTGCTGCTGCTGCGGACGCTGCTGCTGACCCGGCCCGCGGGCGACGAACTTCACGCGGAGCCCGAGCACGTCGACGATGGCGGCGCGCAGCAGTTCGCTGACGCTGGCCGAGGGATCGGACATCTCCTTGAACGAAGCGACGTCCTGCTGACTCGGGAACGTCAGCGTCAGGACGTCGTCGCGGAGCGCGGTGACCTGCGCCGTGACGACCACCGACCACGCCGAACGCTTGGCGTGCTGCACGTGCTCGACGATCTGCGGCCAGGAGTCACGCATCTGCTGGAAGCCGACGGCACCGACGGTCCGGACGGCGGGCTCGTCGCCGATCGTCGTGCCCTGACCGGTGGACGACGGACTGACCGGCTCGGCCGCCGACTTCGCGTCCTGGGGCTTCGAGGCCCCGGTCGAGGTCGGCGTCTGCGCGGGCCCTTCCGGAGCGCTCGGAGCGACCGCGGCCCAGGACGCCGCGGCGTCGCGAGCAACGGCCCCGGAATTGGCCCGGGGCGCGCTCTGCTGTGCAGCCGGGCGCTCGGGGGCCGTCGTGCGAGCCGCAGCCGGTGCCGGAGCGGGCGTCGGAGCGAGGGAGGGAGCAGGAGCTGCGGGAGCCGCGGCCGCCGGCTGCTCACGACGCGGTGCAGCGGCGACGGCCGGAGCGGACTGCTCACCGGCGCCGACCTGGTGCCCACCGGCGTCGTGTCCACCGACGTCACCGACACCGACGCGACGTTCCAGGCGCTCCACCCGGGCGAGGGCTCCGCGCTGGGTGTCGTCGGCCTCGGGCACGAGCATCCGGGCCGTCATGAGTTCGAGGTGCAACCGGGGCGAGGTCGCACCGGTCATGTCGGTGAGGGCACGGTTCGCGATGTCGGCGGAGCGTGAGAGCCCCGTCGCACCGAAGACCCCGGCCTGGCGGCTCATGGTGTCGAGCTCTTCCGGCGAGACGCCGCGCAGGACGGCGGCGGCGCTCTCGTTCGTCGCCGCCACGACGATCAGGTCGCGCAGGCGCTCGAGCAGGTCCTCGACGAAGCGGCGGGGATCCTGCCCGGTCTGCACGACGCGGTCGATCGCGGCGAAGGCGGAAGCCGGGTCGGCGACGGCCAGGGCGTCGACGACGTCGTCGAGCAGGGCTGCGTCGGTGTAGCCGAGCAGGGCGACGGCACGCTCGTAGGCGATCGCACCGTCTTCGCTGCCGGCCATCAGCTGGTCGAGCAGCGACAGGGTGTCACGGACCGACCCGCCACCCGCGCGCACCACCAGGGGAAGGACGCCGGGTGCCACGGAGACGGACTCCTGCGTGCAGAGCTGCTCGATGTACTCGAGCATCACCGCGGGCGGGACGAGCCGGAACGGGTAGTGGTGGGTGCGCGACCGGATGGTGCCGATGACCTTCTCGGGCTCGGTCGTCGCGAAGATGAACTTGACGTGCTCCGGGGGTTCCTCGACCAGCTTGAGCAGCGCGTTGAAGCCCTGCGGCGTCACCATGTGCGCTTCGTCGAGGATGAAGATCTTGTAGCGGTCGCGGGCCGGGGCGAACACGGCACGGTCGCGCAGGTCACGTGCGTCGTCGACACCGTTGTGGCTCGCCGCGTCGATCTCGATGACGTCGAGCGATCCGCTGCCGTCGCGGGCGAGTTCGACGCAGCTCGGGCAGACACCGCACGGGGTGTCCGTCGGACCTTCGGCACAGTTCAGGCAGCGCGCGAGGATGCGGGCGGAGGTCGTCTTGCCGCAGCCACGGGGGCCGCTGAACAGGTAGGCGTGGTTGACGCGGTTCGTGCGGAGCGCCGTGCGGAGCGGGTCGGTGACCTGCGACTGCCCGATCAGCTCGGCGAAGTTCTCGGGCCGGTAACGGCGATACAGGGCGGTGACCACGCGACAAGGGTAGCCGTCACGACCGACAACCCGCGTGCCCGTCCACAGGTCGTCCCGCCGGGCCGGACCACCCGTCGGCGGCGGGCCGAGCGCCGGGACGACACCGCGCCTCCCGTCCGTCTGGCCGACGGGCGGGAGGCGCGGTGTGTGACGCGGGTGCGGACTCAGCCGCGGGTGCGGCGACGGAGGCTGCCGGCGAGGCGGGAGAGCCCCAGCAGCAGGAACCCGAGGGCCACCAGGCCCGCCGCGGTGCCGGCGATCGGGACGACGTCCGCGCCGGTCCAGGCGAGGCCACCGGTGCCGTTGCCGGAGCCGGAGCCGGAGCCACCGATCCCGGTGCCGGAGCCGTTCCCGGTGCCGGTACCGGTGCCGGTGCCCGTGCCGCCGCCGGTCCCCGGTGTACCGGGCAGACCGGGCGCCCCCGGCGTTCCAGGGGTGCCGGGCGTTCCGGGGGTCCCGGGCGTGCCCGGTTCCTCCGGGTCGACCGAGTCGTCCATGACCACGACGCGGACCATCTGCGCCTGCGAGGTGGAGCCACCGACCGTCTGGGTGACCCGCAGCATGTGGACGCCGACCGGCAGCGTCACCATGACCTCCCACTCGCCACCCCGGTCGGCCGTGGTGGCGACCGCGTCCCGGCCCATCGGCTGCACCGTGACGGTCGCAGCGGGCTCAGCGGTCCCCGTGACCACGAGGTCGTGGAAGCCGTCGTCGTCCGCCATCTGCTGCTCGCCCGGCATGGGCGAGGTGACCGCGAGCGGGTCCAGGGTGTCGACCACGATCGGCACCCGGGGCGCCGCCGAGTCCGTACCGTTCACGGACTGCGTGGCACCGATCGTCCACTCACCCTCGGGGACGCGTTCGAACACGACGCTCCACGCGCCCTCGTCGTCGGCCGTGGTGGTGCGGACCTGCCCGGTGGACAGGGTCACCGTCACCGGGGCGCCGGGGGTGGCCTGACCGGTCACCGTGAACGAGCCGGTGTCACCGAAGCCGTCCGCCGGGATCAGCTGCCCGGGGTCGGGACTCGTGATGACGATGCCCGTCGCCTGCGCGGCCACGACCGTGACGTCGACCGTCACCGGGTCGGAGGTCCGACCGCCGACCGTCTGCGTCACCGACACGGTGTGGTCCCCGAGGGGGACGCCACCGATCGTGACCGTCCACGAACCGTCGTCGCCGGCGGTCGTCGAGGCGGTCCGGCCGTCGATGTCGACCGTGACGGTCGCGCCGGGCTCGGCGGTGCCGCTCACCGGGACCGACGTCGTCGACCCCGTGGTCGAGAACGCCTGGCCGTCGGTCGGGCTCGAGATGACGACCGGCGTCACGGCCGTCACGGTGAAGCCGACCTGCGGAGCGTCGGTGCTGACGCCGTCGACCGTCTGGCTGGCGGTGACCGTGTGGGACCCCTCGGCGACGTCCGGCACCGTCACGGACCACGCACCGTCGTCGTCCGCGGTCGTGGTGACCGCGGTGCCGTCGTCGATGCGGACCGAGACGGCGGCGTTCGGTGCCGCGGTACCGGCCACGCGGACGTCGGTCGAACCGCCGAGCACGCGGTAGTCGGCGCCGTCGGCCGGGGCCGTCACGACGATCGCGTCCGCGGCGGCGACCACGACCGTCACGTCGCGCTCGATCGGGTCGGACGTCGTGCCGTTGACGACCTGGGTGACGACGAGCGTGTGGTCCCCCGCCGGTACGTCGACGAGCGTGGTCTCCCACCGCCCGTCGGTGCCGACGCGCACCACGACCGGGTCGGCGTCGTCGAGGACGACGCGGACCGTCGCGCCGGGCTGGCCTGCGCCGCCGACCGGGACGGTCGCGGTGGGGTCGGTGCTCGGCACGGTGAACGTGGTGTCGTCCGCCGGGGCGGTGACCGTCAACGCGGCGCCGGGTGCCACGGTGAAGGTGCTGCGGACCGGCGCGGACGTCGAGCCGTCCACCGTCTGGGTCGCACGGATCGTGTGCGCACCGACGGCGGTGTCCGGCAGCCCGACACTCCACGTTCCGGCGTCGGTCGCCGTCACGGTCACGGCGTCGCCGCCGTCGATCGTGACACGGACCTCGGCACCGGCCTCCGCCGCACCCGCGGCGGTGAGGGTCGCGAGCGAGTCGCGCTGGGCGACCCGGATCGTGGTCCCGTCCGCCGGGGTGGCGATCGTGATCGGGTCGGCGACGAGGACGCGGACGTCCACGGTCACCGGCGCGGACTCGGTGTCGTCGATGCGCTGCGTGACGCTGACGGTCGTGGTGCCGGCCGGCACGCCGGGGACCGAGACGCTCCAGGCGCCGTCGTCGTCCGCGGTGGTCGACTCGCTGCGACCGTCGCCCAGGTCGACCACGACGGTCGCACCCGGCTCGGCGGTTCCCGCCACGTCGACCGTCGTCGTGCCGTCCCCGTCGGCGACCGTGTACTCCTGGTCGGCCGTCGGCTCGGTGATGACGACGGGTGCGCCCGCCTCGATCTCGAAGGTCGTCTCGGCCGGGGTGGTCGAGGTCGAGCCGTCCACGGTCTGCGTCACCTCGACGGTGTGCTCGCCGACGCCCAGGTCCGGCACGTCGACGCTCCACGAGCCGTCGTCACCGGCCGTGACCTCGACGGGGTCGCGGTCGTCGACGGTGATCGTCACGGTGGCGCCCGGCTGTGCGTCACCGGCGACCGTCACGGTCGTCGTCGCGTCGCCGTCGGCCACCGTGATCGGGTCGTCGCCGGGCTCACGGATGACCAGGTCGGCAGCGGCGACCACGGACACCGGTCGGTCGACCGCCGCACTCGTGGTGCCGTTCACGGTCTGCGTGACCGAGGCCGTGAACGAGCCGGTCCGCACGTCCTCGACCGTGGTCGACCAGCGGCCGTCCTCGTCCACGGTCGCCGTGGCGGTCCCACCGTCGCCGAGGTCGACCGTGACGGTGGCACCCGGCTCACCGGTGCCCGCGAAGTCGACCCCGGTGGTGGCGTCGTCGTCCGCCACCGTGACGGTGGTGGCACCCCGCGGGGTGGACACGACGAGCGGGGCTCCGGCGCGGACCGACACGGCGGCGGTCACCGGCGTCGACGTCTGCCCGCCGACGATCTGCGTCGCGGTGACGCGGTGGTCGCCGACCGGGACGTCCCGGAAGGTGGTCTCCCACCGGCCGTCCTCGTCCGCGGTCACCGTCTCGGTCTCGCCGGTCGAGAGCCGGACCGTCACCTCGGCGTCGGGCTGCGCCCGACCGGTCACCTCGACGTCGGCGGTGCCGGACGTGTCGGCGACCGTCAGGACGTCGCCGTCCTCCGGGGTCACGATGGCGAGCGCCGTTCCGGCCCGCACCGTGACCGTCTGGTCCGGACTGGAGGCGGTGGTGCCGCCGACCGTCTGGCTGGCGGTCAGCGTCGGGGTGCCGACACCGACCCCACCGAACGTGACCGTCCAGTCGCCGTCGGTGTCCGCGGTGGTGGTCGCCTCGGCGTCGCCGAGTCGCACCGTGACGGGCGCGCCCGGCTCGGCCGAGCCGGTGACCACGACGTCGCGCGTCGCGTCCGCATCCGGCACGAACAGGACGACGTCCGTGGCCGGTGCGGTGATGGCGACCGCTGCGGCGGCCTCGATGGTCACCGTGCGCTCGACCGGGTCGGAGGTGCGCGGGTCGGAGACACTGCCGGCCAGGGTCTGGGTGACCGCGACCTGGTGCACGTCGACCCCGAGGTCGGGGAACGTGACCGACCACGTGCCGTCGGCGCCGACCGTCGTCCGCTGGTCCTCGGCCCCGGCGAGGGTCGCCGTGACCGCGGCACCGGGCTGGCCGGTACCGGTGACCGTGACGTCGCGCTCGACGTCGGGGCCGGCGACCGTGATCGGGTCGGTGTCCGGGCCGGTGATCGTGAGCGCGTTGGCCGTGACGACCTCGAAGGTGATCGGGACGGCGCTCGTCACGAAGTCCTCGACCTCCTGGCTGGCCGACACCGTGTACAGGCCCTTCGGGGCGAGACCGGTCGCGTCGACCGCCCACTGCCCGTCGTCGTCCGCCGTGGTGGTGAACCGGGTGCCGGGTCCGACCGAGACGGTGACCGCGGCGCCGGGCTCGGCCGTGCCGGTGATCCGGACGGTCGCGGTGGCGTCGGTGTCGATCACGACGAATCGTGCGCCGCTCGCCGGGGTGTCGATGACGATGGCGTTGCCGGGGACCACGGTGAAGTCACGCGTGACCACCGGGCCCTCGGTGCCGTTCACGGTCTGCACGGCCTCGACGGTGTGCTCGCCGATGCCGAGCTGCGTGGTCGGGAGCTCCCAGTTCCCGGCCGTGTCCGTGACGACCTCGACGGGGTCGCCCTCGTCGATCGTGACGGTGACGGTCGCGCCGGGCTCCGCGGTGCCGCGGACGACCACGTTGGCCTGCCCGCCGGTGCCGGCGGGGACCTGCTGGGCGTCACCCGGTGCCACGATGACGAGTTCGTCGCCGGCCTCGACCGCGAAGTCACGGCCGACCGGTTCCGAGGTCGCGCCGTCGACGGTCTGGGTGACCGTCGCGGTGTGGTCGCCGGTGCCGACGTCGGCGAGGACCACCGACCAGGCACCCTGCGGGTTCGCGGTGGTGGACACCGCATCGCCGTCGTCGAGGACGACCTCGATGCGGGCGCCGGGCTGCGCGGTGCCCCGCACGGTGACGTCGACGACGGAGTCGTCGGTGGCGACCGTGACGGTGGCATCCTGCGTCGGGGCGGTGACGGCGAGCGGGGCGCCCGCCTGCACCGTGACGACCTGGCGGACGGCCGGCGAGGTGGTCCCGCCGACGGTCTGCGTCGCCGAGATCGTGTACCGACCGACCGGGACGTCGGCAACGGTGAGCGTCCAGGTGCCGTCGTCGTCGGCCGTCGTGGTCGCGGTCAGCCCGTCGCCGAGCGAGACCCGCACCCGGGCGCCGGCCTCGGCCGTGCCGGCCAGGTCGAGATCAGTGGTCGTGTCGGCGTCGAGCACGGTGACCACGTCGCCGTCCTCGGGCGCTGTGATCGCCAGCGGGTCCCCGGCCTCGACGGTGAAGGTGGACTCCACCGGACCCGAGGTGGTGCCGTCCACGGTCTGCAGTGCGGTGACGGTCCGCTCGCCGACCGGGACGTCCGCGAAGGTCGTCGTCCAGGCACCGTCCTCGTCGGCGGTGACCGCGGCGGTGAAGGACCCGCCGATCCCGACGGTGACCCGCGCGTCGGGCGCGGCCGAGCCGGACACCCGCACCGGGGTGGTCGAGGTCGCGTCCGCGACGGTGATGGTGCTGCCGTCGGTCGGTTCGTCGATGGTGAGCGCGGGCGCTGCCGTGACGGTGAAGTCGCGGGTGACAGCAGCGCTCGTCGTGCCGCCGAGGGTCTGCGTGACCTCGGCCGAGTACTCCCCGGCCGGGACGTCCGTCACGCTGGTCGACCAGGTGCCGTCGGCGTTCGCGCGGGTGGTGGCGGTCAGGCCGTCACCGAGGTCGACGTCCACGCGGGCTCCGGCCTGTGCGCTGCCGGAGAACGGGACGGACCGGGTGTCACCGGCGAGCGGGAAGTCCTGGTCCGGCGTGGGGGTGTCGACGGTCAGGCCGGCCGCGGCAGCGACCCGGAAGGACCGCGTCACGGGTGCCGAGGTCGTGTCGCCGACGGTCTGCGTCACGCTCGCCGTCTGGTCGCCGACGGGGACCTCGGGGACGGTGACGCTCCAGGCGCCGGCGTCGTCCGCGGTCCCGGTCGCGGTCATGCCGCCGCCCAGGTCGATGCTGATGGTCGCGTTCGGCGTCGCGGTGCCCGTCAGGGTGACCGGGGCGCTCTCCCCCGTTGTGGTGAAGGTCTGACCGGTCGTCGGGGTGGTGATCGTGAGGGCGCGCTGTGCGACGACGGAGAAGTCCTGCGTCGCGGTGCCCGCCGTGATGCCGCCGACCGTCTGGGTCGCGGTCGCGGTGAAGGAACCGGTGGGGACGGCGGTGATGGTGGTCGTCCAGGTCCCGTCGGCAGCGACGGTCGCCGTGCCGGTCCGGTCCCCGCCGAGGCTGACGGCCACGGTCGCACCGGGCTCGCCGGCACCGCTCACGACGACGCTGCGGGTCGAGGTCGCCGACGGCACGGTGAACTGCTGTCCGGCCGTGGGTGCCGTGATGGTCGGAGCCGCGAACGCCGTGGCGCGCACGGTCGAGGTGGCGAGGTCCACGGTGGCGACGTTCACCCCGGGGAGCACGGAGAGCCGCAGGGCGTGCACGCTCCGCGATCCGGTGTCGTACCCGCGGGGGTCGCGGAAGCCGGTGGTGTCCTGCGCGTTCACGGTGAGGTCGACGACCTGACGGAGCAGCAGCACCACGGGGCGCAGCAGGGTGGAGACGGCCGAGGTCGTCGCCGTGAGCGTCGTGCCGAGGTTCGTCAGGGCGGCGCCCGTGACGAGCGGACGCACGATGGTCTGCACCGCCGGGACCACGATCGTGTTCACCGCCGGGGTGAGCAGCGTGCCGAGGGCGTTCAGCCCGAGCGGCCCACCGGTCGCGGTCACGGTGGCGGTGGCTGGCGCCGTGCCGGCCAGGGCGCCGAGCGTGGTGTCCGCGCGCAGCGCGAGTCCGGCGAGCGGGAGGCCGGCAGCGGTGATGTTCGCGGTGATGTTCACCCGGACCGCCGTCGAGTTGATCGTGTTCACGACCGCGGTCTGCAGCGCCGTCGGCAGCTGGGTACCGAGGATCGTCGTGATGCTCCGGTTGATCGAGTCCACTGCGGCCTCGGTCAGCACCGACGTGTTCGCCGGCTGGCCGTTCAACGTGGTCAGCTGGTCGAGGTCGACGGTGATCGCGCCCGTCGCCGGCGTGATCGTCACGGCACCGTCGGTCAGGGGTTCCTGCAGGACCCGGGTCAGGGTGTCGTCGAGGTTGAGATCGACCGTCGCGGTGACGTTCGTGCCGTTGACGTTCACCAGGCCGAGGGCCGTGCCACGGAGCAGCCGCTGGATGTCGGCGGTCAGGGCGGTGGTGGTGCCGGAGAGGGCGCCGTTCGCGCCGACGGCCGAGTTCACCGAGGACGACAGTGTCCGCAGGTCGGCCCGCAGCGCGGTGCTGAGCCCGGCGACCGCCGGGCTCGTCAGGTCGAGGTCCGCGCCGGCGATCCGGTAGTCCGTCGTCGTCTCGACGGTGGTGCCGCGCGTCGCCTGGATCCGGGACGCCAGGGCGCCGACCCGCAGCTGCGCGTTCGACAGCACCGTGGTGTCGGCACCGACGCGCGAGAACAGCGGGTTGAGGTCGAGCGTCGCGGCGCCGGTGCCGGCCCCGGTGCCGACGCCAATGCCGCCGTCGTTCGTGAGCAGGCCGGACGACGCGTTCGCACCCGTCGCCGAGGTCGTGGCGTACTGACCGTCGACGCCGAGGGTCAGGATGCCGTTCTGACCGAGCAGGTCGATGTCGTTGCCGAGGTCGACCCCGACGGCCTCGAGCGCCGTCAGGTTGAGCGGCTGGTTCGTGGTGCCGCCGCCCGAGGTGGCACCCCGAGCCGAGTACGCGCCGCCGAGTTCGGCGACCGCATCGGCGTCGACGATGCCGGAGCCGCTGAGCAGCAGCCCCTCAGCCTCGACGACGTCGGTCTGGGCGGCCGCAGCGGGTTGGATCGCCACGGTGGCGGCGATGAGCGCCGTCACCGTGGCGACGACGCCGCTGCGCAGGAGGAGCCGCCGGTGGTCCGTCGCTCGTCCTCGAGCTGGGCCGCCGGCGCGGGTGATCCGTCGTGTCCGTTCGTCCGCTGCGGTGGGTACAGGGGTACCGGGCAGCGACGCGTGCCTGCGCATGCGTGTCTCTTTTCCTGGCGGGCGCGCCCGCCACCTGATCCTCGGAATCCACCGCTGGTGAGGCGGTGGTGGCTCCTCCGCTGGTGAGGCGGTGGAGGGTCGGAATCCTGGTTGGGGATTCCTGAGCGGAATCTTTACACACGATCAGGTTGGTGTCCGCACGTGACGCCGAAAAAGTGGGCTGGCCCTCCCGAACGGGGGGGGTGTCGGCCCGGGCCGGGCCGGGCCGGAGCGGAGCTCAGGCCGGCAACGAAGAAGACTCCTCACGCACCCGCACACGAGATCAGCGCAGCCCTGGTTACCCTCCGGGAACGAAGAAGACTCCTCACGCACCCGCCAGAGCCTGGTTACCCTTGCTGCGTTTCCGCCCTGGGGGAGTTGGCCTGGATGGCGTCACGTGAGGAGCCGCCGAGAAGTCTACCGGACGCGACGGGCAGACTCGAACACATGAAGATCGCCATCGCCGGAGGACACGGCCAGATCGCCCTGCTCCTCGCCCGCCAGATCACCGACGCCGGCCACGACGCCGTCGCCATCGTCCGCAACCCCGCGCACGTGGCCGATGTCGAGCAACAGGGGGCCCGTGCGATCGTCGCGGACCTGGAGCAGCTGAGCGACGACGACCTGGCGCTGCGCCTGCGCGGGGTGGACGCCGTGGTCTTCGCCGCCGGTGCCGGACCGAACAGCGGCGCCGAACGGAAGCTCACGGTCGACCGCGACGGCGCGATCCTGCTCGCCGACGCCGCCGAGCGTGCCGGCATCGAGCGCTACGTGATGATCTCGGCGATGGCGGCCGACACCTACGACCCCCAGCTCGCGGTCGTGCCCGCCCAGGATGACGCCGCGGTGTTCCAGGTCTACCTGCGGGCGAAGGCCGAGGCCGACGCGAACCTGCGGGCTCGACGCCTCCGCTGGACGATCGTGCGTCCCGGCGGGCTGCTGGACACTCCCCCGCAGGGAACCGTCGACGTCGGCCGGACGGTGCCACGGGGCTCGATCCCCCGTGCGGACGTCGCGACCGTCGTCCTGCACGCACTGCTCGACGATGCCGCGGTCGGCGTGCAGTTCGAGGTCACCAGTGGCGACACCCCGATCCCGGCGGCGCTGAACGCCCTCACCTGACCCGTCGGTGCAGCCGGCACCGTGCGCGCTTCGTCACCCCGTGCGAGCTCCTCGCCGAAGGTGATGGGCCACGCACCGTGCGCGCCTGCTCACCCCGTGCGGACTTGCGCGCCCCGTGCCGCGCTGCAAGCGCGCACCCAGCAGCCAACCCCGCACCAGCCGACGAACACCGCACCGTGCCGCCGCGACGCAACCCACCGGCGGACGGGAGGCACGCAGCCAACCCGCCCCGCGCCTCCCGTCCGCACCGTGCGCGCCTGCTCACCCCGTGCGGACTTCCGCGCCCCGTGCCGCGCCGCAAACGCGCACCCAGCAGCCAACACCGCACCCACCCACGAACACCGCACCGTGCCGCCGCGACGCAACCCACCGACGGACGGGAGGCACGCAGCCAACCCACCCCGCGCCTCCCGTCCGCACCGTGCGCACCTACTCAACCCGTGCGGACTTGCGCGCCCCGTGCCGCGCTACAAGCGCGCACCCAGCAGCCAACCCCGCACCAGCCCACGAACACCGCACCGTGCCGCCGCGACGCGCGACGCCGCGACGCCACGCCTCAGAGCGCGACCGCAGCCGACTGCCGAGCGATCTCGAGTTCCTCGTTCGTCGGGATCACGAGCACCGCGACCCGCGAGCCGTCCGTCGAGATGCGGCGGGCGTCCCGCGACGCCAGCTCGTTCCGGTCCGGGTCGACCTCGATGCCCAGGTGCTCGAGCCCCGCGAGCACGCGGCGCCGCAGCAGCGCGTTGTTCTCGCCGACCCCTGCGGTGAACACGACCGCGTCGAGCCCGCCGAGCTGTGCCGTGTAGGCGCCCACGTAGCGACGGATGCGGTGGCGGTACACGGCGAGCGCCGCCTCCGCCTGCTCGTCGCCCTTGGTGGCGGCGTCCTGCACGTCGCGCATGTCGCCGCTGCCCGTCAGGCCGAGCAGGCCGGACCGCTTGTTGAGCATGGTGTCGAGCTCGTCGAAGGTCATCCCGGCCTCGCGGTGCAGGTGGATGAGGACCGCGGGGTCCAGGTCGCCGGAGCGGGTGCCCATGACGAGCCCCTCGAGCGGGGTGAGCCCCATCGAGGTCTCGATGGACTTCCCGCCGTCGATCGCTGCGACCGAGGCGCCGTTGCCCAGGTGCAGCACGATCGTCTTGAGCTCGGCGAGCGGCCGGTCGAGGACCTCCGCGGCCTGCTCGGAGACGTACTTGTGGCTGGTGCCGTGCATGCCGTAGCGGCGGATCCCGTACTCGGCGGCCAGGTCGGCGGGGATCGCGTACGTGTAGGCGTGCGGCGGCATCGTCTGGTGAAACGCGGTGTCGAACACGGCGACGTGCGGGACGTCCGAGAACACCTGCTTCGCGGCCCGGATCCCCTCGAGGTTGGCGGGGTTGTGCAGCGGCGCGAGGCTGTTGAGGTCCTCGATCTGCTGCTCGACCTGGTCGGTGACGACCGTCGCGCGGTCGAAGGTGGTGCCGCCGTGGACGACGCGGTGGCCGACGACGGCGGGCGGGTGCTCGTCGAACGACGGGCCGACCTTCGCGAACGCGTCGATCATCGCCTGGAACCCGGCCGCGTGGTCGGGCACCGACGCGGCGTCGTTCGACGACGACTCCCCTGTCAGCGCGTTGGTGTGCTTCCAGGCCCCGGCGGATTCGCCGATGCGCTCGACGAGGCCGGAGGCGAGCGTGCGCTCGTCCTCGAGCTCGATGAGCTGGTACTTGAACGAACTCGAGCCGGAGTTGACGACGAGGGCTGCGGTCACGGGGTGGTCACTTTCTGTCGGGCCTGGAGGCGCGGTGCGGGTCGGGCGGTCAGGCCGCGTCGGTCGCGGTGCCGGCCTGGATCGCGGTGATCGCGACGGTGTTCACGATGTCGCCCACCAGGGCGCCGCGCGACAGGTCGTTGATCGGCTTGCGCAGACCCTGCAGGACCGGGCCGATCGCCACGGCACCGGCCGAACGCTGCACGGCCTTGTACGTGTTGTTGCCGGTGTTGAGGTCCGGGAAGATGAACACCGTCGCCCGGCCGGCCACCGGGGAGTCCGGCATCTTGGTCGACGCGACCGTGGGGTCGGCCGCGGCGTCGTACTGGATCGGGCCCTCCACGAGCAGGTCGGGCCGGCGTTCCCGCACGAACGCGGTGCCGGCGCGCACCTTGTCGACGTCGGCGCCGGAGCCGCTGTCACCGGTGGAGTAGCTGAGCATGGCGACGCGCGGGTCGATGCCGAACTGGGTCGCGGTCTCGGCGGAGGAGATCGCGATGTCGGCGAGCTGCTCGCTCGTCGGGTCCGGGATCACCGCGCAGTCGCCGTAGACCAGCACGCGGTCGGCGAGCGCCATCAGGAACACGCTCGACACGATCGAGGTGTCCGGACGGGTCTTGATGATCTCGAACGACGGTCGGATGGTGTGCGCCGTGGTGTGCTTCGCGCCGGAGACCATGCCGTCGGCGAGCCCGAGCTGCACCATCATCGTGCCGAAGTACGAGACGTCGGTGACGGTGTCGCGGGCAAGCTCGATCGACATCCCCTTGTGGGCGCGGAGCCGGGTGTACTCCTCGGCGAAGCGTTCGCGCAGCTCGGGGTCGAACGGCGAGACGAGCTGCGCGGCCTCGAGGTCGAGGCCGAGCTCGGTCGCCCGGGTGCGGATGGCGGCGGGGTCGCCGAGGATCGTGAGGTCGCAGACCTGGCGCTGCAGCAGGGTGGAGGCGGCGCGGAGGATGCGGTCGTCCTCGCCCTCGGGCAGGACGATGCGCTTGCCGTAGCTGCGGGCCCGGTCGAGCAGGCCGTGCTCGAACATCAGCGGGGTGACGACGCCGGAGGGGGCGAGCTGCAGGCGGTCGCGCAGGGCCTCAGCGTCGACGTGCTGCTCGAACAGCGCGAGCGCCAGGTCGGCCTTCCGGGGCGAGTCCGCGGCCAGACGGCCACGGGTCTGGGTGATGCGCAGGGCGGTGTCGTACGTCCCGAGGTCGTTCCGCGCGATCGGCAGCGAGCTCGACAGGCCCTCGAGCAGCCGGGACACCTGCGGGGCGATCTCGAACCCGCCGTTCAGGATGACGCCGGCGAGGCTCGGGAAGGTCTCGGACTGGTTGGCGAGCAGCGTGGCGATGAGGACGTCGCTCCGGTCACCGGGGACCACGACGATGCCGCCCTCGATCAGCCGGGGCAGGACGTTCTCCATGCTCATGCCCGCGACCACGGTGCCGAGTGCCTCGCGGTCGAGCAGGGCGTCGTCACCGCGCACCAGGGTGGCGCCGGTGGCCTGCAGCAGAGCGCGGACGGTCGGGGCGACGAGCACGCGGTCCTCGGGGATCGCCCACACCGGGACGTCGGGGTGGTCGTCGTGCACGGCCTGCTCGACGCTCGTCACGATGGCGGCGAGGGCGTCCGGGTCGGCGCGGTTCACCACGACGCCGAACAGCTGCGCGTGTGCCGCCCGCAGCTCGCTGGTCGTGACGTCCGCGACCTGCGCCATGCCCTCGGGGCTGCGGGCCGCACGCTCGGCGGCGTCGCGGCCACCCAGCACGAGGAGCACCGGGGCGCCGAGGTTCGCGGCGACCTTCGCGTTGAAGGACAGCTCGGTGGGGCTGCCGACGTCGGTGTAGTCGGACCCGAGCACCACGACGGCGTCGCACTGCCGCTCCACCTGGGCGAACCGGGTGACGATGGTGCCGAGCGCCGCCTCGGGGTCGGCGTGCACGTCGTCGTAGGTGACCCCGACGGCGTCGTCGTAGGAGATGCCGACGGCCGTGTGCTGCAGCAGCAGTTCGAGGACGTAGTCGGGCTCGACCACCGAGCGGGCGACGGGCCGGAACACGCCGACGCGGCCGACGGACCGGGCGAGGGTCTCGAGGACACCGAGGGCGACGGTGCTCTTGCCCGTGTGCCCTTCTGCTGACGTGATGTAGATGCGGGTCGACACGACGCCCAGGGTAGTCGCCGGACGTGTCACGACATCTGGGAGCACCGGCGCCGACGACACGCGGTCGTGAGCACCGCGCAGAACCTGTACCATTGGGTGTCGCCGTCGCGAGACGGTGTCAGGAGAATTCGCCTAGTGGCCTATGGCGCACGCTTGGAAAGCGTGTTGGGTGCAAGCCCTCGGGGGTTCGAATCCCCCATTCTCCGCAGCGAACGAACAGCACGAACGAAGGACCCGCACCGGCTCGGTGTGGGTCCTTCGTCGTTCCGCAGGCGCAGTGGTCCCCCACCCGGCGGACCAGCACGTGCCCTGGTGCCCCTGCGTTGGCCGGGAAACGCTGATCAGGGGTGGAACGGGCTGTCCCCGATACCCGTCGGTCGCCTATGCTGGCCGAGCGAACGGCTCCGGGACGAGCCGACCGCGGTGCATCGAGCGGCAGGGGCGTCGCTCGGAAGGCGTGCTGGTCAGCGTGCCCGGAACACCCGAGGGGACGAGGAGACGCGCCATGGGGGAAACCACCGTGCCGGCGGCCGTGCCCGTTCGCCTGTCCGTCTTCGACACGGTCCTCCGCCCGCGCCGCTCGCTCGTCCGCTCCACGGCGCTGAGCATCGCCTTCTCGGCCGTGCCGCTCGCCGTCGCCCTGGTCTGGGTCTCGTTCCCGTTCCGCACCTGGGCTGTCTTCGCCGGCATCGTCGTCGCGATGGCCGCGGCCGTCGGCGTCGTGTTCGTCCGGCTGCACACCGCGTTCATCGGGATCGACGACGACGGCGTGACGATCCGCGGGGTGCTCACCGCGCACCGCCGGATCCCCCGTGACCGCGTGCACAGCCTGGTCCTCGCCACGACGTTCGGCTCGTCGGTGGACCGGACCGTGCGAGAACTCGTCGCGTTCGACCGGATCGGCACTCACCTGTTCCGGCTCCGGGCCGACGTCTGGGGCGACGACGGACTCGACCGGGTGGTCGACGCGCTCGGCGTGCAGGTCGTCGAGGACGCTCGGCCGGTCTCGGTCCGCACCTTCGCGAAGCGGTACCCGACGAGCCGCGCCTGGTACGAGCAGCGTGCGGTGTTCCTGCTCGTCGGCGGCCTCGTCGTGCTGGTCGTCGGCGGGCTGCTCGCCGTCGAGTTCGCCGGCCTCGACGCCCGCTGAACCGGCCGCACGGCAACGGTCAGCGTCGCCGCCGCAGCGTCGAGAAGATCCCCCGGACCACTTCCTTCGCGATGGTCCCGCCGAGCCCTGCGCCGAGCAGATCGGTCAGCGGGTCGTCCGCGGAGCGCCGCGTCCCGGGCCGGGTCGTCCGACCGGAACCACCGGTCCGACCGGAACGCCGCGACTCCGACGCCCGCTCGGCACGCTCGAACTCCCGCTGTTGCCGTTCGAACTCCCGCTGGGCCTCGACCGCCGACGCGTCCGCGGCGGTGTCGGCAGCGGCGGCTTCGGCAGCAGCAGCGGCCTCGGCGGCCGCGGCCTCCATGCGACGCGCGAGCACCTCGTGGGCCGAGTCCGGGTCGACGCGGGTGCCGTAGGTCGCCAGGAGCGGTGAGGCCTGCACCCGGGTGGCCATCTCGTCGGCCGGCATCGGGTCCATCGACCCCTGCGGTGCGCGCAGCCGGGTCCACGCGACCGGGGTCGGAGCACCACGTTCGTTCATCACCGTGACGATCGCCTCACCGGTCGCGAGCGACGTGAGCACCTCCCCCAGATCGTAGTCGCTCGTCGGGTACGTCGACACCGTCGCCCGGAGCGCCTTCGCGTCGTCCGGCGTGTGCGCGCGGAGCTGGTGCTGGATGCGCGATCCGAGCTGCGCGAGCACGTCGTTCGGCACGTCCTTCGGGGTCTGCGTCACGAAGAAGACCCCGACGCCCTTCGACCGGATGAGCCGAACGGTCCGCACGATCTGCTCGGTGAAGTCCTTCGACGCACCGCTGAACAACAGGTGCGCCTCGTCCAGGAAGAACACGAGCTTCGGCTTCTCCTGGTCGCCGACCTCGGGCAGCTCGTTGAACAGGTCGGCCAGCAACCACATCAGGAACGTCGAGAAGACCTCCGGCCGGTCCTGCACACCGGGCACCTCGAGCAGGCTGACGATCCCCCGCCCGTCCGCCGCCGTCCGCAGGAACACCTGTGTGTCGATCTCGGGCTCGCCGAAGAACTGGTCGGCACCCTGGTCGGCGAAGGTGACGAGCTCGCGCAGGATCACCCCGGCGGTCTGCTTCGACAGGCCCCCGAGCTCGGCGAGTTCCCCCTTGCCCTGGTCGCTCACCAGGAACGTCAGCACGCTCCGCAGGTCGTCGAGGTCCACCAGCGCGAGGCCCTGCTGCGCGGCGTAGTGGAACACCAGGCCGAGCGAGGACTCCTGCGTGTCGTTCAGCCCGAGCACCTTCGACAGCAGCAGCGGTCCGAAGCCCGACACGGTGGCACGGATCGGCACGCCGGTGCCCTGCCCGCCCAGCGAGAACAGTTCGGCCTGGCTCGCGACGCCCTGCCACTGCTGACCGATGCCCGCGGTGCGGTCGAGGAGCTTGTCGTTCGCCTGCCCCGCGACGGCCAGACCCGACAGGTCGCCCTTGACGTCGGCGGCGAACACGGGCACCCCGTTCGCCGCGATCTGCTCGGCGAGCACCTGCAGCGTCCGGGTCTTGCCGGTGCCGGTCGCCCCCGCCACCAGCCCGTGCCGGTTCAGCATCGCGAGCGGGATCCGGACCTGCACGTCGGGCACCGCTGCGCCGTTGACCAGGGCGCCGAGTTCGATCGCGCCGCCGTCGACGGCGTAGCCGTCGCGGATCGCGGCGACCGCGTCCGGTCCGAGCGGGCCGGCTTCGGCACGGACGGGAGGCACGGTGCCGGTCGCCGTCGTCGCCACCGGATCCGGGGCGGTCGCGTCGACCCGCGCGCCAGGGGTGGTGGGAACCGGTGCGACCGGAGCGGTGGGCTCCGCGTCGGGCGCGAGCCGCGCCTCCTGGCCGGTGGGTGGCGGGGACCCGACGACCGCGGGTTCCGCGTCGGCGGTCAGGCTCGCCTGCTCCTCCGCCGTCAGGGCGGCGGCGAGCTCCTCGGCGCGCAGCACCGCTTCGTCGGCGAGCCGACGTGCCTCGTCGGCAGCCTGCCTCGCTGCCTCGGCAGCCGCCCGTGCCCGCTCCGTCGCGTCGCTCATGGGCACAGCCTAGGGAGTCTGACCCGCGGCGGTTCGGGGTCAGTGTGTGAGCGCGGGGACCGTCCTGGGGCGGACCACGAACCAGAGCACGAGGATCGCGACGGCGGCGGTCGACGCCATCACGATCGCCATCGGGCTGGCCGTCGTGATGCCGAGCCAGCCGACCACCGGCGAGATGAGCCCGGCGACGCCGAAGTTCAGGGCGCCGAGTACCGAGGCGGCGGTCCCCGCCTCTTTCCCGTGGGCGGCGAGACCGATGACCTGGACGAGCGGGAACGAGAACCCGCACGCGGCGATGAAGAACCAGAGCGGCACGAGCACGCCGACCAGACCGGCACCGAGCTGGTCGAGGACGATGATCGCGAGCGACGCCAGCAGCAGGGTCGCGGTCGAGCATGCCAGGATCCACTGCGGACCGACACGCTGGGCGAGCCGCGACGAGATCTGCACACCGAGGACGACCCCGACCGAGTTGACTGCGAAGAGCAGTCCGTACTGTTGCGCGTCGAGACCGTAGACCTGCTGGAACAGGAACGGCGACGCGCTGAGGTACGAGAACAGGCCGCTGAACACCATCGCGCCGATGAGCGCGACGCCGACGAAGATCCGGTCGGAGAACAGCGCCTTGTAGCGCTGGCCGATGGTGGAGTGCCCGGCCTCGTGCCGGCGGGCCGGCGGCAGGGTCTCGACGATGAGCAGGACCGAGGCGATCACCACGGCGAGGCCGTAGCAGGCGAGGAAGACGAAGATGCCGCGCCAGCTGGTGAACTGCAGCATCTGCGAACCGATGAGCGGCGCGAGGATCGGCGCGAGGCCGTTCACCATCGCCAGCCGGGACAACATGCGCACCAGCGGCTTGCCGCCGAACAGGTCGCGCACCGTCGCCATCGCCACCACACCACCGGCCGCGGCACCCATGCCCTGCAGCACGCGGAACACCGCGAGCAGTTCGATGTCCGGTGCGGTCGCCGCACCGATCGAGGCGGCGATGTGCACCGTCGTCGCGATGATCAGCGGCAGGCGGCGGCCCACCTTGTCGCTCCACGGGCCGACCAGGAGCTGCCCGATGGCGAAGCCGAGCGTCGTCGCGGTGAGCGTCAGCTGGACCGCGCCGTCGGTGACGCCGAACTGGTCCTTGATCGCCGGGAACGCCGGCAGGTAGAGGTCGATCGTGAACGGACCGAGCGCCGTCAGGGCGCCCAGGACGAAGACGTAGACGAGTCGCTGCCTGCGGGAGAGCGAGTCTCCCGGGTGCAGGACGACCCGGAGCGAACCGGTGGTGGCGGGCGCGGTCACGAGACAGGAGTCCTTCGACGATGAGGGGCGGAGGGTGATCGCGGGCCGATCGAATCGATTCGTCCGCGGAACCATCCTACGGTCGCCCGTGTGTGCTCGGCGCCGCCGGTGTCGGCGGCCTGCGTGAAGCGGCTCGTGCTGTCCCGCTGCCGCGCGCGGACCATGCGGTAGCGTCGGACTGCTCGGGGGCCTTCCGGGTGAAGCGGATCAGAAGGGGGTGGGCGTCATGGTGGATGCCCGGATCCTGCACACCACAGCAGCACTGCGCGAGGCGATCCTGCGTCTCGCCGCAGACCGACCGGTCTCGGAGATCACCGTCGCCGACGTCACACGTGCCGCAGGGATCAACCGCGCCACGTTCTACTCGCACGCGGTCTCCCCCGGGTCGTTGCTCGCCGACGTCCTGACGCCGGAGCTCGACCGCATCCGGCAGGAGGACGCCGACGACCGCCGGGCCGCCGCCGACCGGGGCGCCGGAGCCGACGAACTCGCGACCATCACCCGGCGCGGCATCAACGCCGTCGTCGAGCACGTGATGACGCACCGCGACATCTACGGCAAGGCGCTCCCCGACCCGAACGACGCCTCGCTGCACCGGCTGCTCGTCGAGCACTTCACGGTGTCGAGCGCCCTGCACATCCGCGAGCTCGACCCCGACCGTCGGCCCGACCTGCTCGACGACGTCGCCGCGGGGTTCGTGGCGCAGGGGTTCGTCGGGGCGATCGAGGCCTGGCTCGCCGGGCC
Source organism: Curtobacterium sp. MCBA15_007 (assembly GCF_001864905.1). Lineage (NCBI taxonomy): Bacteria > Bacillati > Actinomycetota > Actinomycetes > Micrococcales > Microbacteriaceae > Curtobacterium > Curtobacterium sp. MCBA15_007. The sequence continues at coordinate 73,756 of NZ_MJGM01000034.1, forward strand.
CCGACGGTCGCGGAAGGCGCTGGTGGAGACGATCACGCTGTCGTTCCCGGCGTGGTGGAGCTGAGCGGACTGCTCCTACTCGGCGTCGGCCGTCTCGCCGTCGGTGGGCTCGCTCTCCGGCTTCTCACCACGCTGCAGGGACTGCACGACCTGGACCGCCGCCGCCGCGGTGGCCGCGTCGTCGCCCTCTGACGGCACGCGGTAGTCGGCGGACACCCCGTCGCCACCGGTGCCGGTCGCGGGCAGCGGATCCCCCAGGGACACCACCACGACCCCGGCGTCGTGGGCGGTCTGGACCACGCCGGTCAGTGCAGAGGCCCGGGCGGGGTGCACGAGCAGGGCCTTGGCGCCCTTGCGGACGAGCTGGGCGACCGCGGTCCGCTGGGATGCAGCGGCACCCGATGCCGGAGCGACTCGGACGTCGGGCCGGAACCCGGCGTCGGCCAGGTCGGTGCGGAGCCGGTCGGCCAGGGCCGCGTCGTCGTGGACCAGGACGACACCGATCACTGCCTGCTGGTCGAAGCCCCCGTCGGAGCTCGTCAGGTCGGTGCTCTGCACCGGCGTGGGGGCAGCCGACGTCGTCCCCTGGCACCCGGCCAGGGTCAGGGCCGCCGCCAGGGCGACGGTCACGGCGACGATGCGCAGCACGGTGTCTCCTCTTCGGTCCGGTCTGCCACGCTACCCGGCGGCCGGGCCCTGCGACGACGACACGGCTCCGCCCGGGCCCGCCGAGGCCGTCGTCGCCGGTGCCGGCACCGGGCCGAGCCGTCGGACGGCCGCGATCGCGACGCCAGCGAAGCCGATCATCGCCGCGAACACCAGCGGGAACGACACCGTCCCGTCGGCTCCGCCGGTCGCGGTGAAGAGCAGGCCGGTCACCGCGAGCCCGATCACGCTGCCCGCGGCGTCCGCGATCGTCAGGGCCGAGCTCGCGAACCCGTCGTCGCCCTCGCCCGAGAAGCGCAGGGTCAGCATCGACGCGCGGGGGTAGATCGCCCCCATGCCCGCGCCGCCGACGAACCAGCCGGCGACCAGCACCCACCACGACAGGTCGAACGTGGCCACCGCGAGCGCGCCGACCAGGCTCACGAGCACGAGTGCGAGTCCGACCCCGAAGGTCCGACGAGCGGTGAGCCGCTGCTCCCCCAGGCGGCCGTGCGCCCAGCTCGACGCGGCCCAGCTGATCGCCGCCACCGTCAGGGCGAGTCCGGCAGCCGACGGTGACAGCCCGTGTTCGGCCTGCAGCAGGAACGGCACGTACGCCTCGCTCCCGAAGAAGGACGCGGCGACGAGCCCGCGCAGCAGCACGACCGACGGCAGCCCGGCCGCGGCCCGGAACGTGCCGGTCGGCAGCAGCGGCCGCAGGGCGAACCAGGTGCCGACCAGCCCGACGACGACGGCCGCGACCATGCCCCACGGGGTCAGGTCGGGCGCGACGTTGAGCAGCAGGATCGACACGGCCGCGGCCACCGACCAGCCGATCCGGACCCGCTGCCACGGTGGGCGGAGCGCCGCCGCCGGAGGGTGCAGCCGGCCGAGCGTCGGCACGAGCAGGACGAACGCGGCGAGCGCGATCACCAGGGCCCCGGCGAACACCCAGTGCCAGTTCCAGGTGTCGGTGACGATGCCGGCCAGGGCAGGGCCGATCAGTGCCGGCACCACCCAGGCGGCGGCGAACCCGGCGAACACCGGTCCGTGCAGCTCCGCGGGGAAGATCCGGGCGACCAGCACGTACAGCACCACGTCGATGGCCCCGGCGCCGAAGCCCTCGATGAGCCGCCCGGCCAGGAACACCTCCATGGTCGGCGCGAGCATCACCACGGCGGTCCCCACCGCGAAGAACACCGCCGACACCCAGGCCACGATCCGGCCGCCCGCGCGGTCGCTCCAGTTGCCGGCGAGCACCATGCCGGGCACCCCGGCGGCGAGCGGGGCGGCGAAGGCGAGCGCGTACAGGGTCTCGCCGTCCAGGTCGCGGCTGATCACCGGCATGATCGTCGTCATCGCCAGGTTCTGGAACGCCGCGACGCCGACGATCGCGACCATGCCGATCGTCGCCAGGGCGTACGGCCCGCTCAACAGGCTGGTCCGCGACGCCGTCGTGCTCACCCGATCATCGTAGGGGCGGCCGCCGACGACGCGTCAGCTTGTCCCGCGGGCGCGCGTCAGCCCGGCAGCAGGTCCCGCGGGCGCGCGTCAGCCCGGCAGCAGGTCCCGCGGGCGCGCGTAGGCGCGGCAGCAGGTCCCGCGTCAGCGCGTCAGCGCCTGCTCCAGGTCCGCCACCAGGTCGCCGGCGTCCTCGATGCCCACCGACAGCCGCACGACGTTCTCCGGCACGGCCAGTTCGGTGCCCTTCACCGACGCGTGGGTCATCTCGCTCGGGTACCCGATGAGCGACTCCACACCGCCGAGCGACTCGGCCAGGGCGAACAGCTCCGTCGACTCGGCGAACCGCTTTGCGCCCTCGGCGCCACCGGACAGGGCGACCGAGAGCATGCCGCCGAACCCGCGCATCTGACGGGCGGCGACGTCGTGCCCCGGGTGGTCGGGCAGGCCCGGGTAGTAGACGCGCTCGACACCCGGCGCGACGACGAGGGCCTCGGCGACGGCCTGCGCGTTCCGCGAGTGCCGCTCCATCCGCACGGCGAGCGTCTTGATGCCACGGGTGGTCAGGTAGGCGTCGAACGGCGACGAGATCGCACCGGCACCGAACTGCAGGAACTGCACCTTCGCCGCGAGCTCCTCGTCCGCCAGCACGACGGCGCCGCCGACGACGTCGGAGTGTCCGCCGAGGTACTTCGTGGTCGAGTACACGACGACGTCGGCGCCGAGCGACAGCGGCTGCTGCAGGTACGGCGACGCGAAGGTGTTGTCGACGACCACCAGCGCGCCCGACTCGTGCCCGAGGGTCGCGAGCGCGGCGATGTCGGCGATCTTCATGAGCGGGTTCGTCGGCGTCTCGACCCAGAGCACGGTGGTGGCCGGTGCGCCCTGCAGCGCTGCCCGGACCTGGTCGAGGTCGCTCATGTCGACGACGACGAGTTCGACGCCCCACGGCACGTGCAGCCGGCTCACCAGGCGGTGGGTGCCGCCGTACACGTCGTTGCCCATCACGACGCGGCCACCGGGGACCAGCGCGGCGCGGAGCAGGGCGTCCTCGGCGGCGAGTCCGGACGCGAACGACGACGCCGCGACGCCACCGTCCAGATCGGCCAGGAGCACCTGCAGCGAGTCACGCGTCGGGTTGCCGGCGCGGGAGTACTCGTAGCCGTTGCGCATGCCACCGACGCCGTCCTGCACGTAGGTCGACGTCAGGTGGATCGGCGGGATGACGGCGCCGGTGGTCTCGTCGGGCTCCTGGCCGGCGTGGACGGCCCGGGTGCTGAACTCGGTCATGCTCGGTGGTTCCTTACTCGGAGAGGTAGGTGAGGAGGTCGTGCCGGGTCAGCACGGTGACGGGTTTGCCGTCCGCGACGACGAGGAGCGCGTCGGCCGACTCGAGCGCACGACGAGCCGCTGACACCGACTCGCCGACGCCGATGAGCGGCAGCGGGTCGCCGACGAAGTCCGACAGGGCGTCCGACATCTTCGCGGTACCGGTGAAGACCTGCTCGAGCAGTGCCTTCTCCTCGACGGCGCCGACGACCTCGCCGATGACGACGGGCGGCTCCGCGTTGAGCACGGGCATCTGCGAGACGCCGTACGTGGTCATGATGTCGACGACGTCGCGCACGGTGTCCGTCGGGTGCGCGTGCACCAGGTCGGGCAGGCGGCCGTCCTTGCCGGCGATGAGCGAGCCGACGGTGCGCTCGTCGTCGGTCTCGGCGAACCCGTACGAGCGCATCCACCGGTCGTTGAAGATCTTGCCGAGGTACCCACGTCCGCCGTCCGGCAGCAGCACCACCACGACGTCGTCCTCGGTCAGGTCACGGGCCGCGCGGAGTGCCGCGACGACGGCCATGCCGCTCGACCCGCCGACGAGCAGTCCTTCTTCACGCGCCAGACGACGGGTCATCGCGAAGGAGTCGGCGTCCGACACGGCGATGATCTCGTCCGGCACGCCGGCGTCGTAGGCGCTCGGCCAGAAGTCCTCGCCGACGCCCTCGACCAGGTACGGACGACCGGTACCGCCGGAGTACACGGAGCCCTCGGGGTCGGCCCCGACGATGCGGACGCCGCCGCCGGACGCCTCCTTCAAGTACCGTCCGGTGCCCGAGATCGTGCCGCCGGTACCGACGCCCGCGACGAAGTGGGTGATCTGCCCCTCGGTGTCGCGCCAGATCTCCGGACCGGTGGTCTCGTAGTGGCTGCGGGGACCGTTCGGGTTGGCGTACTGGTTCGGCTTGTAGGCGCCCGGGATCTCCTGCACGAGCCGGTCCGACACCGAGTAGTAGGACTCGGGGTCCTCGGGCGCGACCGCGGTCGGGGTGACGACGATCTCGGCGCCGTACGCCGTCAGGACGTTGCGCTTGTCCTCGCCGACCTTGTCGGGCAGCACGAACACGCACCGGTAGCCGCGCTGCTGTGCGACCAGGGCCAGGCCGACGCCGGTGTTGCCGGAGGTCGGTTCGACGATGGTGCCGCCGGGACGCAGGTCGCCGGAGGCCTCGGCCGCGTCGATGATCCGGGTGGCGATGCGGTCCTTCGACGACCCACCGGGGTTCAGGTACTCGACCTTCACCAGGATGGTTGCCCGCACCCCCTCGGTCACCCGGTTGAGCTTGACGAGCGGGGTGTCGCCGACCAGGTCGACGACGGAGTTCGCGTAACGCACGGCATGGAGTCTAGGACGCGGTCCCCGCGTCGCGCTGGGATGTGTCGTGCGCGGACAACGCATCCTGATCGCCCCGCCTGTTGCCCCGCCCTGGTCGCGCTGCGCGGCGGACGGGAGGCCCGTGCGTCGCGCTGCGCGGCGGACGGGAGGCCCGTGCGGACGCCGCCACGGGCCTCCTGTCCGGCACCCGGTCCGGACCACCGCCGTCAGGGGCGGACGACGTCCGCCGTCGTGTTCTGCTGCCGGTGCAGCTGCGCGTACGTGCCGTCGAGGGCCAGGAGTTCGTCGTGTGTGCCCTGCTCGACGATCCGGCCGTGGTCGAGGACGAAGATGACGTCGGCGTCGCGGATCGTGGAGAGCCGGTGCGCGATCGAGATGGTGGTCCGACCGGCCGCCGCGGTGTCGAGGGCCGTCTGCACGACGTGTTCAGAGATGGAGTCGAGCGCACTGGTGGCCTCGTCGAGGACGAGCACCGGCGGGTCCTTGAGCATGACCCGGGCGATGGCGATGCGCTGCTTCTCGCCACCGGACAGCCGGTAGCCGCGCTCCCCCACGACGGTGTCGTAGCCGTCCGGGAACGACGCGATCGTGTCGTGGATGTTCGCCGCGCGGGCCGCTCGCTCGAGCTCGTCGTCGGTGGCGTCGGGCTTGGCGTACCGCAGGTTCTCGCCGATCGTGGCGTGGAACAGGTACGTCTCCTGGCTGACGATGCCGACGTGCCGCATGAGGTCCTCGTGCACCAGGTCGCGGACGTCCTGGCCGGCGAACCGCACGGACCCCTCGGTGGCCTCGTACAGCCGGGGCACCAGGTAGGACACCGTCGTCTTGCCGGCGCCGGAGGGCCCGACGAAGGCGGCGAACTGCCCGGGGTGGAGCTCGAACGACACCCCGCGCAGGGTCGGCTTGTCGGCTTCACCGTCGGGGTAGGTGAAGACGACGTCCTCGAAGGCGACGTGGCCGACCTTCGACTCGTCCACGGGCTGCGCGGTCGGCGAGTCCGTGATGGCCGGCTCGAGGTCGAAGTACTCGAAGATGCGGGCGAAGAGCGCACCGGAGGTCTGCAGGTCGAGGACCACGCGCAACAGCCCGACCGTCGGGAACAGCAGGCGGGACTGCACCGTCGTGAACGCGACGATCGTGCCGGCCGTGATCGGGACGTCGCCGAGGATCAGGTACGCGGCGACGACGTAGATGATCGCCGGGATGATCGACAGGAAGATCTGCACGATGGCGAAGAACCACTGCCCCGACATCTGCTGCCGAACCTGCAGGGTGATCTGGTTGCGGTTCTCGTCCCCGTAGCGGCGGGTCTCGCTGGCCTGCTGGTTGAAGCTCTTCCCGAGCAGGATGCCGGAGACGCTCAGTGCTTCCTGCGTGATGGCCGTCATGTCGGACAGCGATTCCTGCGTCTGCCCGGCGATCCGCGCTCGCACCTGCCCGACCCGGCGCTGCGCGATGACGAGCAGCGGGAGCAGGACGACCGCGACGAGCGTCATCTGCCAGCTCAGCAGCAGCATCGCGACCACGGCGGCGATCACGGTCACGGTGTTGCCGAGCACCGACGAGATCGTGTTGTTCAGCACGCTCGCCACACCACCGACGTCGTTCTGCAGGCGCGACTGGATGACGCCGGTCTTGGTTCGGGTGAAGAACGCGAGTTCCATCCGCTGCAGGTGCGCGAACAGGCGCATCCGCATCGCACCCATGACCTTGTTGCCGACGGTCGCGGTCAGGTACGTCTGCCACACGCCGACCCCGGCGCTCGCGATCCAGAGCAGGACCATGGCGGACACGAGCTCGACCAGCACCGGGACGTCGGGGCGGCCGGACGGCGGGAACAGCCCGCGGTCGAACGCCTGCTGGGTGAGCAGCGGTGGCACGACCGAGATGGCCGCGCCGACCAGCACGAGGACGATCGTGAGCCCGATCGCCCGGCGGTGCGGCTCGAAGAGCGCGGCGATGCGACGGACCAGGTGCGGGATCTTCGGCGCCTCGGCGTTGGCGGCCTTCTGCGCGCGGAAGTCACCGCTCGAGATGCGTCCGCTCCCGCGCGGACCACCACCCCGCCCGCTGTGTCCCATGCTCATGGAGCCACCGTAGCCCCGCGCTCGGACATCGACCGTCCTCTCCACAGCACCGCAGTATTTGACCCCGTTCAGGGGGCGTGCGAGCATGTGCCGTCCCCGTCCCCGCACCACCGAGGTCCCATGTCGTCCGCGCCGTCACGTCCCACGTCCCTGGGGGCGCAGCTCGCCCGCCGCAAGCCGATCGAGCAGCTGCAGGCCGAAGCCTCCCGCGGGGTGAACGGTGAACCGCTCCGTCAGTCGCTCGGGGTCTGGCAGCTGACGATGATCAGCGTCGGGGCCACGCTCGGCACCGGCATCCTGGTCGTCCTCGGTACCGCGGTCCCGCTCGCCGGTCCCGCGGTCTGGATCTCGTTCGTCGTCGCGGGGATCGCCGCGCTGCTCTCGGCGCTGTCGTACGCCGAGATGGCCGGTGCCGTCCCGACCTCGGGGTCCAGCTACTCGTACACCTACGCCACGATGGGCGAGGGCATCGCCTGGATCTGCGGCTGGTGCCTGGTCCTCGAGTACGCCGTCTCGGTGGCCGCGGTCGCCGTGGGTGCCAGCGAGTACGTCGACGAGACCCTCCGCGTGTTCGGGCTGCACCTGCCCACCGCGCTCGCCGCTCCCCCGGTCGACGGCGGCGTGGTCAACCTGCCCGCCGCGGTCCTGGTCCTGCTCGCCACCGTTGTGCTGCTGCCAGGAGCCCGCGAGAGCGCCTGGGTGAACACGGTGATGGTGGTCGTGAAGATCGCCCTGCTGGTCTTCTTCGTCGTCGTGGCGTTCACGGCGTTCCGGGCGCAGAACTTCGAGCCGCTCGCACCGATGGGCGCCGCCGGGGTCACCGCAGCGGCGTCACGGCTGTTCTTCTCGTACATCGGCTTCGACGCGGCCTCGACCGCAGGTGAAGAGGCGAAGAACCCCCGCCGTGACCTGCCACGGGCGATCATCGGCTCCATCGCGCTCATCACGGCGCTGTACATCCTGGTCGCGATCGCCGCCATCGGGGCCCGCTCGTGGACGGCGTTCTCGTCGTCCGAGGCGTCGCTCGTCCGCATCGTGGTCGACGTCACGGGGCAGCCGCTCGTCGCCCTCGTGTTCTCGATCGGGGCGGTCGTCGCCATCGCCAGTGTCGTGCTCACCGTCCTGTACGGCCAGACCCGCATCCTGCTCACGATGTCCCGCGACGGCCTGGTGCCGAAGGTCTTCGGCCGGGTCTCCCGCCGCACCGGCACCCCGATCGCGAACACGCTGATCATCGGCATCGCCGTGACGATCGTCGCCGCGCTCGTGCCCCTCGGGGAGCTCGCCGACGCCACGAGCATCGGGACCCTGGTCGCCTTCGCCCTGGTGAACGTCTCCGTCATCGTGCTCCGTCGCTCGCAGCCCGACCTGGAGCGCTCGTACCGGGTGCCGCTGTTCCCCGTCGTCCCGATCCTCGGCGCCCTGAGCTGCGTGCTGCTCGCGGTGTTCCTCGGCGCCACCACCTGGATCGCGTTCGGCATCTGGATGGTCGCCGGCGCCCTGCTCTACCTGGCCTACGGCCGCCGCCACAGCACGCTGCGCTGACGCGCCCCGCTGCCCCGCCGCGGCCGCGCCGCGGCCGCACCCCGCCCCGCCCGCCCGCCCGCCCGCGAGTCTCGGCCAAGCGGACTCTCTACGGCTCACGAAAGCGCGAGAGTGTCTGCCCAGACGAGACTCGGCACATCCCTCGGGACAGTCGTGCACCTGCGCTCTCCACAGATCCCGCCGGAGGGCACACAGCGCACATCCGAGTCCGCACACTCGCATCATGCAGCTTCACCGGACACGCCCCGATCTCCTCCGCGCCGAGCGGTCGGATCCATCGCGAGCACGACAACTCCGACGGCTCCATGCCGCTGGGCGAGTCATCCGGCTCCGTGCGGGTGTCTACCTCGACAAGCGGGTGTGGGATGCACTCGACACGTCGGACAAGCACCTCGCCATGGCTTGGGCTCTCGCTCCTGACCTGAGTCCGACCAGCGCGTTCTCGCACGTCACGGCTGCACTCATCCATGGCTGGCCGTTGATCGGACCGGCTCCGGCGCGGATCCACGTCGTCGACTGGAAGCTGGTCGGTGTCGAACACCGGGTCGGGCTCATTCGACACGGCATCGACCCCGCTGGCCTGTGCCTCGGCCCCAGTCGATTCGACGGCGTCCCTGTGGTCGATGCGCTCGGAACGGCGGTGGCCGTCGCGCGAACGTGCGACCCGGCGGTCGCCGCCGTGGCCATCGACCATGCAGTGCGCATGAAGGCGATCGACAGGAAAGTGTTCGAGGAGCACCTGCCGCCGCCCGCATCGCGCGGTGGCCGGAGGGCTCGGCTCGTCGCCACCGCGCTCGATCCGGCACACGAGTCACCCGGTGAGTCCTACTTTTCGATCCGACTCGTGCAACTGGGAGTGACCAACATCCACCCGCAGCATGAGTTCATCACGAACGGGTTCCGTGACCGAGTCGACTTCTGGTTGCCCGACGCCGGAGTCGTCGTCGAGTTCGATGGCAAGCAGAAGTACGTCGACCGCGAGATGCTCGCAGGTCGCGATCCCAGCGAGGTCCTCTGGCAGGAGAAGCGCCGGGAGGACCGCATCCGTACCCACCGAGAAGTTCGGTCCGTCATCCGAGTGACCTGGTGGCACCTCGAGAGCCTCGACCGGTTCCGTGCGCTGCTCCGTTCGCACGGGGTGTTGATCACTCCGTGAGCAGCATCGGCGACAATCGAGTCTCGGCTCAACGGACAACTTCCCGCTCCAGCGGCCGGCAAAGTGTCCGCTCAGCCGAGTCTCGGCGAAGGTGCCGCACACAGCCCCCACCCCGCACACAGCCCCCACCCCGCACACGACGAAGGCCGCCACCCCGAGGGGCAGCGGCCTTCGTGACCGGAACGGTCGAGACTACGCGAGCTCGATCGTGGCGCCAGCGGCCTCGAGGGTCGCCTTCGCCTTGTCGGCGGTCTCCTTGTTCGCACCCTCGAGGATCTTGGCGTCGGCGGTCTCGACGAGCGCCTTGGCCTCACCGAGGCCGAGCGACGTCAGGCCACGGACCTCCTTGATGACCTGGATCTTCTTGTCACCAGCGGACTTGAGGATGACGTCGAACTCGGTCTTCTCCTCAGCGGCCTCGGCCGGGGCAGCGGCGGCCGGAGCGGCAGCAGCGGCCGGGGCAGCAGCGGTGACCTCGAAGACCTCTTCGAACTTCTTCACGAAGTCCGAGAGCTCGATGAGCGTGAGCTCCTTGAAGGCCTCGATGAGCTCGTCCTGCGAAAGCTTCGCCATGATTTTCTCCTACTACTAGCTAGTACGTGTGGTTGATGAACGCGAGCCTGATCAGGCCGCGGACTCCTGCTTCTCGCGAAGGGCGTCCACGGTGCGGACGGCCTGCGAGAGGGGTGCCTGGAACAGGTACGCAGCACCGAACAGCGAGGCCTTGAGTGCGCCGGCGAGCTTGCCGAGCAGCACTTCACGGGACTCGAGGTCGGCGAGCTTGTCCACCTCGGTCGCGGTGAGCGGGTTACCGTCGAAGTAACCGCCCTTCACCACGAGCTCGGGGTTCGCCTTGGCGAATGCACGCAGCGACTTCGCGACGGCGACGGTGTCACCGTGGACGAAGGCGAGAGCGGACGGACCGGCGAGTTCGTCGTCGAACGACGAGATGCCGGCGTTGTTCGCCGCGATCTTGGTCAGCGTGTTCTTCACCACGGCGTACGTGGCGTGCTCACGGATCGAGTTGCGGAGCTCCTTGAGCTGCGCGACCGTGAGACCGCGGTACTCGGTGAGCAGAACGGCGTTCGAGCTACGGAAGGACTCCGTGAGCTCGGCGACCGCAGCTTCCTTGTTCGCCATGGTTCTCCTTGGGGGTCTTGCCGGCAGCCCCAGGTCCACGAACGAAAAAAGCTCCGGCGCAGAGGCTCGGAGCTGCTCTCACCAGATGGTGGGAGTGGTTCGGAACACCTGCGCGGGATGCCTCACGAGTGAGGACCTTCGGTCACGATGTTCACAAACACGTTGCAAGCAGCACGACATCCGGCGGTCTTTGGCTTCGAGAACAGTAGCAGATGCCGTGGACGAGACCAAACAGCGGTCGGGAGGCGCGGTGCGGGCCCGCCCCGCGCCTCCCCTCCGTCAGTGGGTGCGGTCCACCGCAGCGGGCGTCGCCGACCAGTCGGCGGACCCGGCCCGCTCGGCCGGCTCGGCCGACGACGACGACGACGCGATTGACCCCGCCGCGGCGGCAGCCGCAGCAGGGTCGCGCGGCAGGTGCACCGTGAACACCGTGTCCCCGGGCTCGCTCGTGACCTCGACCCGCCCGCCGTGCGCCTGCACGACCGCGGCGACGATGGCGAGCCCGAGCCCGGTCGACCCGACCGTGCGGGAGCGCGAGCTGTCGGCACGGGCGAACCGCTCGAACAGCTTCGGCAGGAACTCCGGGTCGATGCCCTGGCCGGTGTCGCGCACGGTCAGGTCCACGCCGCCGTCGACCGGGGCGAGCCCGACCGTGATGCGGGTGCCCTCGGGCGTGTGGGTCCGGGCGTTCGTGACGAGGTTGACGATGACCTGGTGCAGGCGTGCGGCGTCCCCGGTGATGGTGACCGGCTCCGGTGGGACGTCGACCTCGATGGGGTGCTCGGGTGAGGCGGCGTGGGCGTCGTTCACGGCGTCGAGCACCAGGCCGGTCAGGTCGACCTCGGCGAACTGGATCTCGCGGCCCTCGTCGAGCCGCGCGAGGAGCAGCAGGTCCTCCACCATCGAGGTCATCCGGATGGACTCGGACTCGATGCGGCTCATCGCGTAGACGACGTCCTTCGGCAGGTCGCCGCCCATGCGCCGGGTGAGCTCGGCGTACCCGCGCACCGAGGCGAGCGGGGTCCGGAGCTCGTGCGAGGCGTCGGCGACGAACTGGCGCACCTTCTGCTCCGAGCGTTCCCGCGCCTGCATCGCACTGCCGATGTGCCCGAGCATCCGGTTGAAGGCGCTGCCGACCCGGCCGACCTCGGTGCGGGGGTCGGTGTCCGGCACACGGACACCGTCGAGGGCGTCACTGCGGTCGAGCGGCATGCGCGCGACGGTCGAGGCGGTCTCGGCGACGCGGTCGAGCGGCCGCAGGGAGCGCCGGACCACGAGGGCGGCGACCAGTGAGGCGGCGAGGAGTGCGAGTCCGGTGACGACCAGCACGACGCCCAGGAGCTTCCAGACGCTCTCGTAGACGGGTGCCATCGGCAGGCCGACCACGAGCACGGCAGGCCCGACGGTCGCCGCGGTCACCCGGTAGCGACCGAGGTCACCGCCGAGGTCGATGGTGTGTGGACGCCCGTCGACGTGCACCCCGCCGAGCGGCGCGACCACCGGCGCCGAGAGACGCTCGATCCCCCCGGCGTTGTCCAGCACGCTCCCGACGATGACGTCCCCGTTGAGGAAGTAGACCGTCAGGGTCCCGGACGCTTGTCCGGACGGGCGGCCGATGTCCAGACCCGGGCCGCTCCCGCCCTGCTGCTCGACGGATCGCTGCGCACGGTTCGTGGCGAACTGCAGCTGCTCGTCGATCGCGGAGCGCTGGATCGAGAACAACGCGATGATGCTCCCCGCCCCGATCACCGCACTCACGGCGACGACGAGGGCGACGATGCTCAGGACGAGCCGACGCCGCAGGGTCACGAGGTCGGCTTGATGACGTACCCGACGCCGCGCACCGTGTGGATCATCGGCGTCTCGCCGGCGTCGATCTTCTTGCGCAGGTAGGAGATGTAGATCTCGACGACCGAGGACTTGCCGCCGAAGTCGTACGACCACACGCGGTCCAGGATCTGCGCCTTCGAGAGCACGCGACGGGGGTTCCGCATCAGGAAGCGAAGGAGTTCGAACTCGGTGGCCGTCAGTTCGATCGGCCGGCCGGCGCGGTGCACCTCGTACGACTCCTCGTCGAGCACCAGGTCGCCGACGACGATGCGCGAGTCTCCGGCCTCGGAGATCGAGATCTGCGAGCGGCGGATGAGCCCGCGCAGACGCGCCACGACCTCTTCCAGGGAGAACGGCTTCGTGACGTAGTCGTCACCACCGGCGGTGAGTCCGGTGACACGGTCCTCGACGGAGTCCTTGGCGGTGAGGAACAGCACCGGTGTGTCGTCGTTGTTCTGCCGCAGCCGGCTCAGCACCTGCAGCCCGTCGAGGTCGGGCATCATCACGTCGAGCACCATCGCGTCGGGCTTGAACTCCCGCGCGGTCGTCAGGGCGTCCTGCCCGCCGTTCGCGCTCTTCACGTCCCAGCCCTCGTACCGCAGCGCCATGGACAACAGGTCGGTGAGGCTGGCTTCGTCGTCGACGACCAGGATGCGCAACGGGGTTCCGTCGGCACGTGTGAGGCGCGGGGCTGCTGCGGGCTGGGAGATGGTCACGTCTTCGAGTATCGAGAAGTTCCTATGAGTCGTCTGTGGCCCAGCCCAGTGCGTTCTGTGGATCGAGGACACGTCCACGGCCCGACGCTCCGTACGTTGGGAGCATGTTGCGATCTGCAGCCTGGCCGTCGTCGGCCCGGCACCTGGAAACCGCGCGGATCGAACGGACGACCGGGAGGCCCGGCTCGACACCGACGGACCGCCTGGCGGTCGCGCAGGCGGTCGCCGCCGCCACCCCGCCCCTGTCCGCCGGCACGGCCGGCGGCTTCTTCGGCACGCTCGCCGCGGTCGCCGCAGCGGACGTCGCCACTGCCCGCACCGTCGAACCGCACCTGGACGCCCTCGGGATCCTGGCGCAAGCCGGGGTCGACGCCCCGGACGGTTCCACCTGGGGCGTCTTCGCCGCCGAGGGCCTGGGGCTGCGGCTCGACGCCGCACCACAGGACGACGGCACGGTCCTGCTCCACGGCAGGAAGCCGTGGTGCTCGCTCGCCTCGACGCTCTCGCACGCCCTGGTCACCGCGCACCTGGGTGACGAACGCGTCCTGGTCGCCGTGGACCTGCGACAGCCGGGCGTCACCGTGCACGACGAGGCCTGGGTCGCACGCGGCATGCCCGACGTGCCGAGCGGACCGGTCGACTTCGACGGTGTCCGGGCACGACCCGTCGGCGCCCCCGGCTGGTACCTGGAGCGTCCGGGCTTCGCGTGGGGCGGCATCGGCGTCGCGGCCTGCTGGTGGGGCGGTGCGGTCGGGCTCGCACGGGTGCTCCGCGACGCCGCGGCCGCGCACCCGGAGTCCGAGCTGCTGCAGGCGGCCCTCGGTGCCACCGTCGCCGACCTCGCCGACGCCGAGGACGCCCTCGCCGACGCCGCTGCCCGGATCGACGGCTCCGACCCGGCCTCCGACGACACCGACTGGCGGCTGCTCGCCCAGACGGTGCGATCGCGGGTGCGCCGGTCGGTCGACGCGGTGCGCGAACGGGTGGTCGCGACGATCGGCCCGGCACCGCTGACCGCCGATGCCGCCGTCGCCGCGCGGGTCGCCGACCTCGAGCTCTACGTCCTGCAGGACCACGGTGCACGCGACCTCGCCCGCATCGGCCGGATGGTGCTCGAGCGCGGCGGTGTCGCGTGGTGAACTTCGACCACCGCGAACCGGGGACCGACCCGGCGGCGTGGACACGGTTCCTCGACGGCGTGGACGCACCGGCGATCGACCTGGCCGACACCGGGTCCGTGCTCGTCGTCGCACCGCACCCCGACGACGAGACCCTCGGTGCCGGTGGCCTGATCGCGGCGGCTGCGCAGGCTGGCACCCCCGTGCACGTGCTGCTCCTCACCCGCGGCGAGCGCTCCCACCCGGACTCCCCCACGACGACCGCGGAGGCGCTCGCCGCCGCACGCGACGCGGAGTTCGTTGCGGCCGTGCGCGTCCTGCACCCCGACGTCACGTCGACCTCGGTCGGGATCCCGGACGGCACGACCCGCGAACACCGCGACCGCGTGACGGAGGCCGTCGACCAGGCGCTGGCCGCGGCCGCGCACCCGGTGCTCCTCGTCGCACCGTGGCCTGGAGACGGGCACCGTGACCACCGCATCGCCGGCGAGGTCACCGAGGCCGCCGCGGCGAGCGCCCCCGACGTCGACCTGCTCGCGTACCCGATCTGGGCGTGGCACTGGGACGAGCCGGAGCACACCGTCGCCCCGTGGGACCGCGCTCGAGCGCTGCCGCTGACCGAGGACCTCGTCGCCCGGAAGCGCGCCGCCCTCGATGCCTACCCGTCGCAGACCCGGCCGCTCTCGCCCGCGGTCGGCGACGAGGCGATCGTCGACGACCGGCACGCCGCACACCACCTGCGGACGACCGAGTGGTTCTTCGTGCCGGAGTCCGCCGCGTCGCGGTCTCGCGAGTCGTTCGACGCGCACTACGACCGGAAGCCCGAGGGGTGGGACTTCGACGGGTCCTGGTACGAGCAGCGCAAGCGGGCCGTGACACTGGCGGCGCTCCCCCGCCCGCGTTTCCGCTCGGCGCTCGAGCTCGGTTGTGCGACCGGCGTCCTGACCGACGCCCTGGCCGAACGCGCGGACGACGTGCTCGGCACCGACATCTCGGCGGCACCGCTCGAGCGTGCCGCCCGCCGTGCCCCGACCGCGCGGTTCGTGCAGGCGGCCCTGCCGTCCGAGTGGCCGGAGGGCCGCTGGGACCTGGTGGTGATGTCCGAGGTCGGGTACTACCTGTCCCCGGCCGACCTCGACGCCACGATCGACCGCGTGCTCACCTCGCTCGACGACGACGGCGTGCTCGTCGCCTGTCACTGGCGGCACCCCGACGACGAGGCCGTGTCGAGCGGCGACGCGGTGGACGCGCGGCTGACCGAACGCTGGCCGCGTCCCGCCCTGCTCCGGCACGTGGAAGCGGACTTCGTGCTGAGCGTGCTGCCCGGCCCGGCGGTCACCTCGGTGGCCCGGGCCGAGGGGATCGTCCGGTGACCGGACCCCACCACCGACCGCGCATCGACGTGGTCGTCCCGGCGCACGACGAGGCCGACCGGATCGCCGCGTGCCTCGGATCGCTCCTGGTGGCGGTCGACCGGCTCGCCACGGAGCGGCCCGGGGTCGACGCGGCGATCACGGTGGTGCTGGACGGTTGCACGGACGACACCGCTGCCGTGGTCGATCGGTACCCGGTCGACGTCCTGACCACGGACCGTGTCGGGGTCGGTCGGGCACGGTCCATCGGGGCGACGCACGCGCTGCGAGCGCACGACGGCGACCCGGTGGCTCGGTGGCTCGCGCACACCGACGCCGATTCGCGCGTGCACGAGCGGTGGCTCGTCCAGCAGTCCGACGCACTGGAATCCGGCGCGCAGGTGCTCGTCGGCGCCGTCGTCCCGGACCCGGACGACCTGGCGCCCGCGGTGATCGACCGGTGGACGCGGGCGCACCCGCCGGGCGCCGCGCTCGGTCACGTGCACGGCGCCAACCTCGGCGTGCTCGCCGCGGCGTACGTCACGCTCGGCGGGTTCGACCCCGTCCCCGAACACGAGGACGCCCGCCTGGTCACCCGGGCCCGAGCACTCGGGTTCCGCGTGGACGCGACCGTCGAACTGCCGGTGGTGACGAGCGGGCGCTTCGCCGGCAGGACCCCGGGCGGGTACGCCGAACACCTGCGCCAGCAGTACGGCGACGTCGGCTGACCGTCCTAGGTGGAGGTGGGGCGTCGGCCGGTGAACCGCTCCACCCAGCCGGCGACCGTCCCGAGGCGGATCGCCGCAGCACGTCGTCGCCGCCGGCCGAACGGTGCGCCCACGAGCGCCCATCCGGTCGCCAGGAGGTGACGGAGGACCTCGCGGGGACGCCAGGCGGCGCCGTGCGCTCGGTGCTTGTCGACGAGGACACGGTCCCAGCGCGCGTAGTGCCGGTTGTTCCGGAACAGCTCCCGGGTGCCCCGGCGGAGTCGGTACTGCACCGATGCGGACGGTTCGAAGTGGGTCGGGAACCCGAGGTAGGTCGCACGCCATGCCAGGTCGATGTCCTCGGCGGCACCGAGCGACGTGTCGAAGCCCCCGGTGGCCTCGAGGACGGTGCGCCGCATGCCGAGGTTGGCTGCGGACGTGTGCGGGAGGTGCCCGAACCGCACGATCGGCCACGCCTGCTCGGGCGCTTCCCACATCCACGGCTCGTTGAGCGCGTCGTGCAGCAGCGGACCTGTGCAGACACCGGCATCGGCCAGCCCGCGCACCATCCCCACGATCCAGGTGTCCGCGACGACGTCGTCAGCGTCGCAGAACAGCACGATGTCGGAGCGGAGTGCCCGCCAACCGGCGTTCCGCGCCGGGGCAGCGCCTCGGATCGTGGACGAGTCGATGGAGCGGACCGTCCAACCGCGCGGCCACTCCTCTGCAGCGATGCGCGCATCAACCAGGTGACGGGGTTCACCGTTGCAACTGACCACGATCTCGACGGGTCCGGTCCACGTCTGCCGGGCGAGCGCCGCGAACTGGGGACCGAGCTCGATGGTGGTGCGCTGTCCGACCGGGATGACCACGCCGACCGTGGGCTGGGGTGCGACGCCGCTCATCGTGCGGGTTCCCGTCGTCCGGCCGTCGCGCCGATCATCGTGGCCGCCGTGGTGATCCCGGCAGCGGGGGTCACCCCCGTGGCGTGGAGGTCGCCGACGAGGACACCGCCGGCGAGGCCGGCGGTCCGACCACAGGCGAGGTCGGACGGACGGTCACCGACGATCCAGGACCCGGCGAGCCGGATGCCGAACGTCGCTGCCGCCGCGAGGACCATGCCGGGTCCGGGCTTCCGCCACGGGTCCGGGTCACCGGGCAGTCGAGCACTCCCGACGATCACGTCGACGTCCGCGCCGTGGGACTGCATGGCTCGGCGGATGCGCCCGTTCACGGTGTCGAAGCCGGACCAGTCGTACCAGCCCCGGGCGATGCCGCTCTGGTTCGTCACGACGACCACCGGGATGCCGTCGTGCCAGGCCGCAGCAGCCGATTCGATGGCGTCGGGGACGAGCTCGGTGCGGTCGAGCGACCCGACGTGTCCGTGGTCGACGATGAGCACACCGTCCCGGTCGAGGAACAGTGCATCGACGCCGTCGAGCGGCCGTTCGGAGAGCCGTTCCAACGACCGGTGGCGGTCACGCGACGCGGACACGGGTCCCGGTCTCCGAGAAGGCGAACGGGACGACGCGTTCGGGGCCGAGGGCCCGGACGAACGCAGCACGCTCGGACGGGGGCACGACGAACAGCATGTGCCCGCCTCCGCCGGCACCGAGCAGTTTCCCGCCGGTGGCCCCGAGCGTGCGTCCGTGCTCGTACAGCTCGACGACGGGGCTCGCCGTCGTTCCGAGCACCGCGGCCTTGAGCGTCCATGCCTCGTGCAGGGCCGGGCCGAACGAGTCGGTGCGACCGGCGGCGAGCTCGTCGCCCATCACCCGGGCGAGCTCCACCATCCGTGTCACGCGGTCCCGCGCTCCGCCCGGCCGCGACATCGTGCGGGACTGGCGGCCGAGTTGCTGTCCGGCGTCCCGCCCGATCAGGGTGTCGACCAGCACGAGCGACGATTCGAGGTCCTGCCTGGCACGCTCCGGCATGTCGATGGGCGTCGCGACCGTCGAGCCGTCGGTGCCGAAGTCGTAGCGACGGAGTCCCCCGTGGGCGGACGCGGTCTGGTCCTGCAGGCCCACCGGACGCGCGCAGCGGATCATCTCGATCTCACTGGCCGTGGCGGCGAGCGCGCTCGGCTCGAGGTCGGCACCGCGGAGTGCCGCCAACGCCGCGACCAGGCTGGTGACGACCGCGCCGGAGGTGCCGAGGCCGGTCCCGGAGCTCCGGACGTCGGAGTGGATCGAGACGTCGACCGGGACCGCCGGGGTGTCGTGCAGCAGGGCTTCGCGCACGAAGTCGTGCTCGATGGCTGCCGGGGAGTCCGCCGTCTGCACGCCGTCGGTCACGACGCGGATCCCACCACGTGCACGGGGGCGGACGACGGTCTCGACGGCCAGGTCGATCGTGGTGCTGACCACGCACCCGGGCTGCTCGGAGAAGTACGCGGGGAGGTCGCTGCCCCCACCGAAGAAGGAGACGCGGAGCGGGGAGCGGGCGATGATCACGAGCGGGCGACCTGGACGCCGGCGACGAAGGCACGGGTGAGCGCGTGGTGGTACGCGACGTGGAAGTCCTCGATGACGTCGATGTCACACGACGGCACCACGGCGGCGACGTCGACGAGGTCGAGGATCGGCGGGAGTCCCTGCATCGCCCCGGTGAAGGCGAGCGTGACGGCGCCGCGGTCGCGGGCGAAGTCGAGCGCGCGCAGCACGTTGGCGGATCCCCCGGAGGCGCTGAGCCCGAACACGACGTCCCCGGTGCGCATGAGGACCCGCAGCTGCTCGAGGAAGACGTCGTCGTAGTCGAAGTCGTTGCCGACGGCGGTCATCATTGCGGCGTTGTCGGTCAGGGCGAGGATCCGCAGCCGCTCGGCGACCGGAGCGAGCGGGTCGGCCTGACGGGACGGAGCCAGGCTCTTCGCGAGGTCGGCCGCCATGTGGCTCGCCAACGCCGCGCAGGCCCCGTTGCCGAAGACGAAGACCGAGCGTCCGTCGCGGTGGGCGTCGACGAGCACGGCCGCGATGCGCGCGATCTCGTCGACGGGGAACCGACGGGCGAACCGGTCGACCTGGACGGAGTACGCCTCGACGATCTGCGCGGCGGCCCGCAGGTCAGGGGCTGTGGTGGTGAGCATGGCTGTCCTTCGTTCGGTGTCGACGACCAGCATACCCATTACACATGCGAAATATCAACGGCGAAAGGCAACCGCTGCGGCGAACGCGGTCGTGTAGCCGTCGATCGACCCGGTCTCGTGCCAGTCGCCGTGGATCCGTGCGGCCTGCACGCCCCCGTCGAGTGCGAGCGCGCCGAGCGCAGCACTGAGGTAGAGCTCCCCGTCGGCCGCGGGGGCCACGGCGCGCAGCGCTCCGAGCACCGCTGGCGTGACCACGTACCCACCGACCGAAGCGAGCCCGTCGACGGGCGGGTCGACCGGCTTCTCGACGAGTTCGACGACCCTCCCGCTGGCGTCCACACGAGCGACACCGCAGCGTCGGAGCGCCGCACGCGGAGCACGCACGACGGCGATGACGGGCAGTCCGGTCCTGCGGTGACGGTCGAGCACGACGGCGCTGCGGTTCTCACCGAAGACGACCTCGTCACCCCAGAGCACGAGGAAGGACTCATCGCGCACGCGGGTCGCAGCCGACAGGATCGCTCCCCCGTTGCCCGGCCCGGCAGTCTGGAGACAGGTCTCCAACTCGACACCCCGGGCTCGGGCGTCCGGCCGGAGGACGTCCGTGACGTAGTCGTTCAAGGCCGTCTTGTCCGGCCGGGTGACGAGGACGATGCGCTCGATCCCGGCGCCGATCAGTTCGTCGACCACGATGTCCAGCGTCGGCCGGTCGCCGAGTGGCAGCAGCTCCTTCGGGATCGCTTGCGTCAGGCGACCGAGTCGGGTGCCGCGACCGGCGGCGGGGATGACAGCCGTCCGCACGGGTGGGACCGGGGGGACGGGATCAGGGAACCGGGCCACGGGCGAGCGCCTTCCTGGGACGGGGACGGGGAGGTCGTCGGCGCCGACGGGGCAGGGCCGATCGGACGTCGGGGAACACGAGGGCGACGAGCAGTGCCGCCAGTGCTGCCAGGATGCCCGGCACGAGCACGGAGCCGATCGGATCAGCACCGAACCCGACCCGGACCACGGCCGACACGAGGACCGCGGCGCTCGTGGCCGCGGCCGCAGGGAGGACCGGGAGTCCGAGGTCGCGCAACCGCAGACCGGATCCCTTCGTCGCCACCAGGAAGGCCGGCACCACGAGCCCGGAGCAGGCCACCGCGTACGCGGCAGCCATGCCCTGCGGCCCCCAGACGGTGCCGACGACGAGGGCGCCGACGAGGACCGGCTGGGTGACCAGCGCCCAACGGACCTGTCGCCCGGCGCGGCCACTGGCGATGAAGTACCAGACGGCCGCGAACCCGAGCGCCTGCGCCCCGCCCGCGACGACGAGGAACGGCAGGAGTGCCGCGGAGCCGAGCCAGTCGTCACCGAACAGCAGGTGGACGATCGGACCGGCGAGCACCCCGAGCACGGCGAGGACCGGCCACGCCAGGAGCGTCACCGTGCCGACGAGTCGCCGGAACCGCTCACGGAGCACCACGGCGTCGACGCCCGCCATCGCCGGGACCGCGATCCGTTGGACAGCCGCCCCGATCTGGTCCAGCGGCAAGGTCATCAGCTGCACGGCCTGGACCCACAAGCCGGACGCCGCCGGGCCGAAGAGCGCCGCCACCAGCACGCGGTCCCCTGCCCTGGCGACGAGCGAGACCAGCTGAACCAAGGACACGTCCCGCGCGAGCGCGGCCATGGTGCGGACCGAACGCCACGGTGCTCCGGTGCCGCGGGGTACGCGGCGCAGGACGACGACGCCGACCGTGATCACGATCCACAGGGCCACCACCTGCGCCACCATCGCGACGGGTCCGGCGCCGACGAGCGCGAGACCGATCGACAGCGTGGATCCGAGCACCACGGCGATCGACTCGACGAGTGCGACCCGTCCCATCTCGTGCTGGCGCACCATCGAGGCGATCGGGACGGCGACGAGGCCGGCGAGCGGGAAGGCCACTGCGATCGCCAGGAGCAGCCCGCCGGACGGCGACGACGGCAGCGCCCGGAGGACGAGGAGACCTGAGGCGGCGACGAGGGCCCCCAGCAGGATCCCAGTCAGGGAGCTCGCCCGGTGGAGTGCGACGTGGACGTCCGCCGGGAGCGCACCCGAACGCAGGACGACCGCAGCGAACCCGCTGTTGCGGACCAGCTCGAGGACGACACCGAGCGCGAGCACCGCCGCGGCGACCCCGTACGCGTCCGGCCCCAAGACGCGTGCCACGACGACGTTCGAGACGATCTGCACGGAGGCCCGGAAAGCGGTCGCGGCGATGCTGAACACCCCACTCCGCACGATCGCCACGCATCCAGAATATCACGTGTCATCCTTTGCCGGGGGCGCTTACGCGGTTCATCGGAAGCAGCAGTGACCGCCACAACCACGCTGCCTAGGTTCTCCTCCGTCGGCCCCGCCGCGTGCTCTGCGCGGCCGGTGACCCCAGCCGGCCACCACCGAGGAGAACCATGTTCCTGACCTACCTCAGGCGCGAACTCACGAACCGCAAGAAGCAGACGGTCATCATCGCGATCGGGATGGCCCTGGCCATCGCCCTCGTGGTGATCGTGTCGTCGATCTCGGGTGGCGTGCAGGCAGCGCAGTCGAGCGTCCTGCAGTCCGTCTACGGCGTCGGCACCGACATCACCGTCACCAAGACCGCGACGGCGTCGACGAACGGCGGGCGTCCGAGCTTCGACTTCGGCAGCCGGGGCGACAGCGACGACGACAGCGGTTCGACCGACCTGTCGCAGTCGCGGCTCGCGGTCGCGCGCGGTACGAGCACCCTGGACGCCGCGAACCTGTCGACGATCACGAGCACCGACGGCGTCAAGGCCGCGACGGGTGTCCTGACCCTCGAGAACAGCACGTTCTCCGGCCAGGTCCAGCAGCAGTCGACCGACGACAGCAGCACGGACGGCAGCAGCGACTCCAGCAGCGACAGCACGACCCAGCAGGGCCCACCGAGCGGGGACACCGGCGGTGGCGGCGGGTTCGGCGGTGGGTCGTTCAGCGTCGACTCGTTCACGGTGACCGGCATCCCGGTGTCCGGCGCGACGGTCGGTCCGCTCACGAGCACCGAGCTCACGAAGGGGCGCACCTTCGCCGCGGAGGACGCGGGAAAGGACGTCGTCGTGCTCGATGCGTCGTACGCGAAGAGCGAGTCGAAGGCGGTCGGTGACACCGTCGACATCGGCGGCACGGACTTCACCGTCATCGGCATCGTCAGCTCCACCGGTTCGGCCTCGACCACGGGCTCGAACACCTACATCCCGCTCGACACCGCGCAGGCGCTGGCCGACCTCGACGGCAAGGTCACCTCGATCTCCGTCTCCGCCGAGTCGTCGTCCGACGTCAGCACCATCAAGTCCGCACTGCAGGCGAAGCTGCCGAGTGCCACCGTCTCCACCGAGGCCGACCTGGCCTCGAGCGTGTCCGGGTCGCTCAGCACCGCGTCGAGCCTGGTCGCGAACCTCGGCACGTGGCTGTCGATCGTCGTGCTCGCCGCGGCGTTCCTCATCGCGATCCTCTTCACGATCTCCGGCGTGACCCGCCGCACCCGCGAGTTCGGGACCCTCAAGGCGATCGGCTGGTCGAACGGCCGCATCACCCGACAGGTGGCGGGCGAGTCCCTGGTGCAGGGCCTGATCGGCGGCGTGCTCGGCGCTGCGGCCGGCCTGATCGGCATCCTCGTGGTGAACGTCATCAGCCCGACGATCTCGGCGAGCGCCTCGAGCACGACCGGCGGGGGTGCCGGTGGCGGCGGTGGCATGCCCGGAGGCGCAGCGACCGCGGCCGCGGGCAGCGGCACGACGGGCGGTGCACCGGCCGGTGGCTTCGGCGGCGGCGCGAGCACCGCGTCGACGACCGACGTGGTGCTGCACGCCCCGGTGACCGTCGAGGTGATCCTGCTGGCGATCGGCCTGGCGATCCTCGGCGGGCTCATCGCCGGCGCGCTCGGCGGCTGGCGTGCGAGCCGGCTCCGTCCGGCCGAAGCGCTCCGGAGCGTGGCCTGATGGCCGGCTGCACCGACACGACCGAACCGACGACAGGAGCACCCGTGACCAGCACCGACACCGCGACCGGCGAGGCGGAGGCGCGCCGTGCCTCCAGTCCGATGTACCGGCTGACGAACGTCAGCAAGACCTACCAGCAGAAGAACCGGACCGTCACCGCCCTGACGAACGTGCACCTGACGATCCCGCAGGGGCAACTCGTGGCCGTCCAGGGGCCGACCGGCGGCGGGAAGTCGACGCTGCTGCAGATGCTCGGAGCGCTCGACCGGCCGAGTGCCGGGTCGATCCACCTCGGTGGCGACCGCGACGTGGCGAAGCTCGGCGACGGCGCGCTGACCGACCTGCGCGCGACCGAGATCGGCTTCGTGTTCCAGAGCTTCAACCTGATCCCGACGCTGACGGCGCTCGAGAACGTCGAGACGGCGTTCGTGGGGTCGCTCGCGAACCGGTCCCGGACCGAGGTCCGCGAGCGTGCGGTGGCTGCCCTCCGCGAGGTCGGGCTGGGTGAGCGGATGGAGCACCTGCCGGCCGAGCTCTCCGGCGGACAGCAGCAGCGGGTGGCGATCGCCCGGGCGCTGGTGAAGAACCCGAGCGTGCTGCTCGCCGACGAGCCGACGGGTGCGCTCGACGAGTCGACCCGCGACGAGATCATGGCGCTCATCGAGAAGCAGTGGCGGGAGCGCGGGCTGACCGTCGTCATCGTCACGCACGACTCGTGGGTCGCGAAGCGGGCCGAGCGGCGCCTGCACATCAAGCAGGGGCAGGTGTGCGAGGTCTAGCGGGGCAGGCGGGTGCGCGGGCAGGCGCGGGGCGTCCGCCCGCGTTCCGCGCTGAGCGACAGTCCAC